>NZ_JBHGZU010000072.1:0-284 GCF_042610415.1 Pseudomonas sp. MD330_10
CAGTGAACGAATCTTGCGGGAGACCGCAACCGTTACCGACAGGACTTCCGGAACCTTCTTGAAGTAGAGAATCGTGAAGGTGATCGCGAGCATCAGGATGCCGCCGACGGCGACGCGAACCATCGAGCCGGGTCCGCCGAAACGCTCGGTGAGTTGATCGAATCCGAGGACCCGGTCGACCGCGAGCATGGTCAACGACCCGGCTAGCGAGGCGAGTACGACGGACCAGACTGTCTTGCCCACGTTGGCCATCTGCAGGTTTCCGAGGCTGCGGTGCAGGAGGT
>NZ_JBHGZU010000073.1:0-282 GCF_042610415.1 Pseudomonas sp. MD330_10
TGCTCTCAACCATCTGCCGGCGTGCTTCTTCCAGGCTGGCAGGCATCAAGGCGACAAATCCTTGGGGCTTCTCCAGCTCGTCGGGTTCTTGACCGACGGCGCTCATGTAGTTTGCTTTGGCGTCATCGAGGTTGGTCTGTTCGGTCAGCAAGTTGTTGCGCGCTTGGGCCAGACGGGCTTCGGCATGGTCCATGTCCGCCATTCTTCCGACGCAACGGCTGGTGCGCAATTTGATTTGGTCAAAAATGCGTTCGTGGCTTTTCAGGTTGTCTTCTGCCAACT
>NZ_JBHGZU010000074.1:0-281 GCF_042610415.1 Pseudomonas sp. MD330_10
AAAAGTCGCTCAACGCCCTCTCCCTGCCGATGATCCTGGCCCTCGGCGACCGCCTGGAGGCCTGGGCCAAATACCCGCAAATCGTCTGCGTGTTGCTGCGCGGCACTGGCGCCAAGGCGTTCTGTGCCGGTGGCGAGGTACGCAGCCTGGCCCAGGCGTGCCTTGAGCACCCGGGCGAAGTACCCGCCCTGGGCGCGCAGTTTTGTGCCGCCGAATATCGACTCGATTACCGTTTGCACACCTACCCCAAACCGCTGATCTGCTGGGGTCACGGTTATGTG
>NZ_JBHGZU010000075.1:0-278 GCF_042610415.1 Pseudomonas sp. MD330_10
TGAGCCCTGTAGAGTACAGAGCCCGTTCCGCTGTAGCCTAGACAATTACTGTCCAACTTTTGGGGCGCACTTCATCACCGCTATCGGGGGCAAGCCCCCTCCCACAGTTTGATTTTCTTCAAGTCCTGAGATTAAGGGGCGGCGGGCTCGGGATTCGGCGCCAGGTCCGGTAACCCGGCCCAAGCGGCTCAAGGTGATCAGTGTGGGAGGGGGCTTGCCCCCGATTGCTGTGTGTCAGCCTGAGTATTTTTAACTGAACCACCGCTATCGGGGGCAAG
>NZ_JBHGZU010000076.1:0-278 GCF_042610415.1 Pseudomonas sp. MD330_10
CTGCTGGATCGCGCGGGCGAACAGCCGCTTGCCCTGAACGCACTCGGCATGGATGCGCTCGGTCGCCGGGACTTTGCGTCAGCCGCCGCCTTCTTCGATCGGGCCATTGCCGCGGACCCGCGCGCGCCGGAATTGCAGATGAACCTTGCCAAGGCCTATCGCGAGGCGGGCGATGTCGCGGGAGAGGAACGGGCGCTGCTCGGCGCACTGGCGGTCGACCAGACGCACTTCATGGCTTTGGTCCGGCTAGCCGAACTGCACGAGCGCACGGGCGATCT
>NZ_JBHGZU010000077.1:0-277 GCF_042610415.1 Pseudomonas sp. MD330_10
CGACCCGCACACTCAAGGCCATGACACCCAGCGCCAGTCACCGGCTGCGGTAGGTAACGGCAAGATGGGCCCGTCGGTCGATGAGCCCAAGGTCAACAAAGGCGACGACTCTAACCTGCCGGGCGCGCCGAAACAAACTGCACCTTGATTCATCGCACGAGAGACGAACACCCGATCATTTTCCCATGAAGAGGTACGCATGAACGTCGATAAGAACCTTGAGAGAGATGTCCTCACCCGCCTGTTGCACGCCCATCCCCATGGTTTGGGCAAGGAG
>NZ_JBHGZU010000078.1:0-276 GCF_042610415.1 Pseudomonas sp. MD330_10
GCGATTTTCATGGTCGGTCCAGACCACCGAATCGCCTGAAACCAGCAGCCGCTGCGCCAGCCCATGGCTCCAGCCAAACCCCAGCCCAACGTCGACTTCCACCGCGCTGGTGCGATACAGGCGCGTCCACTCGAACGGCAACACCCCATCCAGAACACCGTCAGTCAGGGTCAGCAATTCCTCGCCGGTGACCATCGATACGGGGCAGCCGTTAGTGACGGTTTTATCCGCAGAAGCCGCCGCATCGCCGTTCGGGGTTTTCCCCGAAACAGGCAC
>NZ_JBHGZU010000079.1:0-275 GCF_042610415.1 Pseudomonas sp. MD330_10
AGTCGCGCCTGCCGTTTGCGCGCTGGTTCGTCGGCGGGCGCACCAACCTGTGCCACAACGCCGTCGACCGGCATCTGACCACGCGCGGTGAGCAGGCCGCACTGGTGTATGTCTCCACCGAAACCGGCATCGAGACCACGTACACGTACCGCCAGCTCCATCGCGAGGTCAACCGCATGGCGGCCAGCCTGCAGGCGCTGGGCGTCAAGCGTGGGGATCGCGTGCTGATCTACCTGCCGATGATTCCCGAAGCGGCCTTCGCCATGCTGGCGTGT
>NZ_JBHGZU010000007.1:0-370087 GCF_042610415.1 Pseudomonas sp. MD330_10
CAATCGGGGGCAAGCCCCCTCCCACAGTAAGGCTGTTCGATGTTGTTGCTGACAGCGGTGATCGAGCCCATGAAACAGCGATGAGCCCTGGTCATGTGAAATCAAAAGCTGGGAGGGGGATCGATGCTGGTGCTGGCAGCGGTGATCGAGCCCATGAAACAACGCTGAGCCTTGGTCATGTGAAATCAAAAGGTGGGAGGGGGCTTGCCCCCGATAGCGGTGTGTCAGACCCGGATGTTCAAACTGACCCACAGCCATCGGGCAAAGCCCCCTACATAGATATCCGCACTGTGTTGCCCTCGGGTATTTGCCATAATGGCGCCCGTTTTCGTACTTCCCAATAGGCCCGATATGCAGGAAAACGCCCACACCCCCGTCAAAGACGCCGCCCCCACCGGCACCCAGACCCTGTTGCGTGGCCTGGGGGTGGTGCAGGCGGTGGCGGCGGGTGCGCGGGATCTGAAAGAGATCGCCAAGCGCATCGGCACCACTCGCAGCACCACCCACCGCCTGGCCAGTTGCCTGGTGGACGAGCGTTACCTGCGTGTGGTGCCGCAAGTCGGTTACCTGCTGGGGCCGAAGTTGATCGAGTTGGGGTTCCAGGCGCGCGAAGAGTTGCCGCTGGTCACCCTGGCGGTGCCGTACCTGGACGAACTATCGGCGCTGACCGGCGACACCATCCACTTGGCCATCCGCGAACACGACGATGTGCTTTACCTACACAAGAACCCTGGCCGCTACGGCCCGGAAATGCGCTCGCGGGTCGGCCATCGCATGCCGTTGGCGCGTACCGGGGTGGGCAAGGCGATGTTGCTGGATGATTCGGTACAGGAATGGCAACGCTTGTACGACGCCAGCCTGCCAGCAGGCGGGAAGAATCTGCAGTGGCCCCACCATCCTGAGCAATCCTGGGCGCAGTTCGAGCAACGCATGCACGAGTACGTGGCGGGCGGTTATGCGTTCGATCTGGAAGACAACGAACCGTCGATCCGTTGCGTGGCCGCACCGGTGCGCGATGCCAGCCGGCGGATCGTCGCCGGCATCAGCATCGCCAGTACCGTGCCCTACATGCCGCTGGAAAAAATGGCCGAGCTGATCCCTGTGATCAAACAGGTTGCAGCACGGCTGTCGGCGGAGTTGGGCGCGAAGGCCTGATCAGACCTTGAGGGTCGCCATGTCGATGACAAAGCGGTACTTCACATCGCCGGCGATCATGCGGGTGTAAGCCTCGTTGATTTGGCGGATGTCGAGCATTTCGATATCGCAGGTGATGCCATGCTCGGCACAGAAATCCAGGACTTCCTGGGTTTCAGCAATACCGCCGATCAACGAACCGGCCAGCACTTTGCGCCCCAGCACCAGTTTGGCGGCATTGACGGGCGGGTCCACCGGCTCGATCAGGCCCACCAGAATATGCACGCCGTCAAAACGCAGGGTATCGAGGTAGGGGTTCAGGTCGTGCTGCACCGGGATGGTGTCCAGCAGGAAGTCGAAGTGCCCGGCGGCGGCTTTCATTTGCTCGGCATCGGTGGACACGATCACATGATCGGCGCCCTGGCGGCGACCTTCTTCGGCCTTGCTCGCGGAACGGGTAAACAGCGTCACTTCCGCGCCCATGGCCTTGGCGAACTTGATGCCCATGTGGCCCAGGCCACCCATGCCGAGAATCCCGACTTTGTCGCCAGCCTTGACCCCGTAGTGTTTGAGCGGTGAGTAGGTGGTGATGCCCGCGCACAGGATCGGCGCAGCGCTGGCCAGGTCGAGCTTGGCCGGGATCTTCACCACAAAATGTTCGCTGACCACGATGCTGTCGGAGTAGCCGCCCATGGTGTTGCTACCGTCCACGCGGTCGGGGGTGGCGTAGGTCATGGTCGGGCCTTCAAGGCAGTATTGCTCCAGGTCCGACTGGCAAGCCTGGCACTGGCGGCACGAATCGACCATGCAGCCCACGCCCACCAGGTCGCCGACTTTGTGCGCGGTGACGCTGGCGCCCACGGCGGTGACTTTGCCGACGATCTCGTGGCCGGGCATCAGCGGGTAGACGGCGATGCCCCACTCGTTGCGCGCCTGGTGAATGTCAGAGTGGCACACGCCGCAGTACAGAATCTCGATGGCCACGTCGTCGGCCCGTGGGCTGCGACGTTGGAAACTCATGGGGGCGAGGGGAGTGGTGGCCGACTGGGCGGCGTAACCGATGGCGGTGTACATGCAGAGAACCTCGCAAAAACAATGACAAGTGAGGCGGGCCATTGTCCCCATCGACTTGGTTGGCGGCCATGGCGATTGCTCCGAGTCTTATGCCTAAAGCTCCGGGGGAGCAGCTAAAAGCAGCAAGCTACAAGCCGCAAGCTATAAACTGCGCGCTCTCTTGCAGCTTGAGGCTTGAAGCTTGCTGATGCTCAGATCTGAAAACTCCCGAGAACTGCTTTTATGCTATTGACCCGCCATCTCGACGCCAACGCCACGTTGGTTTCCTTGATCGAGGGCCTCACGACCCGTGACGGTTTCTCCCCGACCCACTTGCCTGGCGTACAGGTTTTGCGTGCCAGTTGTGATGTGGCACGCGGCCCGCAGATCTACGAGCCGAGCCTGATGTTCGTGGCCCAGGGCAGCAAAGTCGCGTACCTGGGCCCGCGTACGCTGGAGTACGGCGCCGGGCATTACTTGATCCAGGCGATGCCGGTGCCGTTCGAGTGCGAGACCTTTGCCATGGCGCCCGGCGCGCCGTTGCTGGGGGTGACGGTGGGGATCGACCGCGTGGTGCTTGGCGAGCTGGTCATGGCCATGGGTATTCAGGCCGGACCACCGCCCACTGCGCAGACATTGGCGTCGATGAGTTCGGTGGTGCTCGACGACGCGATGCGAGGTTGCGTCGAGCGACTGTTGCAGTGCCTGCACGATCCGCTGGAAAGCCGGATCATCGGCCCGTCGCGGGTGCGCGAATTGCTGTTCACCGCCTTGCGCGGGCCTCAGGCCGATGTGCTGCGCGCATTGGTGGAGCAACAGGGGCAATTCTCGCGCATCGCCACTTCGTTAAATCATCTGCATGCCCATTACGCCGAGCCGCTGAATATCGAGACGTTGGCCGGCTTTGCGCACATGAGCGCGTCGACCTTTCACGAGCACTTCAAGCGCTGCACGTTGTTGTCGCCCGTGCAGTACCTCAAGCGTTTGCGGTTGTTGAAGGCGCAGCAGTTGCTGCTGGTGGACGGCATGGGCGTGGCGCAGGCGGCGCACAGCGTGGGGTATCAGAGTACGTCGCAGTTCAGCCGGGAATATAAGCGCTACTTTTTGCGCAATCCGGGTGAAGAGCGTGCGGCGTAGTGAGTTCAGGCGAAGACACAATCCAAAGGTGGTAGGCGGGCTTGCTCCCTTCCACACAGGACTGATGTTGACTATAAAAAAGGCTCCCATGTGGGAGCCTTCGCTGGCTTACATATTCGGGTAAGTCGGCCCGCCAGCGCCTTCCGGCGTGACCCAGGTGATGTTCTGCGAAGGGTCCTTGATGTCGCAGGTCTTGCAGTGCACGCAGTTCTGGGCGTTGATCTGGAAGCGCTTCTCGCCGTCTTCCTGGGTGATCACTTCATACACGCCGGCCGGGCAGTAGCGTTGCGCCGGTTCATCGTAGAGCGGCAGGTTGGTGCCGATCGGGATGCTTGGGTCTTTGAGCTTCAAGTGGCACGGCTGTTCTTCTTCGTGGTTGGTACCGGAGATGAACACCGAGCTGAGTTTATCGAAGCTCAGTTTGCCGTCGAGCTTGGGGTAGTCGATCTTCTGGCAGTCCTTGGCCAGCTTAAGGCAGGCGTAGTCCGGCTTGGTGTCGTGCAGGGTGAACGGCATTTTGCCGCCCAGGATGTTCTGGTCGAACCAGTTGAAGCCGGCACCGATGATCGGGCCGAACTTGTGCATCGCCGGGCCGAAGTTGCGGCTGGCGAACAGTTCTTCGTACAGCCAGCTGGCTTTGAAACTGTCGACGTAGTTGGTCAACTCGTCACCGCCTTCGGACTCGGCGAACAGACGCTCGGCCACGGCGTCAGCGGCGAGCATGCCGGACTTCATGGCGGTGTGGCTGCCTTTGATCTTGGCCACGTTCATGGTGCCCAGGTCGCAGCCGATCAGCGCGCCACCCTTGAAGACCATTTTCGGCAGCGAATTAATGCCGCCCTTGGCCAGTGCACGAGCACCGTAGCTGATGCGCTTGCCGCCTTCCAGGTACTGGGCCAGCACCGGGTGATGCTTGAGGCGCTGGAACTCATCGAACGGCGACAGGAAGGTGTTGCTGTAGGACAGGTCAACGATCAGGCCGACGACCACCTGGTTGTTTTCCAAGTGATAAAGGAACGAGCCACCGGTGTTCTCGTTGCTCATGATATCCAGCGGCCAACCGGCGGTGTGCACCACAAGGCCTGGCTGATGCTTGGCCGGGTCGATTTCCCAGATTTCCTTGAGACCGATACCGTAGTGCTGGGCGTCGGCATCGCTGTCCAGCTTGAAACGCTGGATCAGTTGCTTGCCGATGTGGCCACGGCAGCCCTCGGCGAACAGCGTGTACTTGCCGCGCAGTTCCATGCCGGGGGTATAGACGCCGTCTTTCGGCTTGCCTTCGCGGTCGACGCCGAGGTCGCCGGTGATGATCCCGCGCACCACGCCGTTTTCGTCGAACAGCGCTTCCTGGGCGGCGAAGCCTGGGTAGACTTCCACGCCGAGGTTCTCGGCCTGCTGGGCCAGCCAGCGGCATAGATTGCCCAGGGAAATAATGTAGTTGCCTTCGTTGTGCATGGTCTTGGGCACAAAGAAGTCAGGCACCTTGGTCGAGGTATCGCTGCTGCGCAGTACATAGATGTCGTCGCGCACCACGGGGGTGTTGAGTGGGGCGCCGAGTTCTTTCCAGTCCGGGAACAGTTCGTTCAGGGCGCGTGGTTCGAACACGGCACCGGAGAGGATATGGGCGCCGACTTCAGAGCCTTTCTCGACCACGCAGACGCTGATTTCCTTACCGGCTTCGGCGGCCTTCTGCTTCAGTCGGCAGGCGGCGGACAGGCCAGCCGGGCCAGCGCCGACGATGACCACGTCGAATTCCATGTATTCGCGTTCCACAGGCTATCTCCTACTCAAGGCTCAACAGGCTTTTTTTCTAATGGATGGAGGTTCGGCATCGTCTTACAGCAACGGTAAGACCCACCGTTCTCTCTAGGTGGCGCATTATATATAGACCACTGTCAGCGTCCAATACAAACGTTTGTTTGAATTGCCCGCAGGCTAGGTAAATCAAAGCAACGCGGCTTATGACTGACCATTTTGCCGTATTGACCAGAATAGGCGTTCCGGTCAAGATACGGTCGGTTTTGCGCTTACCGTAGGCAGACAGCGGGTTTCAAGAGCACGTCCAAAAGCAACGCAACGGTAGAAACGGCAGGTACGCGTGCAAAGAATGGCACGCAGTCTACACGCCGCGATTAAGAATGACCTCCCAGTCACCCCTGACGAACGGTCGTCACTTGCGTCGGTTTGCCGCTGCTGAGGTTTTTGGAGGTGCCCTTGTGTGCCGATGAGCATCAACCGCCAGGTTCGCCTAGGCGACTTTCTTTTCACCGGAGAGTAACGAGGAATCCATGAAGGTTCTTGTAGCTGTCAAACGCGTTGTCGATTACAACGTGAAAGTTCGCGTCAAGGCGGACAATTCCGGCGTCGATCTTGCTAACGTCAAAATGTCGATGAACCCTTTCTGCGAGATCGCTGTTGAAGAAGCAGTGCGTCTGAAAGAGAAAGGCGTTGCGACTGAAATCGTCGTGGTGTCCATCGGCCCAACCACCGCTCAAGAGCAGTTGCGCACTGCCCTGGCCCTGGGCGCGGACCGCGCCATCCTGGTCGAGTCTGCCGAGGACCTTACCTCCCTGGCCGTGGCCAAGTTGCTCAAAGCCGTTGTCGATAAGGAACAGCCTCAGCTGGTGATCCTCGGCAAACAAGCTATCGACAGCGACAACAACCAGACCGGCCAGATGCTGGCTGCACTGACCGGTTACGGCCAGGGCACCTTCGCTTCCAAGGTCGAAGTAAGCGGCGACAGCGTTGCTGTGACCCGCGAAATCGACGGCGGCGCCCAGACGGTTTCCCTGAAACTGCCGGCCATCGTCACCACCGACCTGCGTTTGAACGAGCCGCGCTACGCGTCCCTGCCAAACATTATGAAAGCCAAGAAAAAGCCGCTTGAGTCGCTGACTCCGGATGCCTTGGGCGTTTCCACCGCCTCCACCAACAAGACCGTTAAAGTCGAAGCGCCGGCTGCACGCAGCGCGGGCATCAAGGTCAAGTCGGTGGCCGAACTGGTCGAGAAACTGAAAAACGAAGCGAAGGTAATCTGAACATGACTATCTTGGTAATCGCCGAACACGACAACAAGGTGCTGGCTCCGGCCACCCTGAACACCGTGGCTGCCGCCGCTAAGATCGGTGGCGACATTCACGTACTGGTCGCCGGCCAGGGCGCGGGCGCCGTGGCTGAAGCCGCTGCAAAAATCGCCGGTGTGAGCAAGGTTCTGAACGCTGACAACGCCGCCTACGCGCACCAGCTGCCAGAAAACGTTGCGCCGCTGGTCGCCGAGTTGGGCAAGGGCTACAGCCACATCCTGGCCGCCGCCACCTCCAACGGCAAAAACATCCTGCCACGGGTTGCCGCGCAGCTGGACGTTGACCAGATTTCCGAGATCATCTCGGTCGAAAGCGCTGACACCTTCAAGCGCCCAATCTATGCCGGTAACGCCATTGCCACCGTGCAATCGAGCGCTGCGATCAAAGTGATCACCGTGCGTGCCACCGGTTTCGACCCGGTCGCCGCCGAAGGTGGTTCGGCCGCTGTTGAAGCGGTTGCGGCTGCCCACGACGCCGGCACGTCCAGCTTCGTCAACGAAGAACTGGCCAAGTCCGACCGTCCTGAACTGACCGCTGCCAAGATCGTCGTTTCTGGCGGGCGTGGCATGCAGAATGGGGACAACTTCAAGCACCTGTACGCCCTGGCCGACAAGCTGGGTGCTGCGGTTGGCGCTTCCCGCGCGGCCGTCGACGCAGGTTTCGTACCCAACGATATGCAGGTCGGCCAGACCGGCAAGATCGTTGCGCCACAGCTGTACATCGCCGTCGGTATCTCCGGCGCGATCCAGCATTTGGCCGGTATGAAGGACTCCAAAGTGATCGTCGCGATCAACAAGGACGAAGAAGCACCGATCTTCCAGGTAGCCGATTACGGTCTGGTAGCGGACTTGTTCGAAGCCGTACCTGAGTTGGAGAAGCTGGTCTAATCCAGTCGCTTCACTTATAAAGGGCCCGGTCGTATGACCGGGCTTTTTTATGCCCGGCTTTTTTGAAAATTGGAGAACCGTGCCATGGACCTGCGCCCTTGGACCGCACTGCTGGGTATCACACTGTTGCTGCCGACCCTGTCGCTGGCTGCCGGTAAATGTGATCGTCTGGTGATTACCGGCAGCCCGGATGCACCGCCGCTCTTATGGCGCGACCCGCAGGACCCCACGCACCTGATCGGTGCCACTGCCGATGTGTTGCAGCAAGTCGCCAGTGACCTGGGGCTGAAAATCGACCTGCTCTACGGCGGCAAGCGCACCCTGGCTTCGGATGAAGCACGCAGCGGACGCATGGATATGCTGGCCGATGCACCGCTTAATCTGGCGGAGCTGGACCACTTCGACTATATCCATCCGGCCCTGATGCAGACCGATTATCTGGTCTGGACGCGCAAGGATTCGGCGCTGGCCTATGCCACGGCCGCCGATCTTCACGGTCATAAAGGCGCCATTTCCGAGCGTGCGCGCCTAAGCCGTGAATTTGAAACCTTCGCCAATCAGCAACTGACCCTGCAACGCTTTCCCACGTTGACGCCTGCGTTTCAAAAGTTGTTGCTGGGGGAGGTGGAATATGTGCTGGCCGGTCGCTATTCCGGCACCGCCATGGCGCAGTCGCTGGGTATGAGCAGCGACCTGGTCGCCCGTGATGTGCCCGTCGATCAACCTGGCCTGTACCTGGCGATTTCCCACAACTCGGCCTGCAATGATCCATGGCTGCGCGGACAGCTGGCCAAAAAGATGACAGAATTGGCCGGGTCCGATGGGGTACAAGCCGCTCTGCAGCGCAATATCGAGCGCTGGAAGGCGCAACTGCAACAATCTGTCGGCACCCCAACAAAGTAGGGATTTTCAGTGACTCTTCGACCTCTTTTCGCGGCCCTCGCCGTTGTCGCTCTGGCGGGATGTGCAGCCGATCCTGCGCCGAATGAACAAATACGCCTCACCCAGCAAGCCCTGGAACAGGCCAGTGCCGTCGGCGCCAATGCCGATGAATCCCCCGAGTTGAAGCTGGCCGAGGACAAATTCGCCCAGGCCAAGGCCGATATGGCCGAGCAATCCTTCAAGGATGCGCGCATGCAAGCCGAACAGGCCGAGCTGGATGCGCGGCTGGCCGAAGCCAAAGTGCTGACTCGCAAGAGCCAGGAACAACTGAACGTGCTCAATACCCGTATCACGCGCCTGCGCAAGCAATTGCAATTGGGAGACGCCCAATGAGCCCGATGATCCGAGGTGTGAGCTGCGCAGTGCTGCTAGGCAGCGCGTTGCTGGGCGGATGTGCCAGCCACCCGAGTGGCGAGCAGGCCTTGCAACAGGCGGGGAGCGACTTTCAGAAGGTCAAGGAAGACGCCAATGTGTTGCGCATCGCGCCCAAGGACGTGATTCGCGCGGGTGAATCCCTGGCCCGCGCCGATCGCTTGTCCAGCTACTGGGGCAGCGGCGCCGACGTCGTGCACTACGCCTACTTGAGCCAGCGCTACAGCGCCATCGCCCGCGAACACACCGAACAGGCACTCAATGAAGAACGCGGCGCCAAGCTCGAACTGGAACGTCAGCGCCTGCAACTAGCCCTACGCGAAAGCAAACTGAGCAGCGTGCAGCAACAGGGCAAATGGCTCGAAGAGCAGATCGCCAGCCTGGCTACCACCCAGACCGATCGGGGCCTGGTGATGACCCTGGGCGATGTGCTGTTCGACACCGGCGAGGCGGAACTGAAAAACTCGGCCAACCGCACCGTGCTCAAGATCGTGCAATTTCTGCAACTGAACCCCAAGCGCGTGGTGCGCATCGAGGGTTACACCGACAGTACCGGTGGCGAGCAGGAAAACCTCAAACTGTCCCGTGACCGCGCGCAATCGGTAGCTGATGTGCTGGTAGACCTGGGCATCGACGAAAAGCGCATTCAGGTCGAAGGCTATGGCGACCAGTACCCGGTGGAAGCTAACGCTTCCGAGCGCGGCCGCGCGCAGAACCGTCGCGTAGAAATCGTGTTTTCCGATGCCAAGGGCCAACTGGGCGCCGCCCGCTAAAGCCTTACGCTGGTTAAAAATGTGGGATGGGGGCAAACCCCTACCCACATTTTTTTTGCACGAGCCTGAATATCCTCAGCGCCACCCTTACAGTTTTTGCTATCACTGCCCGTCGTGCTCGACTATTGTGGCAACTGTCCCCGTACACTTCTAAACTGTGCCGGTATGTTTCACACAAAAATAAAATGCCCGTGAAATCGAGTGCTGCGACATGACCAATCTCTTGCTGTACCAACGTATCGCTCAGCAACTGGCTGAGGATATCCGGCGTGGTGTCTATCAACCGGGCGAACGCGTGCCTTCGGTACGTAAGATGAGTTCCCAGCTCAATGTGAGCCACGCCACGGTATTGCAAGCCTATGCCAACCTGGAGGACCAGGGGCTGATCAGGGCGCGACCGCAGTCCGGTTACTACGTGCATCAAACCCCCGCGCTCACCGCGCCCACGCCGGATATCGCACGGGTGGAGCGCCCGGGGCTGGTCACGCGCAGCAGCATTATCCAGCAGGTTTTGGGCGAGTCGCGCCGCGAAGGTGTGTTCCCGTTGGGCGCTGCGGTGCCGAGCGTCGACTACCTGCCGGTGCGCGCCCTGCATCAGCAATTGGCCAAGGTCACGCGTTTCCAGAGCCCGCGGGCATTCAGCTATATGTTCAGCCCCGGCTTCGAGCCGTTGCGCCGCCAGGTGGCGATCCGCATGCGCGATGCCGGCGTGGTGGTAGACCCTTCCGAAGTGGTGATCACCCACGGGTGCGTCGATGCGTTGCAGATGTCACTGCGTGTGCTGACCCGCCCCGGCGACCTGATCGCGGCGGAATCCCCCACTTATTACGGCCTGCTGCAACTGGCGGACCTGCTGGGCCTGAAGGTCATTGAGATCCCCAGCGACCCGGCCACCGGCATGAGCCTGGAAGCCCTGCAACTGGCGGCCAACCAATGGTCGATCAAGGCGCTGGTGCTCACCACGCGGCTGAGTAATCCCTTGGGTGGCACCATGCCTGAGGAGCGGCAGAAACACCTGCTGCGGTTGGCTTCGGATTTCGATATCCAGATCGTCGAGGACGATATCTACGGCGAGCTGATGTTCGAGCTGGGCCGCACCAAGGCCCTCAAAGCCTATGACCGCCTGGACCGGGTGATCTATTGCTCCAGCTTCTCCAAAACCTTATCCCCCGGCGTGCGTATCGGTTGGATGATTGCCGGCAAGTACCAGCAGGAAATCCAACGTTTGCAGATGTTCAGCACCCACTCGGCCTGTAGCGTGACCCAAATGGGCGTGGCGGCATACCTGGAGAACGGCGGTTATGACAGGCATTTGCGCTACATCCGCCAGGAATACCGCAAGAACCTCAGTGCCTTCCAACTGGCGGTGCAGCAGTATTTTCCGGAAGGCACACAGATGACCCGTCCCACTGGCGGTTTTATCCTGTGGGTCAGTTTGCCCGGACGGGTCAATACCCAGGAACTGCATGTGCGTGCCTTGCAGCAGGGCATCAGCATCGCGCCCGGGTTGATCTTCAGTAACACCGAGCAGTTCAACCACTGCATCCGGCTTAACTGCGGTACGCCGTGGAACCGCGAGGCAGAGCGGGCGTTGATGACCTTGGGGATGCTGGCCAGTCAGTTGTGCCAGGAGACCGCCGCCGGATTTTAAGGCACGGCCGACATACACAATGGGCACATTGCCGATAGCTGGCTAATCACCGAGCTTGTCATGTTGCCCTCAACAGGCGAGCATGTGGCCTTCTGCCGTTAATGCTGTAGGCGATATGACCTCGATGTTCCGAGCTGTTTTGGTGATTGGCCTGTTAAGCCTGTGTAACGTCCCCACGCTGCTGGCGGCGACTCCCGTGAGCGAAAGCAAGCCCGCGGCGAGCGCACAGAACACTAAGCCGGCGCCGGCTAAGACGGCCGCTTCTGTGAAGAAAAACGCCGCCAAGAAACGCGCGGCGGCCAAAAAGGCCAAGTCTGCCCACGAAGTGGCCGAGACCAAACTGCCGCCGGCCCAGTTGGACCTGTCATTGCCTTCGGACATGGTCAGGCACTTGCAGCCGCTGGGCACCATGCCCCAGCCCAAGAGCGTGCCGTTGCTGCCGCCGATGTTCGCTGAGAAGCCCACCGACAATAGCGCTTTCCAGATTAACGGTCGCCTGCTCAGCAACGAAATGCGCCTGCAATTGCGCAACGAAGAGCGGCGTGATGTTGAGGGCGCGGCGCTGGATTTCGAATTCAAGCAGTAAACTTTTCCTACCAAGTGACTCGACGTTTCGACCATCTGTCGCAGACTGGTCAGTCACTTTCTTTTTGTGTGAAAAACCGCTGTTGGACCATTTTAAAACGGCTGTTTAAGGGCGTACTCTAGCCCGGCCATCCTATTGAGTCGTCGAGGACCTGCTGGTCATGAAATGCCGTGAAGGCTGTGGCGCTTGCTGCATCGCCCCCTCCATCAGTTCGCCGTTGCCCGGCATGCCCAATGGCAAGCCGGCGGGTGAACGCTGTATGCACCTGTCTGTCGAATTGCTGTGTCAACTGTTCGGCCAGCCGGAACGGCCGGCGGTGTGCAGTGATTTCAAGGCTGATATCGAGGTGTGCGGCACCGACCAGGCCGATGCGATCCGTTTGATCGGCTGGTGGGAACAGATGACGGCGGCTTGATGGGCTTTACTCTCGGAACTTGAACAATAAGGAATACAACAATGGGTTCGCTGAAACGAATGGCTGTGGTGTGCGGCTTTACCGTGTTATTTGCGGCCACCGCCCAGGCTGAAGAATGGGTGACCGCCAAAGACGACGACGGCATCAAGGTATCCCTGAGCGAAGTTGCCGGCTCCAAATACAAGGCGTATCGCGGTGTAACGGTGATCAAGGCGCCCGTGGCCAAGATCGTCGCTATCCAAGAGGACGTGGTTGGCGCATGTGCCTGGATTCATGAGTGCAAGTCGCAAAAGCTGATCGACAGCAAAGGCGACGAGGCCTGGACCTACACCCAGTTCAACACGCCATGGCCTGTGACGCCGCGTGACTCTTATACCCACGTCACCTCCACCAAAGCGGCTGACGGTAGCGTGACCCGCAAGCTGGAAGGCGTGCCGACTTACAAGCCTGAGGAAAAAGGCTTCGTACGTGTGGCCCAGGTCGAAGGTTTCTGGAAACTGGTGCCAAAGGGCGCTAACGAAACCGAAGTGACCTACCAGGTGCACACCGAGCCAGGCGGCAGCGTGCCTTCGTGGCTGGCCAACAAGTTCGTGGTCGACGCGCCGTTCAACACCCTCAAGGCGCTCAAAGCCCGCGCGGAAAAATAAGCGCGATTGATCGGGTGCTTCCTGCCTTGGGTGGAACGTTTGGCGAACCCCCAAGGTCCAGATAAAGGTGAGCCCACACACGGGTTTTATCGAGGAGGCACCGATGCAAACGTGGCAAATTACCTTCGTTGATGATCACGGCGAAAAATCCGTAGAGCAGTTCACCTGCGAACAAAAGCCCAGCCTCGAAGACGCTGCGCATATGATTCGCAGCAAACTGGTGCCGGTCGCCGCCGAACTCGACCTCAATGACCTTGAGGGGCGCAAGCCAGAGCCGACGGTCAAGATCCTCAAAGACCAGAACAGTATCCAGATTCTCGACATTTCTCCCGCCGCCTGAATATTCCCTGTCCTCCACCCAAGCGCCTCTGGTGGAGGCGATTGCTTCGCGCTACTCTGCAAACGAGATCAGCGAATGAATCGCTAAGGTCTGGTCTTGTCAGCTACATGCTTGTTTTCCAGCGGTGAAACCATTGCCGTAGTTCCCGTGCCAGTAAGGCGCGGGCTTCGGGAAGCACGGAAAGTCTATCCATCGTATTGAGGAGCACTTTTCATGAGCACAGCCTATCAAGAAGACATCAGCACCCACGTTCTGCGCCGCATGAAAGAAGGCGGTTTCGATTTTTCACGGTTTCATCCCATTGAGTTCTACGCGATTTTCCCGGACGAAGAACGGGCGCGCAGAGCAGCGGGCGAATTTCGTGGCGAATCCCTGAACGCTCAGGTCAGCGCGCGCGATGATGGCGCCTGGTACTTGGAACTGAGCAAGATCATGTCTGCAACCTACGACGGCATAGGAGACTTCGAGCAAGACTTTGAAGCAGTGGTCGAGCCCTTGGGCGGCATTATCGAGGGCTGGGGCGTCAAGCAGGAGGTGCGGGGCCGGCCGATGTAATTGTGCGTCTTCCACATCGTTAGCAACGCAGCGTATCGGCTGACCTTCGGGTCGGCCGATTTTGTTTGCGCCGGCGCGAACCCCGGCGGAACTTGCGGGCTCTTTTCATGCACCAAAAAAAAGCCACCCAAGTAGGGTGGCCGAAGGGAAGAGCGGAGCGCTGAAGGTCTGTTCAGCAGATGGTGGCGATTATCCGCAGCTATGGCGGGCCAGTGAAATCAACTCTGACTATGCTCTTGATAGTCAAAGCCCGCATTACGATGAAGCGCGCCACGACACACCAGGCATTCGACGCACCAGGAAGGTGCGATTAACTGCCTGGGTCTATTCAACTCACTGATTTTTAAGTGTTTATGCCGATGGCACGGGCCTTGCGATGGTTCTTGCGTCCGGGTGACAAGGAGTACGGCATGATCCGCACTTATTACGACGAAATGTACGACGGGGCAGGGCAGGTCCGCCCCCATTACCGCGAGTTCGCCCGCTGGTTGGCCCAAACCCCTGATGAACTGCTGGCCCAGCGCCGGCGCGAAGCCGATTTGCTGTTTCACCGCGCCGGGATCACCTTCACCCTGTACGGGGACGAACAGGGCACCGAGCGCCTGATCCCTTTCGACACCATCCCCCGCAGCATACCGGCCAGTGAATGGCGGACTATCGAGCGTGGCTGTATTCAGCGGGTCAAGGCGTTGAATATGTTTCTCGCTGACCTTTACCACGAGCAACGCATCATCAAAGCGGGGATCATTCCCGCCGAACAGGTGCTGGCCAACGAGCAATACCAATTGGCAATGCAGGGCCTGAACTTGCACGGCAATCTGTATGCCCACATCGCCGGGGTCGATCTCGTACGCGATGGCGACGGCACTTACTACGTGCTGGAAGACAACCTGCGTACACCCAGCGGTGTCAGCTACATGCTTGAAGACCGCAAGATGATGATGCGCCTGTTCCCCGAACTGTTCGCCGCCCAGCGCATTGCGCCGATCGATCATTACCCCAACCTGCTGCTCGATACCCTAAAAAGCGCCAGCCCCCTGGATAACCCCAGCGTGGTGGTGCTGACCCCGGGCCGATTCAACAGCGCGTTTTTCGAACATGCGTTTCTCGCCCGGGAAATGGGCGTGGAACTGGTTGAAGGCGCCGACCTGTTCGTGCGCGATGACCGTGTATTTATGCGCACCACCGACGGCCCCAAAGCGGTGGATGTGATTTATCGCCGTCTCGACGACGCGTTCCTCGACCCCTTGGCCTTCAACCCGGAGTCCATGCTCGGAGTGCCCGGCCTGTTGGCTGCCTATCGTTCGGGCAATGTGGTGCTGGCCAATGCCATCGGTACAGGCGTCGCGGATGACAAGTCGGTGTACCCCTTCGTCACCGAGATGATCCGCTTTTACCTGGATGAAGAGCCGATCCTGCAGAACGTTCCGACCTTTCAATGCCGTAAGCCTGACGAGTTATCCCACGTACTGGCTAACCTGCCGCAGTTGGTGGTCAAGGAGACCCAAGGCTCCGGCGGCTACGGCATGCTGGTCGGCCCGGCCTCCACGGCGGCGCAGATCGAGGCCTTTCGCGCGCGCATCATGGCCAAGCCCCATGCCTATATCGCCCAGCCCACGCTGTGTCTATCCACGTGCCCGACCTTTGTGGAAAACGGTATTGCCCCGCGCCATATCGACCTGCGCCCGTTTGTGCTGTCCGGCAAGGAGACGCGTGTGGTCCCCGGCGGCCTGACTCGTGTGGCCCTGCGCGAAGGCTCGCTGGTGGTCAACTCGTCCCAGGGCGGCGGCACCAAAGACACCTGGGTGGTGGAGGACTGATGCCATGTTGAGTCGAACTGCTTCGGATCTGTATTGGATGTCGCGCTACCTGGAGCGTGCGGAAAACCTCGCGCGCATGCTCGACGTGAGTTATTCGCTGTCGCTGATGCCCCAGGACGGACGCGGCGATGGCCTGCATGAACTGGCGATGCCGTTGTTGATCACCGGCACCCTGGAGGATTACCACGAGCGCCACGGCCAGTTGCACGCCGAGCGCCTGCTGCACTTCTTTGCCCTGGACGCAGCAAACCCCGCCAGTATCTACAGTTGCCTGGGCGCAGCGCGGGCCAGCGCCCATGCGGTGCGTGGGCGAATCACCGCAGACATGTGGGAAAACATCAATGCCACTTGGCTGGACATTCGCGATATCGCCCAGCAAGGCCTGAGCCGTTATGGCATGAGCCGTTTCTGCGAGTGGGTCAAGGAGCGCTCCCACCTGTTCCGTGGCGCGACCTACGGCACCATCATGCGTAATGACGCATTTCGTTTCATTCGCTTGGGGACCTTTATCGAGCGCGCCGACAACACGCTTCGTCTATTGGATGCGCGCTATGAAATGGCCGGCGACCACGCCGACGCGGTCACCGATGGTACGGCTCACGCCTACTACCAGTGGAGCGCGTTGCTGCGTGCTTTGTCCTCGTTCGAGGCTTACACCGAAATCTATCGCGACGCCCCCGGTGCCCGGCAAGTGGCGCAGTTGCTGCTGTTGCGCGCCGATGTACCGCGCTCGCTGCGTGCGTGCAGCGAAGAGATCGACCAGATCCTCGCCAGCCTACCGGGCCTCAATGGCCGCCCGGCGCAGCGCCTGGCCGCCGAGATGGATGCGCGCCTGCGCTTCACCGCCATCGATGAAATCCTTGAAGAAGGCCTGCATGCCTGGCTGACCGACTTTATCCCCCTGGTCCGCCAATTGGGCGATGCCATCTACCATTCCTACTTGGAGGCGGCATGAGACTTTCCATCAGCCACGAAACCACCTACCACTATGAAGACCAAGTGCGCGCCAGCATCCAGTACCTGCGCCTCACGCCCCACGACAGCGAGCGCCAGCATGTGCTCAGCTGGCAACTGGATCTGCCGCGCCCGGTGCGCGCGCAGGTCGACCCGTTCGGCAATATCCTGCATGTGCTGACCCTGGATGAGCCCCACGACGCCATCATCATCGGCGCCCGTGGTCAGGTGGATATCGATGAGTTGCGCGAGGCCGAGCACGAGCAACAGTCGGCCTATCCATTCCTGCGCGGCACTCGCCTGACCGAGGCCGATGAAGCCCTGCGCGGGTTCGCCCAGCAGCAGTGCGGCCAACGGCGCGACCGCAGCGCCCTGATTGATTTGATGCACGCACTCAACGAAACCATGGTCTACACGCCTGGCGCCACTGAAGTCGACACCTGCGCCGCTCATGCTTTCGCTGGCCGTGCGGGGGTATGCCAGGACCATGCCCATGTGTTCCTGGCTTGCGCGCGCAGCCTGGGGATTCCTGCGCGATATGTGTCGGGGTATTTGTACAGCGAAGACAGCAGTCACTTGGCCAGCCACGCCTGGGCCGAAGCCTGGCTTGACGACGCCTGGTACAGCTTCGACGTGACCAACCGTCTGGCACGTCCGGAACGCCACTTGAAACTGGCCGTGGGCCTGGATTATCTCGATGCCTGCCCGGTACGCGGCATGCGCCGGGGTGGCGGGCATGAACAGATGCACGCCAAAGTATCCGTGGCGCCGATGCCGGTCATTTCAGTCCAGCAGCAATAACCAGCCTCCACCGTGAAGCTCACCCGCCAAACGAAGGTGAGCGCTGAGCTTTACGGCTGCTTACGCCCCGCCATGTGCTTCAGATAGCCCACCAGCAGGTCCAGTTCATGGTCCGGCAACACGCTGGCGGTGAACGCGGGCATTTTTGCCTGTGGCCAATGCCGTAGGCTTTGCGGATCACGGATGTAGCGCTTGAGGAAATCGGCGGCGAAATATTCCGTAGGGTTGAAGGGAATATTCAGGTCCGGTCCCACCTGCGCATCCCCCGCGCCATTGAGGCGATGGCACGCCAGGCAGTTTTTCTGGAACAGTGCAAAACCCTGATTGATCGGGTCATCGGCTGCGAGTTTCGGGTCGGGTAGGAGGGCGGGAAAGCGCTCCGCCACGGTTTTCAACTGTTTGATGCTGGAAATTTGGAATGGCCACTGTTCGGGGCTGATAGGCCCGGCCTGTGGGTCGGTCCACACCAGATAGAACGGACCTGCGCTAGGCTTGCCGTCGGCCAGTGCCGGCCATGGCTGCGCGGGGTCTTCCACGGCCAGCCAGGCGCGGGCACCGTGGGTTTGCAGCAGTGGGCCAGCGCTCAGCTCGGCGGCGAAGCCATCCAGTGCAACGGCTTGCACATGGTGTTCCGGCTTAAGACCCGGCAGGAGTAGCGCCAGCGGCACTGCGCGATACGTCATGGTGCGCTTGTAGGAAACGTCATCAACGATATGCACAGTTTGCGCAGCCGGATGCTTGAGCAGGTCGGCGCTCTGCCAGGTCTTGCTGGCGTGGTCGAGTTCGATGGTCAGGGACGCCGCCGTGACCGGCAGGGCAAACAGCACGAGGAGAAGGGCGAAGATCGGTTTCAAGAGGAAGGCCCGGTAATAAGAAATGGCGAAAGCGCTCACGATACCGGAAAACCGCGCGTAAAAAGACAGCCCCTGCCATAGGATCGCGCACGGCGAAGTCCCGGCAGGTGCTGCCAAAAGCTGCAATCCTGATGCGATAAATGCCCAGAATTCGGGGGCTGAAGGGTCACCCAATCACCTTGGTGAGGTTGGGTAGGATCAGTATCAATGTGGTGGCGAAGAGAATAAGTCCCGCCTGACGTACTTTCGAATGCTTGAACATGGCTGACTGCCTTTTGTTGTTATTCCTGAGCGTCAAATGCGTGCCGTGGTCGTCCAGTATGGCGCTATGACGTGTCGCTTTTCTTACAGCCGCTCCGGCAAAACCCGGCAGCAACGTCTTACTGATTGAACCTTAGAGCCCTCGTTCTTCGTGGCTTAGATCCATTTCGTATCAGCTAATACGAATTCGCGCTTAAAACGACATGAGGCATAACGCCATCTTGGCGCCAATGCCTTGGCTAGACAGCTAAAACGATTAATCCGGCAATTAGCTTAGGCACCTACCGTTCGTCCGAGCATGAGGGTCAAAGGCAATGAGCGCATCCGTCATTGAAACCGTGTCAATCGGGCTTAAGGTAAGGGCACACACGCACGCGGTTCGAGGACGTCATGACCCAAGCTTTGATCTTTGATGCCATACGCACACCCAGGGGCAAGGGCAAGGCCGACGGCGCCTTGCACAGTGTCAAACCGGTCAACCTGGCCGCCGGGTTGCTTACGGCGCTGGCGCAACGCAACGACCTCGACACCCAGCAGGTGGATGACATCGTGCTCGGCTGCGTCACCCCGATCGGTGACCAAGGCGCGGATATCGCCAAGACTGCCGCACTGGTCGCCGACTGGGCCATCAGCGTCGCCGGCGTGCAGATCAACCGCTTCTGCGCCTCAGGCCTGGAGGCGGTCAACCTGGGCGCGATGAAAGTGCGCTCCGGCTTCGAAGACTTGGTGGTGGTGGGCGGCGTCGAGTCCATGTCCCGCGTGCCCATGGGCAGCGACGGCGGCGCCTGGGTTCTGGACCCGCAGACCAATCTGCACAGCCATTTCACCCCCCAGGGTGTTGGCGCGGACTTGATCGCAACGTTGGAAGGTTTCACCCGCGAGGACGTCGATACCTTTGCCTTACACTCCCAACAGAAAGCAGCCAGGGCCCGCGCGGACGGTTCCTTCAATAAGTCGTTGATCGCAGTGCAGGACCAAAATGGCATTGTGCTGCTGGATCACGACGAATTTATCCGCGCCGAGTCCACCCTCCAAGGGCTCGGCCAGCTCAAGCCCAGTTTCGAGATGATCGGGCAGATGGGCTTCGACGCCACCGCGTTGCGGGTCTACAGCCATGTGGAGCGGATCCAGCATGTGCACACACCGGGCAACAGTTCCGGCATCGTCGACGGTGCCGCGTTGATGCTGATCGGCTCAGAGGCCAAGGGCCGTGAGCTGGGCTTGCACCCACGGGCGCGGATTGTTGCCACTGCGGTGACCAGCACCGACCCCACCATTATGCTCACCGGTCCCGCGCCGGCCACCCGCAAAGCCTTGGTCAAGGCCGGTTTGCGCGTGGAAGACATCGACTTGTTCGAAGTCAACGAAGCCTTCGCCTCGGTGGTGCTCAAGTTCATCAAGGACATGGGTATCGACCCCGCGCGGGTCAACGTCAATGGCGGTTCGATCGCCATGGGCCACCCGTTGGGCGCCACCGGCTGTGCGATTCTCGGTACTTTGCTCGACGAATTAGAGGCACGCCAGCTGCGCTATGGCCTGGCCACCCTGTGTGTCGGCGGTGGCATGGGCATCGCCACTGTGATCGAACGTCTCTGAGCCCAAGGAATTAGTTATGACCGATGCCATTCGTTACGAAAAAGGCCAGGACCAGATCGTGGTGCTGACCCTTGACCTGCCTGGCCAGAGTGCCAACACCATGAATGCCGTATACCGCGAGGCCATGGCCGCCACCGTCGCACGTCTTGAAGAGGAAAAGGACCACATCGCCGGTGTGGTTATCACGTCGGCCAAGAAGACTTTTTTCGCCGGTGGAGACCTCAACGAGTTGATCGCCGTCGACAAGGCCGATGCCAAGGCGTTCTACGACGGCGTGCGAGTGCTCAAGGCGCAGTTGCGTCGCCTGGAGGCCCTTGGCAGGCCGGTGGTGGCCGCCATCAATGGTGCGGCGCTGGGCGGTGGCTGGGAGATTTGCCTGGCCTGCCATTACCGTATCGCGCTGGACGAGCCATCGGTGCAACTGGGGTTGCCGGAAGTCACCTTGGGTCTGCTGCCCGGAGGAGGGGGCGTGGTGCGTATGGTGCGTTTATTGGGCTTGGAAAAAGCCCTGCCGTATTTGCTGGAAGGTAAAAAAGTACGCCCGCAACAAGCATTGCAAGCCGGTTTGATCCATGCGCTGGCCACGGACCGCGACGCGATGCTGGCCCAGGCCCGCGCCTGGATTCTTGCCAACCCCGAGGCCAGACAACCCTGGGACAACAAGGGTTATCAGATCCCCGGCGGCACGCCGTCGCACCCCAAGGTCGCGCAGATGCTGGCGATTGCGCCGTCGATCCTGCGCAGCAAAACCCAGGGCTGTTTCCCGGCGCCGGAGAAAATCCTCTGTGCCGCTGTGGAAGGCGCTCAGGTGGATGTCGACATGGCTCACCTGATCGAAACCCGCTATTTCACTGAATTGGTCACCGGACAAGTGGCCAAGAACATGATCGGCACCTTTTGGTTCCAGCTCAATGACATCAATGCCGGGCGTTCGCGCCCCGCAGGTATTGCACCTTATGTGACACGCAAGCTCGGTGTACTCGGCGCGGGCATGATGGGGGCGGGTATCGCTTATGTCAGCGCCTGCGCGGGGATCGACGTGGTGCTCAAAGACATCAACCTGGCGGCGGCCGAGAGGGGTAAAGCGCACGCGGCGGCGCTGCTGGACAAAAAGCTTGGCCGTGGGCAAGTGAGCGCCGAACAGCGCGAAAGCATCCTCGCGCGAATTTTTCCCACCCAGGACGACAGCGACCTGGCCGGCTGTGACCTGATCATCGAAGCAGTGTTCGAAGACCGTGAACTCAAGGCCAAGGTGTCGGCCGCCGCCCAGCGCGTGGTGGGTGCCGATGCGGTGATCGCGTCCAATACTTCCACCTTGCCCATCACCGGCCTGGCCACGGCGGTGCCGGACCCCGCCAAATTTATCGGTCTGCATTTCTTCAGCCCGGTGGACAAGATGGCGTTGGTGGAAATCATCAAGGGCGCACATACCTCGGACGAAACCCTGGCCCGTGGTTTTGATTTCGTACTGCAGATCAAGAAAACCCCCATCGTGGTCAACGACAGCCGTGGATTCTTCACCTCACGGGTGTTCGCCACCTTCACCAATGAAGGTATCGCCATGCTTGGCGAGGGCGTGGCCGCGCCGTTGATCGAGACTGAGGCGCGTAAGGCCGGGATGCCGGTGGGGCCGCTGGCTGTGTCCGATGAAGTCTCACTCAGCCTGATGAGCCATATCCGACAGCAAACCGCCAAGGATCTGCTGGCCGAAGGTCAGGCGGTGCTGGCTCATCCAGCCACGGCGGTGATCGAGCGGCTCGTCAATGAATTCAAACGGCTGGGCAAAGCCGCTGGCGGCGGTTTTTATGAGTACCCCAGTGGCGGGCAGAAATATCTGTGGCCAGAGCTGAAACAGCGCTTCGAGCGGCCCGAACAACGGATCTCGGCGCAGGACGTGCGCGACCGGTTGCTGTTTATCCAAGCCATCGAAACCGTGCGCTGTGTGGAGGAGGGGGTGTTGATGTCCACGGCGGACGCCAACGTGGGCTCGATCTTCGGCATCGGTTTTGCGGCATGGAGTGGCGGCGCATTGCAATTTATCAATCAATACGGCCTGAACGACTTTATCGCTCGCGCCCGCTATTTGGCCGAACAGTACGGCGAGCGGTTCACGCCGCCGGCACTGTTGTTGCAAAAAGCCGCGCGAGGGGAGAGTTTCGTATAGGTGTGGCGGGGGCTTGCTTTGCAGGTAGGTTTGCAGGCAGGCTTGAGGTGTTCGATATTCCCATCGCCGTGTCAGGTATTTTTTATGTCGCTACGCGTCTGCATCCTGGAAACCGATATCCTGCGTCCAGGCTTGATCGATCAGTACCAAGGTTACGGGCAGATGTTCAAGCGCCTGTTCGCCAAGCAGCCGATCCCTGCCGAGTTTGTGGTGTACAACGTGGTGAACGGGGAGTACCCGCCGGACGATGAGCAGTTTGACGCCTATCTGGTCACCGGCAGCAAGGCAGACTCCTTCGGCACCGACCCGTGGATCCAGACGCTCAAAACCTACTTGCTCGAACGTTACCAACGCGGCGATAAACTGCTGGGCATCTGCTTTGGCCATCAGTTGCTGGCGCTATTGCTGGGTGGTAAAGCCGAGCGCGCTACTCAAGGTTGGGGCATGGGCATTCATGATTACACACTGGATGCCCAGGCGCCGTGGATGAGCCCCGAGGTGCCTGAACTGACGCTGCTGATCAGTCATCAGGACCAGGTGACCACCTTGCCGGAGGGCGCCAAAGTCATTGCCTCCAGCGAGTTTTGCCCGTTCGCCGCGTACCACATCGGTGATCAGGTACTGTGCTTCCAGGGCCACCCGGAATTTGTTCAGGATTATTCGCGCGAGTTGCTGGAGATTCTTCAGACAACCTTGGGCGAAAAAGTCTACTCAAACGGTGTAGCCAGCCTGGCACGCGAACACCATGGCGTCACCGTAGCGGAATGGATGATGCGCTTTGTGGCGCACAAGCCCGAAGCCGAGGTTAAAGCCATCCCGACCGCTTGAAGCTGGCCCACAGGCTGGTGCACCCCACCGCGATCAGCCCGAGCACCGCAAAATAGCCGTAGTGCCATTGCAGCTCGGGCATGTTCTGGAAGTTCATCCCATAAATCCCCGCCACTGCGGTGGGGAACGCCAGGATCGCTGCCCAGGCGGCGAATTTGCGCTGCACTACACTCTGGCGCGACGCCTCCAGCAACACCCCGATTTCAATGGTCTGGCTGGCAATGTCGCGCAGGGTGGTGAGGTCTTCCATCTGCCGTGTGACGTGGATCTGCACATCGCGGAAATACGGACGCATGTTCTTGTCGATAAACGGAAAGCTCAGTTTCTGCAGCTCCTGGCTGATCTCTACCATTGGCGCCACATGACGCTTGAGCCGCAGCACGTCGCGGCGCAGGCTGTGGAGGTTCTGGATATCGCGTTCGCTCAACGAACTGCACAGCACATTGCGCTCCAGCTCATCGATCTCGGCATGGATTGCCTCACTGACCGGCTGGTAGTTTTCCGTGACGAAATCCAGCAGCGCATAGAGTACGAAATCTTCCCCATGCTCCAATAACAATGGTCGCGCCTCACAGCGCTGACGTACAAAACCGTAGGACGCCGAGTGACCGTTGCGTGCGGTAATCACGTAGCCGTTGCCGGCGAAGATATGGGTTTCGATAAACACCAGTTTGCCGTTCTCGCGCACCGGCGAATACGTGACGATAAACAGCGCGTCGCCAAAGGTTTCCAGCTTGGGGCGGCTGTGTTTTTCCAGGGCGTCTTCGATGGCCAGTTCATGCAGGTTGAACTGGCGTTGCAGGTTGGCCAATTCCAGGGCGTTGGGCTCTTCCAGGCCGATCCACACAAAATGCCCGGGTTTGGCGGCCCAGGCCGCGCCTTCGTCGAGGGTGATATCGGTGACTTTCTTTCCGGCGCTATACACGGCGGCCGCAACAACTCTACCCATGATGCTGATCACTTCTTATAAGAGGAGACAGATGTTGGGCAGCTTAGCGTGAATGGCGTTCCGTAGTAGGAGCGAGCACCCTCGCTCCTATAAGGAAAAGGGAATCAGGCCCTGTTGAGCTGCGCATCCATGCCCTCGATGCAGGCATCCATTTGTGCCTGACATGCCTGCATCAAGGTGGGGATATCATCCGACGTCATGCCGCAGGTAGGAATCGGCGGCAGAGAGCGTATAAGCACATCACCGCTGTTCCAGCGATTGAGCTGCATATGGGTGACGTAATTGCTGACGCACACCTGCACGATGGGCACCCCGGCGGCGATGGCCATATGAAAGGCGCCTTTCTTGAATGGCAGCAGACCCTTGCCCAGGTTGCGCGTGCCTTCGGGGAACACCCAGATCGAGGTGTCTTTATGTTGCAACGTATCGGTGGTGGTGAGCATGGCGCGGCGCGCTTTGTGGGCATTGCCGCGGTCGATCAACACATTGCCCGCCAGCCAGAACAACTGGCCGAACAGCGGCACCCACTTGAGGCTCTTCTTGGCGATGCACACGGTGCGGTGGGGCACCACGGTACCGAACACGAACAAGTCATAGTTGGACTGATGGTTGGCGATAATCACGCAAGTGCCCGGCTTATGCCGCAGCGAGTCGACATCGGCTTTCACATTCAGCCCCAACAACCACATGGCGGGCACCGCGTAGAGGCGGGCGCACAAGCGACTGTTATCCGGGTTGAACGGGCGGCAAACGCCGATCAGCACACCCAACACACCAGCCACTATAAAGTGCAGGCCCATCAACACCATACGTAACAGAAAAAGCATCCACCTGGCCCATCGAAACAAAAGGTGGCGCAGTGTACGGTTGTGCACTGTATTCGGCAATTGGCGCTATAGAAGTAGGAGATGGGCGATGTTTGAGCGCATATTTCGATATTTGCCAGGGGCCCCAGCCTAGAGCGACTGAGGCTTCTTCAGATATGGCTGTAAGAAAAAGCCCGACGCAAGGTCGGGCTTTGGCATAAGCACAGTTAGGCTTAACTCAGAATATGGCCCTGATCCTGGATGATTGCCTCGTCCAGGGCTTCCAGCAGCGCTTTGCGCACTTTCAATTTGGTGTGCTTGTGGGCGTTCATATTGATCTTCTTCAATTGCCGCGCCGCCTCCAGCGCTGCTGCGTGCAGTTCTTCCGGGGCGACCACTTTATCGAGGAAGCCGGCCTGCAATGCACCCTGAGGGTCGAACATCTCGGCATTGATCACCGAGCGATGGAACGCCGACTTGCGCAGACGATCCCGTGCCAGCTCGATTCCGGCGTGGTGCATGGTCATGCCGATCATCACTTCGTTCAGGCCGATGCTGAACGGGCCTTCTACCCCGATCCGATAATCCGCCGACAACAACAGAAACGCGCCCTTAGCCACCGCATGCCCAGGGCACGCCACAATCACGGGGAACGGGTGCGACAACAGCCGCCGCGCCAATGTCGAGCCCGATGTCACCAGACCGATTGCTTCTTTGGGGCCGGCGGTCATCACCTTCAAATCGTAACCCCCGGACAGAATCCCCGGCGTGCCGGTAATCACTACTACCGCCCGATCCTTCTCGGCCTGGTCCAGCGCTTCGTTAAACGCACTGACCACCGCCGGGGAAATGGCGTTGACCTTGCCGTTGCTCAAGGTCAGGGTGGCGATACCGTCTTCGAGGTGGTAGGCAATCAACTCACTCATGACGCGGTTCCTTGTAGGGCTTGTTATAGAAGAATGCAGCAGACGTTACCCACCACGCCCGGCTCGGTAAAGCGCTATGACTGACTACCCAGTCAGCCTTTACCCCCATGCCCAAGCCTAGACGGCCTGCGGCGTGGCGCGACAAAGCCTTGAGACAGGCGCCAGCGGTGCCTGAGAATGGCACAATCACCACCCCTCGCCGGACATGCTCAGGCATAACCGGCTAACCGCATGAATATTCTGAAAAAAACCTTTGCCATCAGAAAGGCTTTCGACTACATTAGCGCGCCTCGACAGACTGAACTGGTTTGACGAGATACGGTGAAGTGTCCGAGTGGCTTAAGGAGCACGCCTGGAAAGTGTGTATACAAGAAATTGTATCGAGAGTTCGAATCTCTCCTTCACCGCCACATTCTACAAACACAAACCCCCGGTTTCTTAACAAGATCCGGGGGTTTGTGGTTTCTGGCGTTCTTAAATACAGGGCTTGGCAGGCTGCGCCGTGCCCTCGCATGCAGTCACTCAAACCCCGCAAGCCCTTGATGCCTCAAGTGCCTGATGGGCGCCAAGCTCGGCTTGAGATGCCCGCATTCTTGCCGGTATTCACTTCGAATCGGTCTGGCTACCTGTGCGGGGCGACTCATACGTTATCTTGTTCGTTATACAACCTCTGCCTTGCCCGGATTGTGTAGATGACCACTCGACCGAAGCCCACGCTCAACCTTCGTAGTTTGATTCTTATTTTTGTACTGCTTTCTGCTGTCGCGACCCTGGTCAACAGTTTCTGGGTCATGTTCAAGATCCAGAAGCAGGAACTGATTGAAGGGGCGCTGGACGTCAATAAAAACTATGCCGCCCGTATCGCCCGCAGCGTTGAGCAGGTATTGGACGCCGATCTCGATAAATTGAAATATGGTGCAGCGGGTATTGGCAAAGCGTTTGGCGACAAAAGTGCTTTGACCCGTGAGGCCAAGCGCTTATTTGAGCAGGACGCCAGTTTCAACTCCGTTCTGGTCGCCAGCGCGGACGGTACCATCATTGCTTCCGCGCCTGAAAACCTTCAACTCAATGGCCGCACGTTGCAGCACAAAGAACCTTTGACGCTGCGCACGCCGAAAATCAGCAACGCCTTCAGGTCGATCTCCGGCAATTTGGTGGTGTTTATCTCTCAACCCATATTCGACACGGGCGGAGAGTATCTGGGCTTGATCGGCGGCACTATCCGGTTGGAGCAGAGCAACACCCTTCAAGCCCTCATGGACACGAATGTGCGCAAGGATGGCGCGCATTTCTACTTGGTCGACGCTGCGCGCCAGGTGCTCTATCACAGCGATCCTGCGCAGATAGGCAGTGTCAGGGGCACGGACCTGATCGCCAGCGCATCGCTCCGCGAGGCCTCAGGCACCTTACAGGCTAAGGATGAGCACGATGTGCAAATGCTCGCCGGTTTCGCTCGGGTGCCCAGCAGCGGTTGGGGGGTGATCTCGCAGCAGCCCTTGGAGAATATCCAGGCAGTTCTGCGCCGGACGATGACCAAAGTTGCTCAAGGTATAGCACCGTTGGCGCTGTTCGGGATCGTTCTGATCTGGTGGTTGGGCGCAAGGATCTCGGCCCCATTATCGCGGCTGGCCGACTGTGCCAAACGGCTGGACATGCCTGACAGCTACGCGCGCATCAGCGCAGTGCCTGCGCGTTATTTCGAAAGTTGGCAGATCCGCCGAGCGCTGTTGCTGGGCGCGACCCTGTTGCAGGAAAAGATCGGCAAGCTCAATCATCAGGCCCATACGGATGCGCTGACGGGGCTGGCCAACCGCCGGGCCATGCAGGACGTTCTGGCGTTGTGGCAGGAGACAGGCAAAGCGTTTGCCGTGGTTTCGGTCGACATCGATCATTTCAAGCACGTCAACGATACGTTCGGCCACGGTGTGGGGGATGAAACGCTGCGCGCCATTGCCGAACTCATGCAGCAGAACTCACGCGCCAACGACATGCCTTGCAGGGTGGGGGGAGAGGAATTCGTCTTGTTATTGCCGGGCAGTTCGCTGCAAATAGCGGCCGATGTCGCTGAGCGGCTGCGCGCCTCAATCGAGGCGGCCAGCATCGAGACGGTCGGGCGTATCACCGTCTCAATGGGGGTGGCGCTGTGGCGTCCTGAGGTCGAGTCGATATCGGCCGTCCTTGAGAGAGCTGATCAACTGCTATACCAAGCCAAGCAAAGCGGCCGCAATCGCGTGGTGGTTGAGCAGGTGCCGGACTGAACTGCGACCAGCCGTCACGCCATTGGGCCCTCAATGCCTGTGGCGATGATGCACATCCGGAAAATGCGCGTGGCTATGCTTGATCGGGCTGTGCACGTGCACATGGCTGTGTGGCTGATTGGGGTCCCAATCAAACGCATGTTCATGCTGATGATGTTCGTCATGCACATGCCGGTGCCCGTGTTGCGTGGCTTCGTGCTGATGTTCATGGGCGTGGCGTTCGGTCAGGTGCAGCCACACGCCTACCGCCATTAACGCCGAGGCCACCCAGAACGCGATCGACACCGACTCGCCCATCGCCAGTACCGCCAGGGCGGCGCCGAGAAAAGGGGCGGTGGAGAAATACGCCCCGGTGCGTGCGCTGCCCAGGCCGCGCAGGGCCAGTACAAACAGGACGAGGCTGATGCCGTAGCCGAGGAAGCCCACCAGCAGGATTGGCATCAGTTGAGCGGTGGCCGGCCATTGCGCGCCGAGGTAAACGGCCAGGCCGGTATTCACCAGCCCGGCGATCAAACCTTTGATGCCGGCGATAAATACTGCGTCCGAAGCGGAAACCTTGCGCGTCAGGTTGTTATCGATGCCCCAGCACAGGCAGGCCAGCGCAACTGCCAGCGGCCCGGTCCAGTCGCGACTGGCGCCGGCGCCGTCCGACCAGGACAACACCACACCGCCCAGCACAATCGCGATCATCCCCAGGACGATACGGCGGTCGGCGTTTTCTCGGAACACCAGCCAGGCGATCACGGCGGTGAGCACCGATTCCAGGTTGAGCATCAACGAGGCCGTTGCGCCGGCGGTGCGGGTCAGGCCGTACATAAGGGCGACGGGGCCGAGGATGCCGCCGAAGAGAATGGCGCCGAGCAACCAGGGCCATTCATGGGGTGTCAGCCCGCTGTGCTGCCAGCCGCGATCGCGGATCAGGCGCACCACGCCGAGGCCGAGGCCACTGCCGAGGTATAGCAGGCCGGCCAGCAGAATGGGCGAGAGGCCCAGGCCGAAGTGTTTTGCGAGCGGGGTGCTGGCGCCGAACAGAGCGGCGGCGCAGAGGGCATAAACGATGCTGAGGTTCATGGGCCATCCTCGGAGGGTCAGCCCATGATACGTCGCGGGCGCAGGGGAACGCCCGAGGGATTTACTGCGCGGTTTTCAGCTTGACCACATCACCGGAGATCTTGGTGGTGTAACCGCTGAGCACCCAGGCCCAGAACCATTTTTCCTGCACTTGGGTGTTGATCAGAGCGTCGCCGCCTTTTGCCTTGATGGCCGCTTCTTGTGCGCGGACGAAACGGCTGTTCTGACCGATCGGGATCACGCCGAACAGCATGATGCCGGTGGCGCTGGCTTCACTGTGACCCAGCACGGTGTATTGGTTGCTGTCGTACTGTGGGGATTTGATGGCGGTGCCGGTGCAGCCGGCCAGGGCGAAACCGAGTACTGCGGCTGCAACTACTTTGCTGACGTACTTCACTGTGTAACTCCATGGTCTAAAGCCCAAGATTCAATTCCTGGGCGCGCGTACTGTAATCGCTGCATAGACGAATTGAAACGAATCTGAACGATTAGGCTCGTTCACGCCGCGCGGCTAAACATGCAGCCACGCCAGCCCGCCCAGCACCATCGCCACGCCTGCGGCCGTATACGAAAGTCGCTTCAACCACTCCTTCCTCGTCAACAAGGTAATTGCCGCCAACGAAATCGCGATCTGAATCGCAGTCATCGCCTGGGCCCAGCGGTGGTGCCGATGCAGCGCCTGTTCGGATTTTTCATCCCACTCCCGTGAGGTGGCTTCAAGTTTTTCTGCCTGTTGGCGCACGGCCTCCTTCTGGCTTTTGTAGCGTTCGATCTCTTCCCGATAATGCGCAGCATCCACGCCGGGGATATGGGTGGCCAGCTCCGCCAGGTTTTGTCGGCTGGACTTGGCCTGGTAGTAATTCCACTGGTTGGCGGCTTCGGTCTTGATGATCGCGGCGTTGTTCTTGTCCATCGCCGCTTCACTCTCGGTGGAACCGGCCTGGTAGCTGAGCATGGCGCCGAAGGTGGCCATCAACGCGGTCATCACGGCGATGCGGCTGGCGAAACTATCCCCTCGGGCGTGGGCATGTTCGGTGGTGTGTTCGATATGTTTTTCGTGGGGGCTGGGGACTTCGAAGGCTTCGGACATGGCGGCCTCTGTGAACGGCGTGAGGGATACTGATTCTTCACCAGCCAAGCTGTCGCGATCCTGTCCGCGACGCAGGATCAACCTCGCCCAAAGGGTTGCCCGCAGGTCAATGTGACCGCTATTGTGCTGAAACCTTTTAGTCCTTCCCCCAAGGATCCGTTGTGATGAATGCACCGCGTACCGCTGTCCCGATCAAGGCTGTGATTTTCGATATGGACGGATTGTTGCTGGACACCGAAGGCATCTACACCGAAGTCACGCAGATCATTGCCGAGCGCTACGGCCGTTCTTATGACTGGGGGATCAAGCAGCACATTATCGGGCGGGGTGCCCAGGACCTGGCCGAGTATGTGGTCAAGGCGCTGGAATTGCCGATCACCCCGGCCGAATTTCTGCGCATCCGCGAACCGTTGATGAGCGAGCGTTTTCCCAAGGCATTGGGCATGCCCGGCGCCGAAGCGCTGGTTCGGCATTTGAAGGCGCACAACATCCCGATTGCCGTGGGCACCAGTTCCTCGCGCAATTCGTTCGGCCACAAGACCACCTTGCACCGCGAGTGGTTTGCGTTGTTCGACACCATCGTTACCGCCGATGACCCGGAAGTCGGTGCCGCTAAGCCCGCGCCGGACATCTTCCTCACCGCCGCACGCCGTCTGGGGGTCGAACCCAAGGATTGCCTGGTGTTCGAAGATTCGCCGTTCGGCGTGACCGCGGCAAAGGCAGCGCAAATGACCGCCATCGCTGTGCCCGATGAAGCCATGGCCGACAGCAAGTACCACCACGCCGACCAGATCATCCGCAAACTCGCGGACTTTGATCTGGCGGCGTATGGCTTACCGCCGATGTCCTGATCACGCACGGCCAAAACAGGGAAGGGGGCTTGCCCCTTCCCTGTTGGCTCAGGCGCTGAAACCACCGTCGATAGTCAGGCTGGCACCGGTGATATATCCGGCCTCTGGCCCCGCCAGATACGCCACAAAACTGGCAATCTCCTCCACCTGCCCGTACCGCCCAATGGCCATCAAGCCGACCAAGCTCTCGGCAAAATCGCTGTCGGCTGGGTTCATGTCGGTGTCCACCGGGCCGGGTTGCACGTTGTTGATGGTGATACCGCGTGGCCCCAGGTCCCGTGCCAAACCTTTGGTCAACCCCACCAGCGCGGCCTTGCTCATGGCATACGGTCCGCCGCCGCCGAAGGGCATGCGCTCGGCGTTGGTGCTGCCGATGTTGATCACACGGCCGCCTTCGCCCATGTGCTTGGCGGCTTCCTGAGTGGCAATAAATACGCTGCGCACGTTGATCGCCAGGGTCTGGTCGAAGTCCTCCAGCTTGAAGTCTTCCAGCGGCGCAATGGCCAGCACGCCGGCGTTGTTCACCAGGATATCCAGGCGACCGAACGCCTTGACGGTGGCGCTGACGGCGTTGCGGATCGCGGTGGCGTCGGCGCTGTCGGCGTGGATGGCCAAAGCTTGGCCGCCTGCGCTGATCACGCTGTTTTGCAACGCCTCAGCCTTGGTCGCCGAGCTGACGTATGTAAAGGCAACGGCGGCCCCTTGGGCGGCCAGACACTGGACGATGGCGGCGCCGATGCCGCGGGAACCGCCTTGAATCAAGGCGACTTTGCCGGTCAGGTTTTGTGCAGTCATGTCGATCTCCTGTCTGTTCAAGGCGGTATGCCCTGTTGTTGCAGCCGAGTATCGACCTGCCTCACCCAGGCCGGTAGACCGTGATTGCTATAGTCTGTGTAAACCAAAAGTTTAGGGTGAGTCGGTATGGAAAGCTTTGGCAGTATCGAATGCTTTGTGCGCAGCGCCGAAGGCGGCAGCTTTGCCGAGGCTGCGCGGCACTTGAGCCTGACCCCGGCGGCGGTGGGCAAAAGCGTGGCCAAGCTTGAAGCGCGCCTCGGCGTGCGCCTGTTTCAGCGCAGCACGCGGCGCCTTACCCTCACCGAAGCCGGCAAGCTGTTCCTCGATGAAGTCAGCGCAAGTCTTATCACCATCCAGAACGCCGTGGCCAACCTGGCCAGCGCCGAAGGGCGGCCGGCTGGCACACTCAAGGTGAGCATGGGCACGGTGTTCGGTAATCGTTATGTGATGCCGCTGCTGGGGCGATTCACTGAGCGCTACCCGGATATCAGCCCGGACTGGCACTTCGATAATCGCCAGGTGGACCTGATCGGCCAAGGCTTCGATGCGGCCATCGGTGGTGGCTTCGAACTGCCCCAGGGCGTGGTGGCGCGCAAACTGGCGCCGGCTCATCGGGTGTTGGTGGCGTCGCCGGACTACCTGGCCAAACGCCCGCCGGTGCAGGGGCCCGAAGACCTGGGGCGTTGCTTGGGTATCCTGATCCGCTCGCCGCAAACCGGCCGCGTGCGCACCTGGCAATTGACCGGTCCCGACCGCGAGCAACGCCCCTTGACGCTCAAACCGCGCATGACCTTGAGCGACTCTGAAGCCGCCTGCTGCGCCAGCGCCCAGGGCCTGGGCATTGCGCTGGTGAGCATGCCCATGGCCGTGCCGTTTCTGGACAGTGGCGCGGTGGTACGGGTGCTGCCTGAGTGGTATGTGGACGACGGCAATATTTCCATCTACTACGCCGAGCACAAGCTGCTGCCCGGCAAGACCCGGGCATTTGTGGATTTCATCATCGAGCAGTTTGCCGAGCAGCGCCTGGGGCAGCGCTTTAGCGCGGTTTAATCGAAGCGCGGCCCTAGCGCCCGGACATCCCCGGCCAACCGATCACTTTCTTCGGCCTTGGCGTGGCATAGGTCCTGATCTTCGAGGTCGACAACCCAAGGCGTACCAGCGATTCGGCAATGGTCACGGCCGCCGTTACGCCGTCCACCACCGGCACGCCGGTACGCTGGCGAATCTGCTCATCCAGCCCGGCCATGCCGCCGCAACCGAGGCAGATCACTTCGGCCTTGTCCTCGTGGATGGCCAGTTCGGCCTGGCGCACGATGGCTTCCATAGCGGCCAACGGGTTTTCTTCCAGTTCCAGCACGGCCATGCCACTGGCGCGTACCGAGGCGCAGCGCGCATAGAGGCCGGCGAGCTTCAGGCGGTCTTCGATCAACGGCACGGTGCGATCCAGAGTGGTGACCACCGAGTAGGCATGGCCAAGGAACATTGCGGTGCTGGCGGCCGCTTCGGTGATATCCACCACCGGCACGTCGAGCAACTCCTGCAGGCCTTCGCGCCCATGTTCGCCGTAGCCGGCCTGGATGACCGCATCGAACGGCTGGTCGTATGCCATCACGCGGTCCATCACGGCGATGGCGGCCAGGTAGCTTTCGAAATTGCCTTCCACCGATTCGGCGCCGAAATACGGGGTGAGCCCGACAATCTCAGTGCCCGGTGCGGCCACGGCCCGCGCCTGCTCGGCAATGGTGTCGGTGATGGAAGCGGTGGTGTTGACGTTGACCACGAGGATGCGCATGGGGTGTCCTTGATTAATGACTGACGTTATCGACTGCAATGCTTTCGCCGCTGACATCGGCATAGAAAGGCTGGCGCTTGGCGATCAGCCGGTACAGCAGCCCTGCAATACCGGCGCCAAACAACCAGGAAAAGGGCGAGACGCTGGCGAACCCTGGCAGCAGGGCCAGCAGAATGGCGATCACCGCCGCCGGAATAAACGCCGCCACCGCACGCAAATTGACCCCGCGGCTGTAGTAATAAGCGCCTTGCGGGTCTTCGCTGTAGAGCTGCGGTACGTTCACCTGGCTTTTTCGGATCAGCCAGTAATCGACCATGATCACGCCGTACAACGGCCCCAGCAGTGCGCCCAGGCCCGAGAGGAAGTACACGATCACCAGCGGGCTGTTGTAGAGGTTCCACGGCAGGATCAGCACCGCCACGGTGGCGCTGATCAGCCCGGCGCGGCGGAAGTTCAGGTACTTGGGCGCCAGGTTGCTCAGCACAAAGGCCGGCGCCACAAAGTTGGCCATGATATTCACCGCCACGGTCACGATCAGGAACGCCAGGCAACCGAGCACCAGGAACACGGTGTTGGGGATCGCTGCGATGATCTCGGTGGGGCTCTCGATCACGCGCCCATTGAGTTGAAACTGCCCGCCGCACAGCAGCACGGTGATGGCGGCGAACACTAGGATATTTACCGGCAGGCCCCAGAAGTTGCCGACCACGATGGTTTTGCGGCACGGCGAGGAACGGGCGAAGTCGCAGAAGTTGAGGATCAGCGTGCCGTAGATCGCCAGCCACAGCGCGCCGCCGGCAAAGATATTGCGCCACATCTCACCGCCGCTCAGCGGCTCCCGCACCGACCAGGCAATATGGCCGTCCACTTGGAAGTACATCCAACCGGCCAGCGCGGCCATGGTCAGCAAGATCACGGGGCCTGCGAACCCTTCATAGCGCCGCACCATTTCCATGCCGTAGGCCAGGATCACCAGCTGCACGAACCAGATCGCCACGAAACACACCCAGCCCAGGGTCGACAGGCCGAGGATCGAGTTGTGGTCGTAGTCGGCAAAGCCTGGGTGAATCGCCGTAAGCAATACGCGGAAAACCACCGAGGCCAGGTAGGTCTGGATACCGAACCAGGCAATCGCGATCACCGCACGGATCAGCGCTGGGATCTGCGCCCCGTGGATGCCGAAGCTGATGCGGCTGATCACCGGAAACGGCACGCCGGTTTTTTGCCCCATATACCCCGACAGGTTCATAAAGAAGTACACCAGCGCCGCGCCGATCCCCAGGGACAGCAGAATCTGCCAACCGCCCAGGCCCAAGGCGTATAGGCCGATCGCGAATGAATAGTTGGCGATGTTATGCACGTCATTGGTCCACAGCGCAAAGATGCTGTAGCGCCCCCAACGGCGACCTTGCGCCTTGGTCGGCGCCAGGTCCTTGTTGTGCAGGCGTGGGCTTAGTACGAGCGGGCCAGGATCTGGGGCCTGGTTATTCAGGGCGGAGGAGGGCAGATCCAGTGCGATGTTATTCGAGAGGCTTGTACGCATTCCGGCAGGCTCCAAGGCATCTGCAGCAACGCCGCGGATGGCAAAGTGTATGTAGGTTTTGTATTTATTGTATACAAAGCACTTTTCAGCTTAAGCCACATGCGTGCCAGTTTTTGGCATATCAAAACTGTAGGTAATTTCGTTTTTAGAGGTGAGGTAAATAACTGGCTGAATTCAAAGCAATATAAATTGACCGTTTGAACAGCTATTTATTTTTCTGTTGAAGAGGGGCTATTCGCCAGTACGCAGGATGATGCGGAGGAGGTGTTACGTTATGGTGCGAATTTATGAAGATTGCACACATAAATGGCACCTATGGTTACAGGTGTGTGTACATCTAGAGGTAAAACTCAAAACAAATGTGGGAGGGGGCTTGCCCCCGATAGCCCAGTGTCAGTCACCACTGAGCTGGCTGATCCACCGTTATCGGGGGCAAGCCCCCTCCCACCTATTTAACTGCGTCAGCCCTTAGGCTTTGCTGATGATATTCCCGGCGTGCAGCCCGCATTCTTTTTGCGTGGCTTCTTCCCACCACCAACGCCCTTCGCGTTCGTGCTGGTTCGGTAGCACCGGGCGGGTGCACGGCTCGCAGCCGATGCTGATAAAACCTCGCTCGTGCAAGCTGTTGTACGGCAGCTCCAGCATGCGGATGTAGCCCCAGATTTCTTCGCTGCTCATCTGCGCCAGCGGGTTGAACTTGTACAAGGTGCGCTCTGGCGTGGAGAACGCTGTGTCGATCTCCATCACCGCTACCTGGCTGCGTGTGCCGGGGCTCTGGTCGCGACGCTGGCCGGTGGCCCAAGCGCTGACACCGGCGAGCTTGCGCCGCAGCGGTTCGATCTTGCGGATGCCGCAGCATTCGCCGTGGCCGTCCTTATAAAAACTGAACAGGCCCTTTTCCTTGACGAAGGGTTCCAGCTTGCTCTGATCCGGCGAGATCAGTTCGATGTCGATCTTGTAGAACTCACGTACCTGCTCGATAAACCGGTAGGTCTCCGGGTGCAGGCGGCCGGTATCGAGGCTGAACACTTTGACGTTCTTGTTCAGCTTCCAGGCCATGTCCACCAGCACCACATCCTCGGCGCCGCTGAAAGAGATCCACAGGTCGTCGCCGAACTGGCTGAATGCCAGTTTGAGGATGTCCTGGGCGGATTTGTTGGCATAGGTCGCGGCGAGTTCAGCGACATCGAAGGCTTGGTTCATCAGCACGGTTCCTGCAGGTCAGTGGCGCTGAGCGCTCTATAGGTGGGCGATGGTATCAAAATCCGCCCTGCGTTGCGGCTTCGGGCTTGAATCGCTAGAGTTCGGCAGGCCTTTTGCTCGCTCAACCAATAACATCCAAATGGAGTGTCTTGTGGAAATTGCCTGTCTTGACCTGGAAGGTGTGCTGGTGCCGGAAATCTGGATCGCCTTCGCCGAAAAAACCGGTATCGAAGCCTTGCGGGCCACCACGCGGGACATTCCCGACTACGACGTGCTGATGAAACAGCGCCTGCGCATCCTTGACGAACACGGCCTGAAGCTTGCCGACATCCAGGCCGTGATCGCCACCCTCAAGCCGCTGGACGGCGCCGTCGAGTTCGTCAACTGGCTGCGCGAGCGCTTCCAGGTGGTGATTCTGTCCGACACCTTCTACGAATTCTCCCAACCGCTGATGCGCCAGCTGGGCTTCCCGACGTTGCTGTGCCACCGCCTCATCACCGACGAGACAGACCGCGTGGTGAGTTACCAATTGCGCCAGAAAGACCCCAAGCGTCAGTCGGTCCTGGCCTTCAAGAGCCTGTACTACCGCGTGATCGCCGCCGGCGATTCCTACAACGACACCAGCATGCTGGGCGAGGCTGACCAGGGGATCTTGTTCCATGCGCCGGACAATGTGATCCGCGAATTCCCGCAGTTTCCGGCGGTGCATACGTTCGAGGCGTTGAAGCAGGAATTTATCAAGGCGTCGAATCGGTCGTTGAGTCTTTAAAGCTTTTACCGCGACTGAGGGCCCCATCGGTGCAAGCCCCGATGGGGCGCAGGTTAAGCCTGAGCCTTAATTGCCTGCCAGCAAGCTTTCATAAGGAATGCGCAGGCCTTCATGTAGGCGTTTGATCATCGACAAGCTCAACTTGCGCTTGTGATTCAGCACTTCGGAAACACGCCCGCTCGTACCAATGAAAGGCTCAAGATCGCGGGCTGTCATGCCCAACTGCTCCATGCGGAATTTAATCGCTTCCACTGGATCCGACCCAGGCATCGGGAAGTGTTCGGCCTCGTATTTCTCGATCAAGATGGCCAGGATCTCCAGTTCATCACCTTCGGGCGAGCCGGCTTCTGCGCCCCATAGCTGCTCGACGCGTGCGAGCGCGGCGGTCAGATCTTCCTGACTATGAATGGGTTTGATGTTCATCAGATGGTCTCCGCATTGATCTGATCGTAGTGCGCATGGGTTCCCACGAAACGTATGAAGCCAAGTTGTCGCTGATAATCGATAGCCATGATCACTCGATACTTATTGCAGCCCACGTTAAATACAACTCTGCCACTCTTCAGAATGCTTGCTGTCCTGAGCTGTGCTTTCAGCGCTTGCGGTGTCGGCTAAATGGCCTGTTCCATGTGGCGATACCATTCGGTGAGGGGGGGCTTTTGCATCGGTATGAGCGGGATGGCTTTCCCAAAATGTTCGCAGGGTGGACCGCGCAATTATTCTCATCGCCGCATCCTCCCAATTTGGGAGATGATAGATGCGGTCAAATTGATATGCAAACGAGGAAATGATTTCTGACAAGCAGACAGTCGCTTCATGTGGTCCTTCACAAACGGCGGTGGATAGTCGGATTTGGAACCTATCCTTGCGCTCAAACCCAGTCCAGCGCGGTTCTGATTCAGGCTTTTTCCGGTGGGAGAGGGCTTGCCCCCAGTCGACTCCCCAGCCTCTAAAACCCTTCCAACGTCCGCAACAACACCCGCACCTTGGTCAACGATTCCTGATACTCCGCTTCCCACTGCGAGTCCGCGACGATCCCGCCGCCGCCCCAGCAGCACACTTGCCCGTCCTTGACCAACAGGCTGCGGATGGCAATCGAGCTGTCCATCTCGCCGCGTACGTCCAGGTACATCAGCGAGCCGCAGTACAGGCCGCGCCGGGTCGGTTCCAGTTCGTCGATGATTTGCATCGCGCGGATTTTCGGTGCGCCGGTGATGGAGCCGCCGGGGAAGCTGCCGGCGATCAGGTCCAGGGCGTCCTTGTCGTCGGCGAGGGTGCCGATGACGCTGCTGACCAAGTGATGCACGTTGGGGTAGCTTTCCAGGCTGAACAACTCCGGCACGCTGACCGAGCCGGTGCGGCAGGTACGGCCCAGGTCGTTGCGCAGCAGGTCGACGATCATCAGGTTTTCCGCGCGGTCCTTGGGGCTGCTCAGCAGTTCGGCGGCGTGGGCGGCATCTTCTTCGGGTGTCAGGCCGCGTGGGCGGGTGCCTTTGATCGGGCGGGTTTCGACCCGGCGCGCGCTGATGTGTACGAAACGCTCCGGCGACAGGCTCAGCACCGCGCCGTGGTCGGGCAGGCTCTGGAACCCGGAAAACGGCGTCGGGCAGGCTTCGCGCAGCGCGCAGTAAGCTGCCCAGGGATCGCCGCTGCACGGCGCGCGAAAGCGCTGGGCGAAGTTGACCTGGTAGCAGTCACCGGCCTGGATATAGTCATGGATACGCACGATGGCCTGGCGATAGGCCTCGGCGCTGATGTCCGGTGTCATCGGCCCCTGCAAGGCAAAGGTGGCCGCAGCAGCCTTGGGTAATGAGTTGAACAGCGCGATCAGGCGCTGTCGCTCGCTGTCGGCCAGCGTGGGGTGGAACACCAGTTGGCTGGTCTGCGCCTGGTGATCACTGACCAGCGCCCAGGCGTACAGGCCGAAACGCGCGTCCGGCAGATGCAGATCGTCCACCGCCAGGTGCGGCATTTGCTCCAAATGCCGGCCGAAGTCGTAACTCAGGTAACCGATCAAACCGCCGGCGAACGGCAGCTCATAGTCGACCGGAAGCTCTGCCTTACCCAACAGCGCGAGGTTTTCCCGCAAGCGTTGCAGGAAATCGCTGCCGCTTTCATCAGGCGAAACCGTCAACGTGGCTTGCGGCCAAGCGCTGAGCAGGTCATAGCGGCCGCGGTCCGCAGCCGGGCGGCCGCTGTCGAGCAGTACCGCGCCGGGCGCGTGGCGAATCGCCGCGAAATACTCGGCGGGGTTGGCCCGGTAGGGCAGCGGGTAAACGGTGCAGGTCGACATGCGGGGTGGATCAGCCAGGGCGCGGGGGAGGGGATTGTAGTCCCCCGTAGGATTTGCTCCTAGGGGGGATGTCGGGGATAGACAGATGGAGCGTTCGGATCAGCCTTCCACCGGGGGAATATGCCCGAACATTGCCTGCACGAACTTCACCCGCTCTTCCACGGTTTCTGTCACGCCGGCAGCCTTGAGTTCTTCCAGGCGCGCTTCTACCGCATGGGTGCGCAAGGTCAGGCCACAGTCGTTGGCGATCTGGATGTTCAGCCCCGGCCGCGCGTTCAGCTCCAGGATCAGCGGGCCTTTCTCCTGGTCGAGCACCATGTCGACACCGATATAGCCCAGCCCACACAGTTCGTAGCAGCCCGCTGCGAGCTTCATGAAGCCGTCCCAGTTGGGCAGTTGCACGCCATCCACCGCGTTGGTGGTGTCCGGGTGTTTGGTGATGATGTTGTTCAGCCAGGTGCCACGCAGGGTCAGGCCGGTGGCGAGATCGACGCCCACGCCGATTGCGCCCTGGTGCAGGTTGGCCTTGCCGCCGGACTGCCGGGTCGGCAGCCGTAGCATGGCCATTACCGGGTAACCCATCAGCACGATGATGCGGATATCCGGCACGCCTTCATAGCTGATGCTTTTGAAGATCTGGTCGGGCACCACGCGGTATTCGATCAGCGCGCGGTCGCGGTGGCCGCCCAGGGAGTACAGGCCGGTAAGAATGCTGGAAATCTGATGTTCGATTTCCTCGTGGCTGATGATCTTGCCGGACACCGTGCGGTAGCGCCCTTCAAAGCGGTCGGCCACCACCAGGATGCCGTCACCACCGGCGCCCTGGGCCGGCTTGATTACAAAATCGCTGCGCCCGCCGATGATCTCGTCGAGCTTGTCGATTTCCTTCTCGGTGGAGATCACCCCGTACATTTCAGGCACATGAATGCCGGCCGCCAGCGCCCGTTCCTTGGTGATGATCTTGTCATCCACGATGGGGTACAGGCTGCGCTTGTTGTACTTGAGCACGTAGTCGGCGTTACGCCGGTTGATGCCCATGATCCCCCGCGCCTCCAGGGCCTTCCAGGTCTTCCAGAAGCCGAACATTACGAGTCAGCCTTGAGGAAGGCCTTGAACCGCACCAGTTCGGTCAGGCGGTAGCCGCGATAACGACCCATGGCCAGCATGAAGCCCACCAGGATCAGCAGGATCGCCGGGAAGGTAAATACGAAGTAGATCAGCTCCGGCACGCTCATGATGATGTGCGCCAGGGATGCGGCGAACAGCGTACCGATCGCCACTTTCATTGCATGGCTGGCGCCGCGTTCTTCCCAGGTGATCGACAGACGCTCAATGGTCATGGTCAGGATCACCATCGGGAACAGCGCTACCGACAAGCCGCGCTCCAGGCCCAGCTTGTGGCTGAACAGACTGATAGCGGCGATCAGTACCACCACGAACGTCAGCACCACCGACAAGCGCGGCAACATCTGCAGTTTCAAGTGTTCCAGGTACGAACGCAGGGACAGCCCCAGCGCCGTGATGATGGTGAACAGCACAATCCCGAAGCCCAGCTGTGTTTCGCGGAACGCCAGGGCGATCAGCACCGGGGTGAAGGTGCCCAGGGTCTGCAGGCCGATCAGGTTGCGCAGGATCAGGATCACCAGCACGCCGATCGGGATCATCACCATGATCATAAAGGTCTGCTGGGTCTGCAGCGGCAGGCCGTACAGCGAGTATTCGAGGAAATTGGCGTCGGTGTTCTCGTCGGTCAGCTTGGCCAGGCGAATGGCGTTCATTTCGCTGTTGTTGAGGCTGAAGGTGACCATGGCTTTCTTGCCGCCATCGACGGTGATCAGGTTTTCATCGCCGGTCCACCACAGCAGGCGGTCGGCGGGCAGGCCCTGTTCGCCGGTTTCCGGGTTGAAGTACAGCCAGTCGTTGCCGTTGAAGCTGCGCAGCCACAGTTCCGGGGTTTGCGGCTGGTCGGCGACCAGGCGGATGGTATGGACCTTTTCCACCGGCACATGGGCGATGGACAGCAGCAGTTCGACGATCTTGGCCTTGTGCGGCGTGGACGGGTCGCCTGCCAGCAGCAGTTTCACATTGTCGTCGTTGAGGTTGTTGGTGCGCTTGATGGCTTCGGTGATAAAGGTCTCGACGTCGGCCGAGTGCTGGCGGATCGGCGCCAGCAGGGCTTCGGCGGCGATTTTCTCCGGGCCTTCCACGGCGATGCTGTCACGGAAGGTCGGGCCTTTGATCTTGGTTTTTTCGCCGCTGTAACGCTTGGTCAGCACCAAACGGTAGTAGAGGGTCTGGTTGCCCTTGGCCCGGCGCGCCGACCAGGTGACCTTGCGGTTGCCGTCGATGCGGTTGACGCTGACCCCGTAGTTATTGGAGATGAAACTCTCGTTGAGGCTGACGAAGTCGCGGCTCAGGGGCGGCACGAACATCTGGATCTTGACCGGGTCCTTGGGGCTGGCCACGAACTCTACCTTGGCGTCGATGTTCCACAGGTCGTCCGTGGCGTCTTCGGTCACGGGGATGCCCAGCACGAAGATTTGGTAGGCGGTGACCGAAATGCCCAGCACCACCAAAAGGGTGATGAGGATTTTCAGGTGCAGGGTCAGAGAGCGCATTCGGGTTACTCGGCGGTATGAGCGTCGGCGGCGCAGGCGGGTTTGCCTGCTGCATATTTAAGACTGGGATCGACCAGCGCATCAAAGCGTTTGAGTGCTTCGGAGCCGATCAGCAGCGGGTATTGGAAAGCGCTGCGGTCAGTCAAGTTCACTTCGATGCTGCGTAAAGCGGTGCCCATGCAGATATCCAGGGCAATCACCGGGCGGGCGGTGTAGTTCTTGTCCTCATCGGGGTCGTAGTCACCGGCGCGGCGCTTGATTTTGCTGACCCGGGCCAGGGGGCGTTCGATGGGGTGGGAGTGGGCGGTGTCGATCGCCAGGTAGAAGCGCACCCAAGACTCACCGTTGCGCTTGAAGCGTTTGATATCGCGGGCGCTGAGGGAGGCGGTCTTGGCGCCGGTGTCCAGTTTGGCGGCGACTTCCAGGTCGATGCCGGCCAGTTGGGCGTATTCGTTGAGGCCATACACAGTCTTCTCGGCGGCAGCGCCAAGGCTTGGGATGGCCAGCAGGCAAAACAATAGGGGGAGGGGCTTGAGTGTCATAGATCCTGAGGCAGTGCAGTGCGATGTTCATTCATGGCGACTGGCATGACTGCGCAATCTCTGGTACGCCCTTTCATCAAAAGACGTCAGTCAAAGGCGGCGGGCATTCTAGCATGATGCTTTTCTGACGCCAGCGCTGGCAGCCGGCCATGTTGTGCGCAATCGCAGGGAGGTTATTAGACGATTGTCGACAATGTGCATTTATTCTTTGACTAGCTGCGGTCTATTGGCTAGTTTTTGCCGCATTGGTTTTAAAGGTGTCGACAATATGCGGGTTCAAGCAGAGCTTCCGACGGTGGCGTCGGACGACTCCCAAACAATGTCGGAGAACGTCTTTCGGCGTATCCAGGCCGCCATCGTCAAAGGTGAGATCGCCCCCGGCAGCAAGATCTCCGAGCCGGAACTGGCGCGCACCTATGGCATCAGCCGCGGCCCGCTACGTGAAGCGATCCATCGCCTGGAAGGCCAGCGCCTGCTGGTGCGGGTGCCCCATGTAGGCGCGCGAGTGGTTTCGCTCAGCCATGCCGAGCTGATCGAGCTGTACGAAATCCGCGAATCCCTGGAAGGCATGGCCTGTCGCCTGGCGGCCGAGCGCATGACCGACGCCGAGATCGAAGAGTTGCGCCAGGTGCTGCATACCCATGAGCGGGATGCGGCGTTCCAGGCCGGTGTCGGCTATTACCAGCAGGAAGGCGACTTCGATTTCCATTACCGCATCATTCAAGGCGCGGGCAACCGTACCCTGACCCAGATGCTCTGCGGCGAGCTGTACCAATTGGTGCGCATGTACCGCATCCAGTTTTCCGCCACGCCTAACCGTCCACGCCAGGCGTTTGCCGAGCACCATCGCATTCTGGATGCGATTGCCGACCGCGACGGCGAACTGGCCGAATTATTGATGCGCCGGCATATCGGCGCCTCCAAGCGCAATATCGCCCGTCATTTCCCCGACGGCGCCACCCAGACAGCCACTCAGCGAGGTGAGTCATGAGTTCCAACAATAACAGCACGCCAGGCCAGCGTTTCCGTGATGCGGTGGCCAGTGAGCACCCCTTGCAGGTGGTCGGCACGATCAACGCCAACCATGCGCTGCTGGCCAAGCGCGCGGGGTTCAAGGCCATCTACCTGTCGGGCGGCGGGGTGGCCGCCGGCTCCCTGGGCGTGCCGGACCTGGGCATCACCGGCCTGGATGACGTGCTGACCGACGTGCGCCGCATCACCGACGTGTGCGACCTGCCGCTGCTGGTGGACGTGGACACCGGTTTCGGCTCCTCGGCGTTCAACGTGGCGCGCACCGTCAAGTCGATGATCAAGTTCGGCGCGGCCGCCATCCATATCGAGGACCAGGTCGGCGCCAAGCGCTGCGGCCATCGTCCGAACAAAGAAATCGTGTCCCAACAGGAAATGGTCGACCGCATCAAGGCTGCCGTGGATGCGCGCACCGATGACAGCTTCGTGATCATGGCGCGCACCGATGCCCTGGCCGTCGAGGGCCTGGAGTCCGCTCTGGAGCGTGCCGCAGCGTGCATCGAAGCCGGCGCTGATATGGTGTTCCCGGAAGCAATCACCGAGCTTGAGATGTACAAACTGTTCGCCGCGCGGGTGAAAGCGCCGATCCTGGCCAATATCACCGAATTCGGCGCGACCCCGCTGTACACCACCGAACAGTTGAAATCTGCGGATGTTTCCCTGGTGCTGTACCCGCTCTCGGCCTTCCGTGCCATGAACAAGGCCGCCGAAAACGTGTACACCGCGATCCGTCGCGACGGCACTCAACAGAATGTGATCGACACCATGCAAACCCGCATGGAGCTTTACGATCGCATCGACTACCACACCTTCGAGCAGAAGCTCGACGCGCTGTTCGCCGCCAAGAAATAAGCGCAGCGCCTCCCAGATAACTACAAAATTGGAGAAGAACCATGGCTGAAGCAAAAGTATTGAGTGGCGCCGGCCTGCGTGGTCAGGTGGCCGGGCAGACTGCACTGTCCACCGTGGGCCAGGCCGGTGCCGGCTTGACCTATCGCGGCTACGACGTGCGTGAACTGGCCGCCGACGCGCAATTCGAAGAGGTCGCCTACCTGCTGCTGTACGGCGAGCTGCCGAGCAAAACCGAATTGGCGGCCTACAGTGCCAAGCTGAGCAAATTGCGCGACCTGCCTCAGGCGCTCAAAGAAGTGCTCGAACGCATACCCGCCGACGCCCATCCGATGGATGTGATGCGCACCGGTTGCTCGTTCCTGGGCAATATCGAGCCGGAAAAAGACTTCAGCGCCCAGCGCGATGTCACCGACCGCCTGCTCGCTGCCTTCCCGGCGATCATGTGCTACTGGTACCGCTTCAGCCACGACGGCCAGCGCATCGACTGCGTGAGCGACGAGCCGAGTATCGGCGGCCACTTCCTGCACCTGCTGCACGGCAAGACGCCGAGCGAGTTGCACGTCAAAGTGATGAACGTGTCGTTGATCCTCTACGCCGAGCATGAATTCAACGCCTCGACCTTCACCGCGCGGGTCTGTGCCTCGACCCTGTCCGACCTGTATTCCTGCGTCACCGCCGCCATCGGTTCCCTGCGCGGCCCGCTGCACGGCGGCGCCAACGAAGCGGCGATGGAAATGATCGAGCGCTTCGCCTCGGCCGAAGAAGCGGTGGAAGGCACCCTTGGCATGCTGGCGCGCAAAGACAAGATCATGGGGTTCGGCCACGCGATCTACAAAGACAGCGACCCGCGTAACGAAGTGATCAAGGGCTGGGCGAAGAAACTCGCCGATGAAGTGGGCGACACCGTGCTGTTCCCGGTGTCCGAAGCCATCGACAAGACTATGTGGGAGCAGAAGAAACTGTTCCCCAACGCCGACTTCTACCATGCCTCGGCATACCACTTCATGGGCATCCCGACCAAGCTGTTCACGCCGATCTTCGTGTGCTCGCGCCTGACCGGCTGGGCCGCCCATGTGTTCGAACAACGTGCCAACAACCGCATCATCCGTCCGAGCGCCGAGTACATCGGCGTCGAGCAGCGCAAGTTCGTGCCAATCGAACGTCGCTGAATGGGAACACCGACGATCTCGAAGTAGAAACCGGACCCAGTGTGGGAGGGGCAAGCCCCTTCCACATTGAAGTCGCATTTCAATTTTGGATCGGCGCAGGTCTTCCTTTTGCAATCACCGTGACCGAGTCCTGACCGATGAACACTGAATTTCGCAAACCGCTCCCTGGCAGTCGCCTGGATTACTTCGATGCCCGTGCGGCGGTCGATGCCATTCGTCCCGGTGCCTATGCCACGCTGCCTTATACCTCTCGTGTGCTTGCCGAGAACCTGGTGCGTCGCTGCGACCCCGCCACCCTCAACGCCTCCCTGAGCCAACTGATCGAGCGCAAGCGCGACCTGGACTTTCCGTGGTTCCCGGCACGTGTTGTGTGCCATGACATCCTCGGTCAGACCGCCCTGGTGGACCTCGCCGGCCTGCGCGATGCCATCGCCCAACAAGGCGGCGACCCGGCGCAGGTCAATCCGGTGGTGCCGACGCAGTTGATCGTCGACCACTCCCTGGCCGTCGAAGCGGGCGGTGCCGATCCGCAGGCTTTTGAGAAAAACCGCGCCATCGAAGACCGTCGCAACGAAGACCGTTTCCACTTTATCGAGTGGACCAAGAAGGCGTTCAAGAACGTCGACGTGATCCCACCGGGCAACGGCATCATGCACCAGATCAACCTGGAGAAAATGTCTCCGGTGATCCAGGTGCGCGACGGGGTGGCGTTCCCCGATACCTGCGTCGGCACCGACAGCCATACCCCCCATGTGGATGCCCTGGGCGTGATCGCCATCGGCGTCGGCGGCCTGGAAGCCGAGAGCGTGATGCTCGGCCGCGCCTCATGGATGCGCCTGCCGGAAAGCGTGGGCGTGGAGCTGACTGGCAAGCTGCAACCGGGCATCACCGCCACCGATATGGTGCTGGCATTGACCGAGTTCCTGCGCCAACAGAAAGTGGTTGGCGCCTGGCTGGAATTTTTCGGTGAGGGCGCGTCCAAACTGACCCTCGGCGACCGCGCGACCATCTCCAACATGGCTCCGGAGTACGGCGCCACCGCGGCGATGTTCTACATCGATCAACAGACCATCGCTTACCTCAAACTCACCGGGCGTGAAGACCAACAGGTCGCGCTGGTCGAGCAGTACGCGCGTCACACCGGGTTGTGGGCCGACGATCTCAAGGGCGCGCAATACGAGCGCGGCCTGACCTTCGACCTCTCCAGCGTGGTGCGCAATATGGCCGGCCCGAGCAACCCCCACGCTCGCGTCGCCACCCGCGACCTAGCCTCCAAAGGCATCAGCGGCCAATGGGACGAAGTGCCCGGTCAAATGCCCGACGGCGCCGTGATCATTGCCGCCATCACCAGTTGCACCAACACCAGCAACCCGCGCAACGTGATCGCCGCCGGCTTGTTGGCGCGCAATGCCAACAAACTGGGGCTGACACGCAAGCCGTGGGTCAAATCGTCCCTGGCACCGGGTTCGAAAACCGTGGCCATGTACTTGGAAGAAGCCGGCCTGGGCCATGAACTGGAAAAACTCGGTTTTGGCGTGGTGGCGTTTGCCTGCACTACCTGCAATGGCATGTCCGGCGCGCTGGACCCGGTGATCCAGCAGGAAATCATCGACCGCGACCTGTACGCCACCGCCGTGCTGTCGGGCAACCGCAACTTCGATGGGCGTATTCACCCGTACGCCAAGCAGGCGTTTCTCGCGTCGCCGCCGTTGGTAGTGGCCTACGCGATTGCTGGCACCATCCGTTTCGATATCGAAAAGGACGTGCTCGGCCACGACGCCCATGGCAAGGAAATCCGCCTGCAGGACATCTGGCCAAGCGATGAGGAAATCGACGCGGTGGTTCAGGCGTCGGTCAAGCCGGAGCAGTTCCGCGCCGTGTATATCCCGATGTTCGCGGTGCACGAGGACACCGGCCCGAAAGTCGCGCCGCTGTACGACTGGCGCCCGCAAAGTACCTATATCCGCCGTCCGCCGTACTGGGAGGGCGCGCTGGCCGGGGCGCGGCCGCTCAAGGGCATGCGCCCGCTGGCGGTGCTGCCGGACAACATCACCACTGATCACCTTTCGCCTTCCAACGCGATCATGCTCGACAGCGCCGCCGGTGAGTACCTGGCGAAAATGGGCTTGCCGGAAGTGGACTTCAACTCCTACGCCACGCACCGTGGCGACCACCTGACCGCGCAGCGCGCCACTTTCGCCAACCCGAAACTGTTCAACGAAATGGTCGTCGAGAACGGCAAGGTCAAGCAGGGCTCCCTGGCGCGCATCGAACCGGAAGGCAAGGTCACGCGGATGTGGGAAGCCATCGAAACCTACATGGAGCGCAAGCAGCCGTTGATCATCATCGCCGGCGCCGATTACGGTCAGGGCTCGTCCCGTGACTGGGCGGCCAAGGGCGTGCGTCTGGCCGGTGTGGAAGCGATTGCCGCCGAAGGCTTCGAGCGTATTCACCGCACCAACCTGGTGGGCATGGGCGTGTTGCCGCTGGAGTTCCTGCCGGGCACCAACCGCCATACCTTGCAGATCGACGGCAGCGAAACCTATGACGTGGTCGGCGCCCGCACCCCGCGCGCGCAATTGACCCTGGTGATCAATCGCAAGAATGGCGAACGTGTCGAAGTGCCGGTGACCTGCCGCCTGGACACCGCCGAAGAAGTGTCGATCTACGAGGCGGGCGGCGTGTTGCAGCGTTTTGCCCAGGACTTCCTGGAATCGGCGGCGACCGCCTGAAGAGGATGAACATGGCACACGCACCGCAAATCAAAATCCCCGCCACCTATATGCGTGGCGGCACCAGCAAGGGCGTTTTTTTCAGCCTCCAGGACCTGCCCGCGTCGGCGCAGGTGCCGGGGGCCGCGCGCGACGCCTTGTTGCTGCGGGTGATCGGCAGCCCCGACCCCTATGACAAACAGATCGACGGCATGGGCGGCGCCACGTCGAGCACCAGCAAAACCGTGATCCTGGCCAAAAGCACTCGCCCCGAGCACGACGTGGACTATCTGTTCGGTCAGGTCTCCATCGACAAGCCATTCGTGGACTGGAGCGGTAACTGCGGCAATCTGTCGGCGGCGGTGGGCTCGTTCGCCATCAGCGCCGGCCTGGTGGACCCGGCCCGCGTGCCGCGAGATGGCGTGGCCGTGGTGCGCATCTGGCAGGCCAATATCGGCAAAACCATCATTGCCCATGTGCCGATCACCGACGGCGCGGTCCAGGAAACCGGCGACTTCGAGTTGGACGGCGTGACCTTCCCGGCCGCCGAAGTGCAGTTGGAATTCATGGACCCGGCGGCGGAAGAAGAGGGCGGCGGCGGCTCGATGTTCCCCACCGGCAACCTGGTGGACGAGCTGGAGGTGCCGGGTGTGGGCACGTTCAAGGCCACGCTGATCAACGCCGGTATCCCGACGATTTTTATCAACGCCGAAGACCTCGGCTACACCGGCACCGAACTGCAAGGCGCGATCAACAGCGACCCCAAGGCCCTGGCGATGTTCGAGACCGTGCGCGCCCATGGCGCTTTGCGTATGGGCTTGATCAAGCATCTGGACGAAGCCGCCCAGCGTCAGCACACGCCGAAGGTCGCGTTTGTGGCCAAACCCGCCGATTACGTGGCGTCCAGCGGCAAGGCGATCAAGGCCGGCGATGTGGATTTGCTGGTGCGCGCCCTGTCCATGGGCAAGTTGCACCACGCCATGATGGGCACCGCGGCGGTAGCGATCGGCACTGCGGCGGCAATCTCCGGGACGCTGGTCAACCTGGCGGCCGGGGGTGTCGAGCGCAGCGCCGTGCGTTTCGGGCATCCGTCCGGCACCTTGCGCGTCGGCGCCGAGGCCACCCAAGTGAACGGTGAATGGGTGGTGAAGAAAGCCATCATGAGCCGCAGTGCGCGGGTGTTGATGGAAGGTTTCGTACGCATCCCTGGCGACGCTTTCTAAGCGCGACACCCATCCTCTGTGGGAGGCGGCAAGCCCCTTCCACAGCCATAAGCAGGCACTCAGACCTGCGAAGCGATCAACCCTGACCCTGAGGACGGAGCAACCCCTAACCCACTGTGGAGAACTGCCATGAGCGCCAATGTCGACCAGAATAATCGTCCTGACTATGACCAGGTCTTGCAGGACATCGCCGATTACGTCCTCACCTACCGCATCGAGTCGCAAACCGCGCTGGACACCGCACGCTACTGCCTGATGGACACCCTCGGCTGCGGCCTGCTGGCCTTGCGTTTTCCGGAATGCACCAAGCATCTGGGGCCGATGGTGGAAGGTACGGTGGTGCCGTTCGGCGCGCGAGTGCCGGGTACTTCCTATCGACTGGACCCGGTCAAGGCGGCCTGGGACATCGGCTGCAGCGTGCGTTGGCTCGACTACAACGACACCTGGCTGGCCGCCGAATGGGGCCACCCCTCGGATAACCTGGGCGCCATCCTCGCCGTGGCCGATCACCTGTCGCAAAAACGCGTGGCCAATGGCGATGCGCCGCTGACGGTACGTGCGGTGCTGGAAGCGATGATCATGGCCCATGAAATCCAGGGCGTAATTGCCCTGGAAAATTCGTTCAACCGTGTCGGCCTCGACCATGTGCTGCTGGTGAAAGTCGCCTCCACCGCCGTCAGCGCCAAACTGATGGGGGCCAATCGCGAGCAGTTGCTGTCGGCGCTGTCCCACGGGTTTGTCGATGGGCAGGCACTGCGCACTTATCGCCATGCGCCGAATGCCGGTTCGCGCAAATCCTGGGCGGCGGGGGATGCTTCCAGCCGCGGCGTGCGCCTGGCGGACATCGCGCTGCGCGGCGAAATGGGCATCCCCGGGGTGTTGAGCGCGCCGCAATGGGGCTTCTATGACGTGCTGTTCAGCCACACCAACCAGGACTTGGCCCTCAAGTCTGAAGACAAGCGGGCGTTCAGCCTGAGTCAGCCTTATGGCACTTACGTGATGGAAAACGTGCTGTTCAAGATCAGCTTCCCCGCCGAGTTTCACGCGCAGACCGCTTGCGAAGCGGCGGTGACGTTACATCCGCAGGTCAAGAACCGCCTGCACGATATCGAACGCATCGTGATCACCACCCACGAGTCGGCGATTCGCATCATTTCCAAGGTCGGCCCACTGGCCAACGCCGCCGACCGCGATCACTGCTTGCAATACATGACCGCCGTGCCCTTGGCGTTTGGCAACCTGGTGGCCGAGCACTACGAAGATGCGTTCCACGCTGCGCACCCGATCATCGACGAGCTGCGCGACAAGATGGTCATCGTCGAAGACCCGCGCTATAGCCGCGAATACCTGGAGGCCGACAAGCGTTCGATTGCCAATGCGGTGCAGGTGTTCTTCACCGATGGCAGCTGCACCGAAGAGGTAGTGGTGGAGTATCCGATTGGTCATCGTCGCCGTCGGGTACAGGGCATTCCGTTGCTGGAAGACAAGTTCAAGGCCAACCTAGCCACGCGGTTCAGCGCGCAGCGCAGTGCCGAAATTTTTGCGTTGTGTAACGACCAGGCACGGCTTGAGGCGACGCCGGTGAACCGGTTTGTGGACGCATGGGTGATCTGACGGTGACTTTCGAGGCATAGCGAAGACGCTCTTTGAGAGTCATGTTTCCTACTTATGAGGAACCGTTTTCAGGTAGCTGCCAATCAGGTAGTCAGACGGCCCGCCACCGGGCCATCTTGGATAACTTCTTGAACCTGAGAGATGCCTCATGACCAGTGTAAACACTCAACAGTACGCGCCTTATCACGCAAACTACGAAATGCCTCCTAAGCCATCGTCCGATCGGAATGAGGGCAATGCCGAAGTGCAGGAATCGCCAAGCAGCCATTCCCCTTCAGCGTCACCCCGGCATTCGATGTCGACGCAACAACGCGGGCAGTTTTCTGCACATCGTGGCATCGTCAACTCGACTGCAGCGGCCACACAAGCTGATCCCGCCGCACTGGCGCAGCTGTCTAAAGAAAACCAAGAACTGCGTGCAAAGCTAGAACAAATGAGGACTGAGTTCTCGCCGCAAATTATCAAACTTAGCCAGCAACTGAATAATCTCCAGGAACAATTCGGCAAAAGCGGGGCGCCTGTACAAGAAGGTTCGCCATCGACGCCAGATGCTAGTAGCGGTTCCGGGAGCAGCGCACCGTCTGAAGTAGCAGCCCGGTCAGAAAACCCACCGGTGTCAGAGCAACAGACGCCGCAGAGTTTTCAGCAGCTGACGCTCGAAAATAAGCAACTGAAGGAAGCGGTTGTGCGCATGCAAACTCAATTCGAAGCGATCGTCACGAAGTTTCAAGAGCAAATACAAGCGTTGGCTGAGAGGCTGCACGAGGGCGGGGCTCCATCCAATCAGGTTGCTCCCCAAGGCTCGGACGCTCGGGGCACGACCCCCTCGGATCCTTCCGCGGTCGATGATACGCCAGACACGAATAACGCAGATCCGTCCACTCAGGCAGCCAACGACACACCGTCCGAGAATCCCGGCGTCAATGATTACCTGCGTGAAAACCAGCAACTTCGTGCCCGTATAGAACAGATGTCCGTTCAGTACGGCAAGGTGCTCGAACATCTGCAGCGGCAAGTAGAGGAGCTCACTAATCTCCTAAAAGCCAAAGCAGCAAAATCTTAAGGCAACAATCAGGTCGATAGAGAGGAGGTCTATCCACCCCTCTATTGACCGCCACCTATGGGTCGTTTCATTCGAACCGCAAAATCACCCGGCGGTTGTGCTTGCTCTTCTTCTCGATCTTCTCGCAGAACACCCGCCCAATTTCCTCGGTGTTGAGCACATGGGTGCCGCCGCAAGGCTGGATATCGATACCGGCAATTTCAATAACCCGCACCGAGCCCTGCATCACCGGCGGTGCGACGGCCTGGGTACGGGTGATCTGCAATAAAGTGCTGTATTCCGACGCGGGCATCGACAGGGTGTTGACCGGGTGCGCCTGTTCGATCAGGGCATTGAGGTCGCGGGTGAGGGTGTCTTTGTCGAGGGTCATTTCCGGCAGGTCGAAATCCAGGCGGCCTTTGTCGGCGCTGATGCTGCATCCGGTCACTGGCGCATCGATAAGCGAGCACAGCAGGTGCAAGCAAGTGTGCATCTTCATGTGCTGGTAGCGCCGCTCCCAGTCCAGGCCGGCATCCACCTGCACGCCGGCGGTCAACTGTTCGGGCCGCTGCTCGACCTGGTGCCAGATAATCGAACGCAAGGCCGGGTCGCGCACGGTGCCGATCACTTCCACCCGGGTGCCGTCCGGCAAGGTGAAGTGCCCGGTGTCGCCTGGTTGGCCGCCACCGGTGGGGTAGAACAAGGTGTGCTCCAGCGCGATTCCGTGTTCGCTGACCGCAATCACCCGGGCGCTGAAGGCGTTCTGATAGGGCGCGCTGTCGAACAGCGCCAGGGTTTCCATGGTATGCACGGACATGTTCATCCTCCGACGATCAGTGGGCTGGCTTGCAATAGATGACGCACCATTGCACTCAAGCCAGGGGGAGAGAGCAGGGTGATCTCGAATTCCGGCCCGCAGACCTTGAGGTTCAGCGGCAGGCGCGGCAGGTGGCTGGCGGGTTCCACGCGGTGCAGACGAAACTGCAGGTGATGGCGCTCCTTGACGGTGGGCTCCAGCATCAATCCCGGCAGCGGGTGGAAATCGGCATCGAGCACGGTGACCTTGTGGCTCGTATTGATCTCGCCGACCACATGCAGGCGCTCGTCCAAGGCGAACGCACCGAGGTACTTGCTGTTGTCCGACTCATCGTGCTTTTGCAGCTGGATCTGGTTGACCACCTTGACCTTGGTGCCGGCCGGCACGTCCTGGGTAATCACACAGGACGGGCTGATAAACACGTTGTCACCGATCAGTACATAGCCGAGCACGCGGGCCCCGGAGCCGACCTCGACGTTGTTGCCTAGGCGCGGATGGCGCTTGCCGTCGGGGTTGTTGGCAATGCCCCGGGCACCCAGGGTCACGCCGCAGAGGATGTAGCAGTCGTTGCCGATCTCGCAGGTTTCGCCAATCACCGTGCCGTAGCCGTGGTCCAGCACAAAACGCCGGCCGATACGGGCCGCCGGGTGAATTTCGGCACCTGAGAGCACCTTGCCCTGGTTGCTCAGTTTGAGGGCGATGCGCGAGAACATGCCGTTGGGGGTGTCGGGAAAATTCCACACCAGATGGGCCAGGCGGTAGTACAGCACCGCTTTGAACGACGCATAGGACTCCAGAATCAGCTCGCCCCGCCCACGGGATGCCGGGTCGCGATAGGCATAGGCGATCAAATCCTCGGCAATCGCTTGGGCGGCGTTCTGGATCAGCGGCGCCAGATGCGGCTCCAATTGCTTCATCTGCGCGGGCGTCAGGGTCTTGATGAGATGGGTGAGCAACTCATCGTGCAGGTGTTGCATGTCGATAAAGCCGCCCATGGAGGCATCCCCGCATTCTGGAGGGTTGGAAAACCGGTTAGTCGAAACTAGGCAGGTAGCTGTCGGCATTGTCGTAGACCATGGTCAGCACCACCGTTTCGGGCGGTAATTCGGGAGCGAGCCTGGCGATGGCCACCATATTGGCGGCAGATGACAGGCCCAGGCTGATGGCATCGGTGCGCATGATGCGTTTCATCATGTCCTTGCAGTCCTGGTGCGACACCTTGAGCATGCCGTCGATCACATCCACGTTGAGGATGCTGGGGATCAGCCCGATCGACAGACCCTGGATATGGTGCGGTGCGTGTTGGTTTTTCAGCAGGTCGCATTCTTCCGGCTCCACGCCCATCACACGGATGGCGGGCCAGGCGGTCTTCAGGGTTTCGCCGATACCGGTGATATGCCCGCCGGTGCCGATGCCGCTGACGAAGTAGTCCACATGGCGGTCGCCGAAGGCGCGGATGATTTCCCGTGCGGTGGTGTCGCGGTGGGTTTGCGGGTTGGCGCCGTTGCGCTGCTGGTTGAGCATCACGTAGCTGGGGTTCTCCAGCTGTAATTCCATGCACTTTTCGCCATGGGAATTGTTCCCGAGGCGGCTGTCCGACAGCACCACCTTGGCTCCGTACAGGCGCAGCAATTTTTGTTTTTCCGGGCTGTAATTGTCGGGAATCACCAGCACCACTTTATAGCCGAGCACGTTGCCGGCCATGACCAGGCCGATGCCGGTGTTGCCGCCGCTGGGCTCGATGATGGTTTGCCCGGAGTCCCGGATCAGCACGCCTCGGCGCTCGGCATCGAGGATCATGCCCAGGGCGATGCGCGCCTTGTGACTGCCGCCGGGGTTGAGGGATTCCAGCTTGGCGTAGACCTCGATGCCGAGGTCTTCGGAAAATTGCGCCAGACGCACGATGGGCGTCTGGCCGATGGCGTCGAGAATAGAGTTATGCAGCATGAGGTAGGAACCCATGGCCGGTGGTCAGTACAAAGGCATGTCGGGTTCGACGTCGCGAACCCAGTGCTTCATGCCGCCTTGCAGGACTTTGGTGTTGGCAAAGCCCGCCGCCAGCAACGTGCTGGCGGCCTGCTCGGCGCGGGTGCCGGCATAGCAGATCAGGTAATGGGTATTGTCGCGGTTGAGGCGGTCCAGATGCCCGTCCAGCTCCGACAGAGGGATATGCACCACCCCCGGCAACTTGCATACCTCCAGTTCACTGGCGTCGCGTACATCCAACAGTACGTCGGCGCTGCTGGGGTGTTCGATGACCTGTTTGAGCCCTTGGGGCTTGATGTAGCGTTCCTCGGCCAGTGAAGGTGCGCGCGGCATGGCATCGGCGCACACGGCCGGCGCTATTGCTTGGCTGTGACGCAGGTCCGAACAGCACGGGCAGTCGGCGCGGCGCTTGAAGCGGATCTCGCTGAATTTCATCGCCAGGGCGTCGAAGCGCATCAACCGGCCGGACAATGGTTCACCAATGCCGATCAACAGTTTGATGGCCTCGGTGGCCTGGATCATTCCGACCACTCCCGGCAGCACACCGATGACACCGCCGGCGCTGCAATTGGGCGCCAGTTCGGCGGGCGGTGGGCTGGGGAACAGGCAGCGGTAGCACGGCCCGCCCTGGTAGTTGAGCACGCTGATCTGCCCGTCGAAACGGTAGATCGCGCCGTATACCAAGGGCTTGCCCAACTGTACGCACGCGTCGTTGACCAGGTAGCGGGTGTCGAAGTTATCGGTGCCGTCGATCACCAGGTCATAGGCGCCCACCAGGTCCAGGGCGTTGTCGGCATTCAGGGCGGTGTCGTGGGCATTGATCCGGATATGCCGGTTGAGGTCCAGCAAGCGCTGTTTGGCTGATTCGACCTTCGGCAGGCCGAGAGTGCTGTTGCCGTGGACGATCTGGCGTTGCAGGTTGCTGCTTTCCACCACGTCGAAGTCCACCAGCCCCAGGGTGCCGACGCCGGCCGCCGCGAGGTACAGGCTGATGGGCGAGCCGAGGCCGCCGGTGCCGATGATCAGCACCTTGGCTTTCTTGAGGTTCAACTGACCTTCGCGACCCACGCCGGGGAGCGTGATGTGGCGCACGTAGCGCTGTACTTCTTCGTTGCTCAGGGTGTCCACGTCCATCCCACCGGACGTGGCGAGCAGCACTTCGATGCTGGCTTTTTCCGGCAGCGGGTCGTCGGCGCTGATCAGCTCTTGCTCGGCGGTAAACAGGAAGTGTTCCTTGAGCTGGTTGTTCTTTTCGTGGAACAGATGCGGACGCAGTTGCGGGTGGCTGCTGCAGAGGTTTTCAATGACTTCGCGCAATGTCGATCCGGTGCCCTCAAGGGTCGATTCCGGCAGCTTGGCCACGCGGACCAGAATGTCGGGGAAAGAGACAGCGTTCATGGACAACTCCGTGTGCAGGTCGTTGAAAGGGTTAAGAGCGAACTGTTTGCCATCCCAGGCAAACAGCTTGGAACCCAGGGCCTGGCCCTGGCGAACATCGACCACCAGGTAGCTGACCGGGTAGATCGGTTCGCCCATGAACAGTGCCTTGTCCTGGTCTTCGTCGCTGAAATAGGCGCCGACATCCGGGTGTGAGTGGTAGATCACTACCACCGGGTTGTCGCTGCGAAACGCCTTGTTCATCAGCAGGGTGTCGGCTACCGAGAAGGTGTAGCCATTGGCCGCGCTGCGCGGGTACATCTCGGGGTTTTTGCGGTGCAGCTCATTCTGGATATTGCTGCCCTGGTACACACTGCCGTCGGCGAAGACGAAGCCACAGCATTCCTCTGGATAGGTGCGGCTGGCGTGGGTGTAGATCTGTTCCAGGGCGTCGGGGCGGAGCACGTCCATGTTTCTCTCGCGTGGTTGAAGGTGATGGGTCGGGCAGGTCAATTTTTCTTGGCCAGCAATTTTTCGATCGGCAGTTTGGTGATTGCAAAACCGGCCAGCAGGATGGCCGAGTACAGCATCAGGTCGCGGGAAATCGGCACGCCTTCGTACCAGGCGCCGATGATCACTGCGAACACCGGAAAAATGATGAACACAAACGACAGGATGATCGGGCTCAAGCGCTTGAGCAGCATGAAATACACGATGAACCCGCCCACCGAGGCCACCAACCCGAGGTAAACCAGCGCGCTCCATGAACGCAGGGTAATGGCATCGAAAGTGGGGGTTTCAAATAACAGGCCGGCGATAAACAGCATCATTCCGGCAATCCCGATGGGCAGGGTGTTGTAGGTGATCACGCTGATGGCGCTACCTTTTTGCTTGGTAATGACATAGCACAAGGCATGCATGATCGCGGCGGTCAGAATCGCCAACACCCCGAAGAACTCGGCGTGGTCCAGGTGCAGGCCCTGGCTGCGGATGATCATGTAGAGACTGCCGAAGCCGATGCCGATGCCGACCACCTGGGAAAAATAGATGCGCTCGCGCAGGAACAGCGCCGAGAAAATCAGGATAAACACTGGCATGCAGCTGAACAGCAGGGCGGTGAGGCCGGACGACACATGCATCTCACCGTAATTGAGCAGGTAGTAGGGCACGCTGAAGTAGGACAGGGTCACGAACACAAAGAACCAGCGGCTCTCGCGGGGAAACAGAATCGGCTCGCGACGGGCCATGGCAAAGCATAGGAACAGTGGAAAGGCGATCAGAAAACGCAGGCCCGCCGAGGTCAGTGGCGGCACGCTCTCCACGGCGATCTTGATCCCCAACCAGGTGGTGCCCCAGCTCAGGCAAACGATCAGAAACATGACGCTGGTGACCAGCCCGGCCACCCACTGTTTCTGGGTTTTGGTTTTGGCGGTGTTTTCGAGGACGGCGGACATTGGCATCGTTTATTGCTTCCCTGAGCCGGAATTGAACTCTATATTGAACTTGTAATGAGTGATTAAATTCGGCGATTGAACCCGTAAAAGCACACTATTAGGGCGAAAGATGGCTGTCAAAACAAATATTGACATGGTGTCAATTATGCGTGAGGGGCTGTCCAGCGGGCAGGGCGTGAAGTACAAGCGCCTGTCTGATGTGATGGAGCGAGGCATCCTTGAAGGCTTGATTGAACCGGGGCGAAAACTGCCGCCCCATCGGGTGCTGTCCGATAACCTGGGGGTGACTATCGGCACCATCAGCCGGGCTTACGGTGAACTGGAGCGCCTTGGGTTGGTGGTGGCTCGGGTAGGTGACGGCACTTTCGTGCGCAAGCGTGGGATGGAGCGCCAGCGCGATGAAGGGTTTCGCAACTTCAGTGAGGAACCGCGCCAGTACTTCGACATGAGCCGCAATATGCATATCCCAGGGCAGGAGACCGCCTTCCTGGCCCAGAGCTTTCAGACCCTGTCGACCAACGCCAAGTTCTTGCAGGACATCAGTGCCTACACCCCGGATGCCGGTCTGCCGCGCTACCGCGACGCGGGCGCGCAGTGGCTGGTGCAGCGCGATTTCCATCCGATTCCCGAACAGGTTATCTGCGTCAATGGCGGCCAGCATGGCTTGCTCTGCGCAATGATGGCGCTGTTGCGCGCGGGCGACACCGTGGTCACCGAACAACTGACTTACCCTGGGCTGATCACTGCCGCGCGTATGCTCGGCGTCCGCTTGATCGGCCTGGAAATGGACGACGAAGGGGTACTGCCCAGTGCGCTGGATGAAGTCTGTCGTAATCACCGGATTTCGGCGTTGTACTGCACACCGACGATTCAGAACCCGACCACCGCAGTGTTATCGGTGGCGCGTCGCGAAGCACTGGTCAAGGTGTGCCGCGAACACAACCTGCTGATTCTGGAAGACGAAGCCCATGGTGTGCTGGTGGAAGATCGGCCACCGCCGCTGAGTTTTTTCGCACCTGAGCGTACGATTTTGATCAGTAGCCTGAGCAAGGCCGTATCCGCGGGCCTGCGGGTGGGCTATGTGCATGCACCGCCGGCGTTGGTCAGCCGCATTTCGGCAGCGTTGCGTTCGACGTGCTGGATGGCCACGCCGGTTACCCTGGAACTGGCCACGCAGTGGATCGAAAATGGCACGGCGCAATACCTGCTCAGCCAGCAAATCAATGAGATCAGCCGGCGCAAAGCCCTGGTGCGCGACCTTCTGGAGGGGCTGGAGTACCGCACCCATCTCAACAGTCCGCACTTCTGGATTGAAGTCCCTGAGCCGTGGCGTGCTTCGGAAATCGAGGCGGAACTCAAGCAGAATAATTACCTGATCGCCACTGCCGAAGCTTTCGCCGTGGGGCAGACCGCCGTGCCGCAATTTATCCGGGCGAGTATCTGCAACACCTCGGGGGACGATCAGTTGTTGCGCGCGGGGTTCGATGCGTTGGCCACGGCCTTGGGGCAGGGAGGGGGGCGGTTTCAGCTGTAGTTGGGATAGCGACAAGCTGCAAGCTTAGAGCTGAGTGGCCGTGGCTTGCGGCTTCAACTTGCAGCTGCCTCACTTAAACCTACGCTCTACGCCCTTTTCCACCAGAATCTTCGCGGAAATCTCTTCCACCGAAAAATGCGTGGAATTGATGTGCGCAATATTCTCGCGGCGGAACAGATTTTCCACCTCGCGCACTTCAAATTCGCACTGGGCGTAGCTCGAATAGCGGCTGTTGGGCTTGCGTTCGTTGCGGATGGCGGTGAGGCGGTCCGGGTCGATGGTCAGGCCGAACAGTTTGTGCGAATGGGCGCGCAGAGCGGCCGGCAGGGTCAGGTGCTCCATGTCATCCTCAGTCAGCGGGTAGTTGGCCGCGCGGATACCGAATTGCATGGCCATATACAAACAGGTGGGCGTTTTGCCGCAGCGCGACACGCCCACCAGAATCAGATCGGCCTTGTCGTAGTAGTGGGTGCGGGCGCCATCATCGTTGTCGAGGGCAAAGTTCACCGCCTCGATACGCTCCATATAGTTGGAGTTATGCCCAATGGAATGGGACTTTCCGACCGAATAGGAGGAATGTTCGCTCAACTCCTGTTCCAGTGGCGCCAGGAACGTGGAGAAAATGTCGATCATGAAACCATTCGAGGTTGCGAGAATCTCACGAATGTCTTGATTGACGATGGTGTCGAAAATGATCGGCCGAAAACCGTCTTTTTCAGCCGCCAGATTGATTTGTTGTACCATGGCCCGCGCTTTTTCCACGCTGTCGATGTAAGGCCGCGTGAATTTGGCGAAGGTAACGTTTTCGAACTGCGCGAGCAGGCTTTGACCCAGTGTTTCGGCTGTAATGCCGGTGCCGTCGGAAATAAAGAAAGCAGATCGTTTCATTTGAGCCCTGGGCCTTAAGCTGATGACGAATCTTGGATATGATAGGCGCGATTTTGCCGTCCCACAGTGGGCCGCATTCTCACTTATTTTCCAGGTCCAGGCCACAAACGCTGGTGAATGCTCCCACGAGCAGCCGGCGTCCTGAGCTTTTCCAACACAGTTAGTGGAGAGATCACCTTGGTAGAGTACGTAGTTTCCCTCGATAAGCTCGGCGTCCATGATGTAGAGCATGTGGGGGGCAAGAACGCATCCCTCGGCGAGATGATCAGTAATCTTGCGGGCGCCGGTGTCTCGGTGCCGGGTGGTTTCGCCACCACGGCCCAGGCTTACCGCGATTTCCTCGAACTGAGCGGCCTCAATGCTCAGATCCACGCCGCGCTGGATGCCCTGGACGTCGACGACGTCAATGCCCTGGCCAAGACCGGTGCCCAGATCCGCCAATGGATCATGGAAGCCGAGTTCCCCGAGAAGCTCAACGAAGAAATCCGCACCGCGTTCGCCACCTTGTCGGCCGGCAACCCGGACATGGCCGTTGCCGTGCGCTCCTCGGCTACCGCCGAAGACTTGCCCGACGCTTCTTTCGCCGGCCAGCAGGAAACCTTCCTCAACATCCGCGGCGTGGAAAACGTGATCCGCGCGGCCAAGGAAGTATTTGCCTCGCTGTTCAACGATCGCGCGATTTCCTACCGCGTGCACCAGGGCTTCGACCATAAGTTGGTTGCCCTGTCTGCCGGCGTGCAGCGCATGGTCCGTTCCGAAACCGGCACCGCCGGCGTGATGTTTACCCTCGATACCGAATCCGGCTTCCGTGACGTGGTGTTTATCACCGGCGCCTACGGCCTGGGTGAAACCGTCGTACAGGGCGCGGTCAACCCCGACGAATTCTACGTACACAAGGGCACCCTCGAAGCGGGTCGCCCGGCCATCCTGCGCCGTAATCTGGGCAGCAAGGCCATCAAGATGATCTATGGCGACGAGGCCAAGGCCGGTCGTTCGGTAAAAACCGTTGAAGTCGACAAGGCCGAACGCGCGCGTTTCTGCCTGACCGACGCTGAAGTCAGCGAGTTGGCCAAACAAGCGATGATCATCGAAAAGCACTACCAGTGCCCGATGGACATCGAATGGGCCAAGGACGGTGACGACGGCAAGCTGTATATCGTGCAGGCCCGTCCGGAAACCGTGAAGAGCCGCACTTCGGCCAATGTCATGGAGCGCTACCTGCTCAAAGAAACCGGTACCGTATTGGTGGAAGGCCGCGCCATCGGCCAGCGCATTGGCGCCGGCAAGGTTCGCATCATCAAAGACGTCTCCGAGATGGACAAAGTCCAGCCAGGCGACGTGCTGGTCTCCGACATGACCGACCCGGACTGGGAACCGGTGATGAAGCGCGCCAGTGCCATCGTCACCAACCGTGGCGGGCGTACCTGCCACGCGGCGATCATTGCTCGTGAGCTGGGCATCCCGGCCGTAGTCGGTTGCGGCAACGCCACCCAGCTGTTGAAAGACGGCCAGGGCGTGACCGTTTCCTGCGCCGAAGGCGACACCGGTTTCATCTTCGAAGGCGAGCTAGGCTTCGATATCAAGCAAAATTCCATCGACGCCATGCCGGACCTGCCGTTCAAGATCATGATGAACGTCGGTAACCCGGACCGCGCCTTCGACTTCGCGCAGTTGCCGAACGCCGGCGTGGGCCTGGCCCGCCTGGAATTCATCATCAACCGTATGATCGGCGTGCACCCCAAGGCTTTGCTGAACTACGACGGCCTGCCGCTGGATATCAAGGAAAGCGTCGATAAGCGCATCGCTGGTTACAACGACCCAGTGGGTTTCTACGTCGAGAAACTGGTGGAAGGCATCAGCACTCTGGCGGCGGCGTTCTACCCGAAAAAGGTCATCGTGCGTCTGTCGGACTTTAAGTCCAACGAGTACGCCAACCTGATCGGCGGCAAGCTCTACGAGCCGGAAGAAGAAAACCCGATGCTGGGCTTCCGTGGCGCCTCGCGTTACATCAGCGAAACCTTCCGCGACTGCTTCGAGCTTGAGTGCCGCGCGCTCAAACGCGTGCGTAACGAGATGGGCCTGACCAATGTCGAGATCATGGTGCCGTTCGTACGGACCTTGGGCGAGGCGAGCCAGGTGGTTGACCTGCTGGCTGAGAACGGCCTGACCCGCGGCGAGAATGGCCTGCGTGTGATCATGATGTGCGAACTGCCATCCAACGCGATCCTGGCTGAAGAGTTCCTGGAATTTTTCGACGGTTTCTCCATTGGTTCCAACGACCTGACTCAGCTCACCCTGGGCCTGGACCGTGACTCCGGGATCATTGCGCACCTGTTCGACGAGCGTAACCCGGCGGTCAAGAAGCTGCTGGCCAATGCCATCCAGGCCTGTAACAAGGCCGGTAAGTACATCGGCATTTGCGGTCAGGGCCCTTCGGACCACCCTGACTTGGCCAAATGGCTGATGGAGCAGGGTATCGAAAGCGTTTCGCTGAACCCAGACTCGGTGCTGGAAACTTGGTTCTTCCTGGCGGAAGGCCAAGCGTCCGCCTGAGGTCGATCCGTGAAAAGTGCCGGTCAGCCGTGAGGTTGACCGGCATTCTTATCTGTACAGGGCGGGAATCCATGTGGACGCCGCCCTTTTTTGTGCAAGAACATTATGCAAAGCAGCAGCAACCTGTTTCCCGTCGCCTTGATCAGCGCTGAGCGTCGTGGCGACCTGAGTGAAGATGTGTATCGCCTCAAACCCGGCAACAGTCCGGACGGCAGCGTCGAACTGGCGGTGACCCGTTTGGGGCTGGCCGATGTCCCGGAAAACCGGGGCATCCCGGTTATTTTGTTGCACGGCAGTTTTTCCAATCGACGTTTCTGGTACTCGCCCAAGGGCATTGGCCTGGGCGCCTATCTGGCTCGTCGAGGCTTTGACGTGTGGATTGCGGAAATGCGCGGCCATGGTCTGTCCAAGCGCAATCAAGCATATGCGCGTAACCGGGTGGCCGATTATGCGCGTTACGACTTGCCGGCCATCGGCGCGTTCGTGCGTGAGCAAAGCGCGCAGATCCCGCACTGGATCGGCCATTCTCTGGGCGGCACGACCTTGGCGGCGGCCCTGGGCGGTCAGTATCTGGGGGCGCCGGCGGTGGCTTCGGTCGCGTTGTTTGGCTGTCAGGTCAGCCGCACCTACTGGCCGTTGAAAATTCCACCGGTGGAGTGGGGCGGGCGCTTTATTCTCAAGCGCATGGCTGAAGTGTCCGGTGCGCGTTTCAAACGCGGGCCCGAAGACGAGCCGGTGGGGGTATTGATTGAAAATATGCGCTGGCACGGGCTGTTCGGGCGCTTCGGCGATGCCGAGCGTGACTGGTGGAAGGGCTTGGCGGACGTCGACGTGCCGTTGTTGGCGGTAAGTGCGGCGGGCGACCATCAGGACCCGGACTGGGCTTGCCGCAAGCTGTTCGAACAAGTCGGCACTGAGCATCGGCAATATGTGTGTCTGGGACGCAAGCACGGGTTTACCGAAGATTTCGGGCACGTCGAGATGCTGGTCAGCAAAGCTGCCCAGGCCGAGGTCTGGCCTCTGGTGGAGCAATGGTTGAAAGACCCTATAACACCTTTGTTCGGCGCCCCGGCGCAGGCTCTCGCCGCTGTTTGACCAAGCGCTCTACCAAGGGCGTTTCACTCCTGCGAGGTTGCGGCTAAGATATGACGCGCCGGACGCTTCTGGTCATATTCAGTCGCGTAGAGGCTATTGCGTTGCAGTGAAACCGATGGGATGTTTCCCACCCGTTTCGCCCGGTACTTCTTTGAAAGACACTTCTCTGGCAGAAAGGATTTTTTCGATGAACCATTACGTGACCCCCGACCTGTGCGACGCCTACCCCGAATTGGTGCAGGTGGTCGAGCCGATGTTCAGCAATTTTGGCGGCAGAGACTCGTTTGGCGGCGAGATTGTTACCATCAAGTGCTTTGAGGATAACTCGCTGGTCAAGGAACAGGCCGACCAACCGGGGACCGGCAAGGTGCTGGTGGTCGACGGTGGTGGTTCCCTGCGCCGCGCGCTGCTGGGCGACATGATCGCCGAGAAAGCCGCGAAAAACGGTTGGGAAGGGCTGGTCATCTACGGTTGCATCCGCGATGTCGACGTCATCGCCCAGACCGACCTGGGCGTACAAGCCTTGGCCAGTCACCCGATGAAAACCGACAAGCGTGGCATTGGCGACCTGAACGTGGCGGTCACATTTGCCGGCGTCACCTTCCGCCCGGGGGAATACGTCTATGCCGATAACAATGGCGTGATCGTGTCGCCCAGCCCGTTGAAAATGCCTGAATAAATCGTAAAAGCCGACAGGGGTGAGGATGTTCGAGGAAGAAAACGCGCAATGGGGGCTGGTGCATGCCCTGGTGCTGGACGGTAAAGGCGGTGCGCGTTCGATTGCCCGGACTGAGCTGGATGACCTGCAGTTGCAGCCAGAGGAAAGTCTGTGGCTGCACTGGGATCGCAGCCATCCCCAGACGCAGACCTGGCTGCGCAAATCCAGTGGCTTGAGTGAATTCGCCTGCGACCTGTTGCTGGAGGAAAACACTCGCCCGCGCCTGTTGCCGCTGCCGGATTCGCAGCTGTTGCTATTTCTGCGAGGGGTCAACCTCAATCCAGGCGCCGAACCGGAAGACATGGTCTCGGTGCGCATTTTCGCGGCGGCCAACCGGGTGATTTCCCTGCGTCTGCGCCCGTTGCGCGCCACCGATGAGTTGCTGGTGCAACTGGCGGACGGCAAGGGGCCGCGTACCGCGTCGGAGCTCATCCTTTATATGGCGCAGTACCTGACCAATAAAGTGCAGGATCTGGTCACGGATTTGTCTGAAATCGTCGATGCCGAGGAAGAAAAACTCGATACCGACGAACGGTATACCCCAGAGCATGGCAGCGTGTTGCAGATCCGCCGGCGAGCGGCCGGGCTCAAGCGATTTCTGGCACCGCAGCGGGATATTTTTGCCCAGCTCACGCGGATCAAACTGCCGTGGTTCTGTGACGACGATGCTGATTACTGGAACGAATTGAACAACAGCCTCACACGCTATCTGGAGGAGCTCGAATTGACCCGGGAGCGCGTGGGGCTTGTGCTGGAGGCCGAAGACCGGCGTTTGAGCGTACGCATGAACCGCACCATGTACCGCTTCGGAATCATCACTGGAATCTTCCTGCCGATGAGTTTCCTGACCGGTTTGCTGGGCATCAATGTGGGCGGCATTCCGTTCTCGGCCAGCCCCTATGGATTCATGCTTGCGTGCCTGCTGATGGTCTCGGTGGCGCTCGGGCAATGGTGGCTGTTTAGACGGTTGCGCTGGGTTTGAGCTGAATATGAGCTGAACGTAGGAAGGGTCTCATGTGACCCCATGAAATTTACCCTCGTCTTTTAAATCACTTGCGAGAGGTCTTTATGCACGATCCGTTCGAACAGTCTTTGCGTGACATGCTCAATGCTTCGCCGTCCAACCGCGATGACGATGCTTGCCTGGGGCGCGTGTTGAAAACCGCCAACCGTCAGGTCGGGGCGGGGGATCTGTTCGGTCTGCTCGGTCGTTGGCTGCCGGCCTTGATGATGGCGCTGAACAATGGTTCTGCCCATGTTTCACCGGTTTCCCGTCGTAAACCTCTTGCTCGCACTGCTGATAAGGCTGATTGAATATGGAACTTGATCTCTGGACCCAGAGCCTGGTCACCGCGATGACCGCATTGTGGACCAAGGTGGCGAACTTCATTCCCAACCTGTTCGGTGCGCTGGTCCTGGTGTTGCTGGGTTTTGTCGTGGCCAAGCTGCTCGACACCCTGCTGTCCAAATTGCTCGCGAAACTGGGCCTTGATCGCTTGATGGCAGGCACCGGCCTGACCAAGCTGCTGGGGCGCGCCGGGTTGCAAGTGCCGATCTCCACACTGGTCGGCAAGATCGTCTACTGGTTCGTGTTGCTGATTTTTCTGGTTTCTGCCGCTCAATCCCTTGGCCTTGAGCGAGTTTCAGCTACGCTCGACATGCTTGCGCTGTATTTGCCGAAGGTTTTCGGCGGCGCGCTGGTGCTGTTGGTAGGTGTTTTACTGGCGCAGTTGGCCAACGGGCTGGTGCGCGGAGCCGCCGAAGGCGTGGGGTTGGACTACGCTGCCGGCCTGGGGCGGATCGCCCAGGGGCTGGTGATCATCATCAGTATTTCGGTCGCGATCAGCCAGTTGGAGGTCAAGACTGACCTGCTCAACCATGTGATTGTGATCGTTTTGATTACCGTTGGTCTGGCCGTTGCGCTGGCCATGGGCTTGGGTAGCCGGGAAATTGCCGGTCAGATTCTTGCAGGAATCTATGTGCGCGAGTTGTACCAGGTGGGCCAACAGGTGCGTGTGGGCGAGGTCGAAGGGCAAATCGAGGAGATCGGCACAGTCAAGACGACCGTGTTGACCGATGACGGCGAGCTGGTGTCGCTGTCCAATCGCATTCTCCTGGAACAGCAGGTCAGTAGCCGCTAAACCGGCAAACCCTGCTAATGTACGCCGCCGCGAACCCGGGTGACCGGGCCGCAGCGGACATTGACCTGACTGTCGGCACGACTTGTTTTGAATAAAGCCCAATCGCTGTCCACGCGCTATGACCCCCGTGAGCTCTCTGATGAGGAGTTGGTCGCGCGTTCGCACACGGAGCTGTTTCACGTAACTCGCGCGTACGAAGAATTGATGCGCAGATATCAACGCACTCTGTTCAACGTTTGTTCAAGGTATTTGGGGAACGATAGAGATGCTGACGATGTCTGTCAGGAAGTGATGCTCAAGGTGTTGTACGGCCTGAAGAACTTCGAGGGCAAATCGAAGTTCAAGACCTGGCTCTACAGCATCACGTACAACGAGTGCATCACGCAGTATCGAAAGGAACGGCGAAAGCGTCGCTTGATGGACGCTTTGAGCCTGGACCCCCTTGAGGAGGCGTCTGAAGAAAAGGCGCCGACACCCGAGGAAAAGGGCGGGCTCGATCGCTGGTTGGTGCATGTGAATCCGATTGACCGAGAAATTCTGGTGCTACGTTTTGTCGCAGAGCTGGAGTTTCAGGAAATCGCCGACATCATGCATATGGGTTTGAGTGCTACAAAAATGCGTTACAAACGTGCTCTTGATAAATTACGTGAGAAATTTGCGGGCGAGACTGAAACTTAGTGCGTGGCAAATATCTCTTACGTGTAGGCAAGTTCTGTTAGACTTGTCGCCGAGTTGTCCCCCGGTTTGTGGGACTGCTTTACAATCACCAGATGGGGATTTAACGGATGAAACTGAAAAACACCTTGGGCTTGGCCATTGGTTCTCTTATTGCCGCTACTTCTTTCGGCGTTCTGGCACAAGGCCAAGGCGCAGTTGAAGGCGAGCTGTTCTACAAGAAGCAGTACAACGATAGCGTCAAGCACATCGAAGACGGCTTCAATCCTGGCGCTCGCATCGGTTACTTCCTGACCGACGACCTGTCCTTGAACCTGTCCTACGACAAGACCAACCACACCCGTTCGAACGACGGTACTGGTAACCAGAAGATCAAAGGCGATACCGGCAGCCTGGTTGCCCAGTATCACTTCGGTCAAGCTGGCGTAGACTCCCTGCGTCCATACGTAGAAGGCGGTTTCGGTCACCAGAGCCGTACCAACGTACAGGCTGACGGTCACAGCGGTCGCGATCAGACCACTTTCGCCACTGTCGGTACCGGCGTTAAGTACTACTTCACCAACAACCTGTACGCTCGTGCCGGTGTTGAAGCTGACTACGGTCTGGACAACGGCAAGTGGGATTACTCCGCACTGGTCGGCCTGGGCGTGAACTTCGGCGGTAACGCTGGCGCAGCTGCTCCAGCTCCTACCCCAGCACCAGCTCCAGAGCCAACCCCAGAGCCAGAAGCTCCAGTTGCTCAGGTTGTTCGTGTTGAGCTGGACGTTAAGTTCGACTTCGACAAAGCCGTTGTTAAGCCTAACAGCTACGGCGACGTGAAAAACCTGGCCGACTTCATGGCTCAGTACCCATCTACTAACGTAGAAGTAGCTGGTCACACTGACTCCGTAGGTCCAGACGCTTACAACCAGAAGCTGTCCCAGCGTCGTGCTGACGCTGTTAAGCAAGTCCTGGTTAAAGACGGCGTGGCTCCTAGCCGTGTAACTGCTGTAGGTTACGGCGAATCCCGCCCAGTTGCTGACAACGCAACTGAAGCTGGTCGCGCTATCAACCGTCGCGTAGAAGCTTCGGTTGAAGCTACCGCTCAGTAATTACTGAGTTGTAGAAAAAACCCGGCTCAGGCCGGGTTTTTTTTCGCCTACCATTTGTGTCATGCGCTGGCGGCGGCTGCGACATATGCAGCTTGTTCTCTGGCGGCAACACGGCCAATGACCAGGATCGCCGGGCTTTTAAGGGCGAATGCGTGGGCATCCTTGTGCATGCGCGATAACAGGCTACGGTACTCGCGCTGCTGGGGCAGCGAGGCATTCTCGATCATCGCCACGGGCATATCTGCCGCCATGCCACCCTCCATCAACTGCTGACGAATCTCTTCCAGTTTTGCCACCCCCATGTACACGACCAGGGTAGTCCCGCCCTCGGCCAGGGCGCGCCAGTTCAGTTGGCTGTCATCCTGGGTGTGCGCAGTAACCAGCGTTACGCCACGGCTTACACCACGCAATGTCAGAGGAATCCCACAGTTGGTCGCGCCTGCCAGCCCTGAGGTGATGCCATTGACCAGTTCCACCTCAATGCCCCGATCCCGCAGCCACAGCGCCTCTTCGCCGCCTCGTCCGAAAATGCACGGGTCACCGCCCTTGAGGCGTACCACGCATTTGCCCTGGCGTGCATAGCGCAACATCAGGCGGTGGATAAAGTCCTGTGGGGTGGAGCGGCAGCCACCGCGTTTGCCCACGGTGATCACGCGCGCCGCGGCGCAGTGGTCCAAAATTGCCGGGTTGACCAGATCATCGATCAACACCACGTCGGCTTCACACAGGGCGCGGACCGCCTTGAGGGTCAACAACTCCGGATCGCCGGGACCTGCGCCCACCAACCAGACTTTTGCGTTCATAGGGTTGCCCTCGTGTAGAGATACTCAGTTGTGAAGGAGTGCATACAGCAGCACCAGATTGATCAGCACCGACAGCAGTGCCACGGTTTGCCAGACTTTTAGCGGTTCTCGCTCCAGCAAAGGCCTGGGGCGGATGCTCAGCTCGCGCCGGTCAGCCTGCTCCAGTACCAGTAGCCATTCTTCGGCGGTTTCGTAACGCTGCGACGGCTGGGCGGCCACCGCCCGTTCCAGGCTCAGCGGCAGCCAGTCCGGTAGGTCGGGGCGATAGCGGCTCGCGCTGACAGGCTGGGTGAATCTGGGCCGTTGGAAGGCTTCGATTTCGCCGTAGGGGTAATGCCCGGTCAGCAGGAAATACAAGGTGACGCCAACGCTGTATAAATCTTGCTGGGCGGTAGGCCCTTCGCCATTGAAGGCTTCGGGCGCGATAAAACTTGGAGTGCCCGGCAGTTGGTGGGCTCGATCTTCCGACAGGCCGGGGCAGTAAGCCAGGCCGAAATCCAGCACGCGCAACTCGCCGTCGTCCCCCAACAACAGGTTTTCCGGTTTGATATCGCGGTGCAGGATTTGCCGCCGGTGCAGCAGGCCCACGGCCCGCAGCAAGCGCTCGGCGACGGACTGCCATTGGGCCAGAGGCAGGGGCCCCTGAAGCTGGAACAGGGTGGCGAGGGTTTGTCCGGGATACTCGCGCATGACGTAATACAAGTGCTGCCGGCTACCGGCGCTGTGCACTTCTGGGAATGCGCGTCCGGCCATGCGCCGCAAAAACCACTCTTCGGCCAGCAAAGCCTGGCCGGCTTGGCTATCGTCGTCATGGCTCAGTGGCAAGGTTTTCAACAGCCAGGGCTGTTGCTGGGTATCGCGGACCCGGTAGAGCAAGGATTGTCGACTTTGCGCCACTAATGCTTCCACCCGCCAGCCTTCGAACGGTTGGCCGGGTTTCAATGGCGGTGGCAGCGGCCATTGCTGCAACTGCCCCAGGGCGTCGCCGAGGGTGGCGGCACCCAAGGCATCAACGCGTACCAGCAACGCGCTGGCATTGTCTTGGCTGCCGGCCAAGTGGGCAGTATTGACCAAGGTGGCCACAGCTACGTCCAGGTCCGCCTGCTCACGCAGGATGGTCTGGATGCTGTGCTCGGCCAAGGTTGCCCATACGCCGTCGCTGAGCAGCAGGAAGCACTCGCCCTCGCGCAAGTGGCCGTCTAGAAAATCCAGCACCACATGTTGATCCAGGCCCAGCGCACGTTTAAGGACGTGCTGCATGCCCGGCTGTTCCCAGACGTGATCCTCGCTGATGCGTTGCAGTTGGCCGTCCAGCCAGCGATAGACGCGGCAGTCTCCTACATGGGCCAGGGTAAAGCGCTGGCCCCGAAACACCAGGGCACTTAGAGTCGTTAGCAGCGGCTGGCCACCACCGTTGGCTTGCAACCAGCGATTCTGGGCCAGCAGTAAACGTTCCAGTGCCTGGGCTACGCTCCAGGTTTGCGGCGTGGCGTAGTAGTCCATCGCCAGGGCTTGCAACGTCGAGCGCGCGGCCAATCCGCCATCGGCACATTGGCTGACACCGTCGGCCATGGCGCACAGATAGCCTTTGCTGGCCGCCAGTTCCGCCACGGGGGTGACCACCCGCAGCGCATCCTGGTTTTCCGTGCGCGGGCCGATGGCGCTGGCCTGGGCGACGCTCAGTTGCAGGCTCATCAGACGCGTGCAGCCGTTACGGCGGCCGAGCCCCAAGTGGTTCTCCAGCGACGCTTGACGCCGTGCAGACCGAACCATGCCAGTACGCCCAGGCTGGCGAACAACCACAGGGCCAGTTGATAGCTACCGGTGCTCTGTTTGATCGCGCCCATGCCGGCCGCGAGCGCGAAGCCACCGATGCCGCCGGCCATGCCGATCAACCCGGTCATCACGCCGATTTCACGGCGAAAGCGCTGCGGAACCAACTGGAACACCGCGCCGTTGCCTGCGCCGAGACCGAGCATGGTGCAGACGAAAAGCGCCAATGCTGCGTACGAACTGGGTAGGTTGAAGCCCACGGCGGCAATGCAGATGGCCGCGATGCTGTACATGCCCAGCAGGGTGCGGATGCCGCCGAATCGGTCCGCCAGAGCCCCCCCCAGCGGACGCATCAGGCTGCCGCCAAACACGCATGCGGCGGTGTAGTAGCCGGCAGTCACCGGGTTGAGGTGGTATTGATCGTTGAAATAGCCGGGCAATGCGCTGGCCAGGCCGATAAAGCCGCCGAACGTTACGCTGTAGAAAAACATGAACCACCAGCTGTCACGGTCGCCCAGGGCCTTGAAGTAGTCGGCCATGGATTTGGCTTTCGGCCGTTCAGGGGCATTGCGCGCCAGCCAGGCGAAGACCACAAGCGTCAAGATCAACGGAATCAGCGCAAACCCGAACACGCTGCTCCAGCCAAACGCCGCTGCGAGCATCGGGGCCAGCAAGGCAGCGAATACCGTGCCCGAATTACCGGCACCGGCAATACCCATGGCCTTGCCTTGGTGCTCGGCGGGGTACCACTGTGAAGCCAGGGGCAGCGCCACGGCGAAGGACGCGCCGGCCATACCCAGAAACAGCCCCAGCAGCAGGGCCTGTTCGTAACTGTGGATGCCCAGTTTCCAGGCCCCGAACAGCGCGACAATCACGATCACCTGGCCGATCAGCCCGGCGGTCTTGGGCGACAGCCTGTCGGCCAGCATTCCCATCAGAAAACGCAGTACCGCACCGGCCAGGATCGGTGTCGCTACCATCAGGCCGCGTTGCTGGGTGGTCAATTGCAGGTCGGCGGCAATCTGCACCGCCAGCGGGCCCAGCAGATACCAGACCATGAAACTCAGGTCGAAATACAGGAACGCGGCAAACAGGGTCGGGGTGTGCCCGGATTTCCAGAAGCTTGATTTCATCACGCACCTCAACGGTTAGGAGTCTTGTAAGAAGGCCTGGTGATGGAACAGCCACTACGGCCGCCCCACCGGCCCCACACAGGGGCCAAAACGAAAAAAACGCCGCCACCGGGTTCGCGAGGGCAAACCGGATGTGCGACGTCTTTGTCGTGGAGGGGCAACCGCCGTTGGTTACCTGTGATGATTCATTAGCAAGAGCTGAGCCAAATCAACCGAGCAGCTCACTCATGGCGATGATCTGCTCCGCCACCTGGATCAATTTCTGCTGACGACTCATGGCTTGGCGGCGCATCAAGGTGTAGGCATCTTCTTCATTGCAGTCCTTCATTTTCATCAGCATGCCCTTGGCCAGCTCGATGCGTTTGCGTTCCGCCAGCTGTTGGTCCCGCGCCTGTAACTGCGCGCGCAAGGCCTGATCGCTCTCGAAGCGGGCCATGGCCACATCGAGGATCGGCTGCAGACGCTGGGCCTGGATGCCTTCCACGATATAGGCGCTGACCCCGGACTTGATGGCCTGGCGCATCACATTCGGGTCATGTTCATCGGTAAACATCACGATGGGGCGTGGCTGGTCGCGACTGACCAGCACCACTTGCTCCATCACATCGCGGCCCGGTGACTCGGTATCGATCAGGATCACGTCCGGACGCACCGTTTCGACGCGCGCCGGCAGGTCGATGGTCAGGCCGGACTCGTCGATTACCTCGAAACCGGCCTCTATCAGCGCCGTACGCAGGCGCCCGACCTTGCGGGGTGTGTCATTGATCAACAGGATACGCAGCATGGCAGTTCTCCTGTCAGCGCAAGGCTTGGCGGTTGGCGTGATCGGCCAGCGCATGCAAGCGGAAGCTGCGGGCGTAGCCGCTCGGGTCCGAGCCGTCCCAGACTTTGCCGTCGATCAGCTGGCTGCTGCGCAGGTCCTGGTCCCCGGCGTTGAGGCCCAAGGCGGTGGCGGCCTCGCGATACAGCGCCAGTTGCTGCACCTGGCGCGCCACGCCCAGGTAATCCGGGTCGTCGCGCAACAGGCCCCAGCGGCGAAACTGGGTCATGAACCACATGCCGTCGGAGAGGTACGGCAGGTTGACCTGGCCACCCGCAAAAAACCGTAGCGCGTGAGGGTCCTGCCAGTGGTTGCCCAGGCCGTCGTCATAAGCCCCGAGTAAACGTGGCTCAATACAATCGAGTGGCGCGTCGAGGTATTCGCGGCCGCTGAGCAATTGCGCCGTGGAGCGCCGGTTCTCAATGCTCTGTTCAATGAAGCGGCTGGCTTCGAGGATGGCCATCACCAGTACCCGCGCCGTATTGGGGTATTGCTCGACGAACGCGTGGGTACAGCCGAGGACCTTCTCGGGATGGTTTGGCCAGATCGCTTGGCTGGTCGCCAGGGTAAAGCCCTGATCTTGCGCGACCGCGCTGGCGCTCCAGGGCTCGCCCACGCAAAACCCGTCGATCCGGCCGGCTTGCAGATGCGCAAGCATTTGCGGGGGCGGCACCACCACACTGTCAACGTCCTGCAACGGATGAATGCCTTGGCTCGCCAGCCAGTAGTACAGCCACATCGCATGGGTGCCGGTGGGAAATGTCTGAGCGAAGGTCAGTTTTGTTCGGCTTTGGTGCACATGGCGATCCAGTGCCTCAGGAGTGACCACCCCTTGTTGTTGCAGACCACGGGAAAGATTGATGCTCTGACCGTTTTGGTTCAGGCCCATCAACACGGCCATGTCGGTGGGCGCCACGCCACCGATACCCAGGTGTACGGCGTAGATCAGCCCATACAGGCTGTGGGCGGCATCCAACTCCCCACTGACCAGCTTGTCACGCAGGTTGGCCCATGAAGATTGACGTTTGAGATTCAGGGTCAGGCCGTAGGGTTGTGCGAAGCCCTGGGTCGCCGCCACTACCAGCGAGGCGCAATCGCTCAAGGCCATAAAGCCCAGGTCGAGGCTGCTCTTTTCCGGCGCATCGCTGCCGTTCACCCACGCCAGCGCGTTGCTTATCGGGCCGTTGCCCACCGAATCTTTCATCCGCACCTACCTTTTCATTCAAAAAAAAGCGTCGCCCCCTCAGATGGCGATGCAAGGCCATTGCGGGTAACGACGCCTTTGTCCCTAAGCCCGTTCCGCCGTTGGTACGCGCTTTGATGCAGAGTTCATAGCAAGGCACATGCCACGGGGTAAGCGTGATGGGCGGCCGTTAACTTTCCATCAAGATTGAAAAGAGGCGGCCTCGCAGTATGGCCGCTTCCCTCTGCAGGCCCCAGGAACTTCCACGGTGTACGCTGACTTCCTCGAACGCATGTCCCGCCGCCGCCTTCGCCACTGGTGGCTGTGTGCCCTGCTGTGGCTGGCATGTGCAGTGGCCTGGGGCGAGACCTATCAGGCACAGGAGGAGAGCCTGCACACGGTGTTCACCGCGCTGTCGGTACCCTTGGGGCTGCCGATCGTGGTGAGTCGCGAGGTGGCGCGCAAACGTGTCAGTGGTCTGTTTGATTTGACTGCGCCGCAGCAGACCCTGGAAGAACTGGCGCAGCAGCATGGCTTGATCTGGTACAGCGACGGCCAAGGGTTTTATCTCTATGACGCCAACGAAGCGAAAAGCTCGGCGGTGTCGCTGCGGCATATTTCCATCGATCGGTTTCGCAGCCTCATGCGTCGCGCTGGGTTGCAGGAATCCCACTTTCCCCTGCGTGCCGACGGCCCGCGAACGTTCTATGTGTCCGGCCCGCCGAGCTATGTCGACCGGGTGTTGCGGCTGGCGCAATTGATGGACCGCGAGCGCGCTGAACTGCGTGTGGGGGACCACGCCTTTGGGGTGGTTCAGGTACTCAACACCCATGTGGCGGATCGTGAGTACGCGATGGGTGAGGGCAAGGTCAGGGTCGCGGGGATAGCGTCAATAATCGAAGCGGTACTGGCCAGTGAGCACAAGGGGTTGCTGGCCGACAAAAGCCTTGCAGTCATTGCCTATCCGGATACCAACAGCCTGTTGATCAGAGGCAAACCGGCGCAGGTGCGGTTTATCGAACAACTGGTGGCGGAACTGGATACGCCCAGGCGAGCGGTCGAAGTGTCGCTGTGGCTGGTCGACCTGGGCCGCGATGAGCTGAAAAAACTCAACTTGGCTATGGACGAAGATGCCAAAAACTCGACCACTCGTGTCATGGAGCCGCTGGAGGATAACCGCCTGATGGCGCAGATCGCTGCGCTGGAGCGCCGCCGTCGAGCAAAGGTGGTGACGCTGCCGGTGATTCTGACTCAGGAGAACGTGCCGGCGGTGTTTAACGACAACCATACGTTCTATCTGCCAGCCCGTGCGGATGACACCGCCGAGTGGAAGCCTGTGCATTACGCCACCCAGGTCAGTGTGGTGCCGCGTTTTGCTGAGGCGAACGAAATCGAGATGCTCCTGGATATTGAGGATGGTCGCCCCATGAGTGCCAAGGGGCAGCGCGATAAACCGGCAGGGGTCGGGCGGGTAGGGGTCAGCAGCGTGGTGCGCGTCTCACAGGGCAAGCGCCTGTGGCTGGGCGCATTCCCCCGTGTCCCGCGCGAGCAGGGCCGTAGCACGGTGCCCGGAGGTTCGGCCGACGTTCGCCTGTTTGTGATTCAGGCCCGCGCTGCCGCAGCAGACGCGAAAGACGCGGCCGCAGGCAGCGGGCCGCCTCCATTGACCGCGGCGCAATACGAGCGTGTGCAACGTGCGTTCGTGCGGCCAAATCGCGACGGATCCCGTGAATAAAGGCATTGACCCATGCATTTGGAAATTCTTCTGCAGGAACAACTGATCAGCCGCAAGCGTCTGGCCGCTTTTGCGCCAGGGAAGGTGTTGCCGTTGGCGCCAGCGGTCATTCACTGCGTGGAAGTTCGGGTCAACGGCCAACTGCTGGCCTTGGGCGAGTTGGTGCAACTGGAGGACCGCTTGGGGGTTGAGCTGCATGAGGTTTATCAAGAGTGGGCCCCAGGTGCGTTCACGTTGTGAAACGCCCTACGCAGTGATCCCAAAAAACGCAGGATCTCTGAGCTTTTTCCTAGGGTGGGTTGTCAGGCGGGTTTTTATAGTCGTCGCGTGGGCGCAAGCGCCAGTCAAGGAAATAAGGACTTCAATGTCAGTTGTCGGATACCGAGGTGGATATGGGCGTCGTGAATGATGAATTGACGACGGTTTCCCTGGTTTTTGCCTGTTGGACCTTGCATGGCGATGGGCGCTTGACCGGTGAGGGCGCCGATATTCAATTGCCGCCCAAGGAGTGGCATGTCTTGCGATTGCTGCTGGTGTCGGGTGGTGCGCTGATGACTAAGGATCGCTTGCTGGAGCTGGTTTGGCCCCAAGGCGAGGTCGCCGAAGAATCCCTGACACGGTGCATCTACTCGCTGCGCAAACATTTGGGCGCCGACAAGGGGTTTATCAAGACGATCTACGGTAGGGGTTATCGCTTTAACTGTCCGGTCAAGGTGCGCCGAGACGGGCACACTCAAGGGGGGCAAGTGTGTTCTGCCTGCGGTCAGGTCCGACATGGATAAGCGTTGGAGCAAGGCGCTGCTCTTTGGTTGGTTGATGAGCGCGCATCCGGCGTTGGCCTACTGCTGGGAGGAAATTGCCGGTCGTTACGATATCGAACCGGAGTTATTGCAAGCCATCGCCGCGGTGGAGTCGGGCTATCGAGCTGACGCGGTGAACACCGCCAACAACAATGGCACCCGGGACATCGGCCTGATGCAGATCAACAGCATGCATTTGCCGCGCCTGCTCAAGTTGGGGATTACCGAGGAGCGATTGTTGAACGAGCCTTGCCTGTCGGTGGAGGTTGGTGCGTCGATACTCGCCGAGTTTATCCAGCGCTTCGGCTACAACTGGACAGCAGTGGGCGCCTACAATGCGGGGCCGGGTTCTGGGCCGGAGCGCGATGTACTACGCCAGCGCTATGCCGAAAAAATCTGGGCGCGTTATGAGGCCCTGGTCATGCAGCGTTAGCGGCGTTGGGCGGCACGCCTCGCCTGCGCGCGGTTACCCCGGCTATAATCGCCGCCACCTTCGTCGCCATCCGAGTCTAGCCCGCCCATGTATACCCTGGCCCGCCAGCTGTTGTTCAAACTCTCCCCGGAAACCTCCCACGATCTGTCCCTGGACCTGATCGGTGCCGGTGGCCGCCTGGGACTCAATGGTCTGGTGTGCAAGGCGCCGGCAAAAATGCCGGTATCGGTGATGGGGCTGGACTTCCCCAACCCGGTCGGGCTGGCTGCCGGCCTGGACAAGAACGGTGCGGCTATTGATGGTTTCGCGCAATTGGGCTTTGGCTTTGTTGAGATTGGCACCGTGACGCCGCGACCGCAGCCGGGCAACCCCAAGCCTCGCATCTTCCGCCTGCCGGAAGCCGAGGCGATCATCAATCGCATGGGCTTTAACAACCTGGGCGTCGATCACCTGCTGTCACGGGTCCAGGCCGCGAAGTACAGCGGCATTCTCGGCATCAATATCGGCAAGAATTTCGACACGCCGGTTGAGCGCGCGGTGGACGACTACTTGATCTGCCTGGACAAGGTCTATGCCCACGCCAGCTACGTCACCGTTAACGTCAGTTCGCCGAATACCCCAGGCCTGCGTAGCCTGCAGTTCGGTGATTCCCTCAAGCAATTGCTCGAAGCCCTGCGCCAGCGTCAGGAAGACCTGGCCGTTCGCCATGGCAAGCGCGTGCCGCTGGCGATCAAGATTGCGCCGGACATGAGCGACGAAGAAACGGTGCTGGTAGCCCAGGCCCTGGTGGATTCCGGTATGGACGCAGTGATTGCCACCAATACCACGTTGAGCCGTGTCGGTGTTGAAGGTCTGGCCCATGGTGACGAGGCGGGCGGCCTGTCGGGTGCGCCGGTCCGCGATAAAAGCACTCATATCGTCAAGGTGCTGGCCGCCGAGCTGGCGGGGCGCTTGCCGATCATCGCGGTGGGCGGCATCACTGAAGGCAAGCACGCGGCCGAGAAAATCGCCGCGGGTGCGAGCCTGGTGCAGTTGTATTCTGGCTTTATCTATAAAGGCCCTGCGTTGATTCGTGAGTCGGTGGATGCAATTGCGGCGTTGCCCAGAAAGGCCTGAACGGCGCCCATAAAAAAGGGCTCCATCAAGGAGCCCCCTGGGCCGAAGCCCGCCGCCCGGATGGGGCGCGCATGGTAAGTCGTTACAGCTTCAAAGGTGGTGTGTCGGAATTAAGTGCCCTGATTAGCCGACGGCGTGAAGTTCGTTGAGTCTGTGGATTCCCGCAGTGCCTGTCATACCGTCCCAGTTGTCGCCGCGTCCTTCGCGCCAGCCGTTGATCCAGGCTTGGCGTACCGACGGTAGAGTAAATGGGCAAAGCTCACGGGATTTGCCATGAACGCCATATTGATATCCGCGTAAAAACGCTCTTTCCAACGGATCACGCTTAAGTCTTCTCATAGGGTGTTTCCCTCACTTGTTGACTGTCTTGATATCCTTCGGCCTCGTCTGAGGCCGGGCAGAGTTTTTCTGCCGTTGGTGGGCTCGCTGCCGGCGTGGCGAGCCGATGTGTCGGCGTCGTTACGGCGCCAACCTGTGGTGAGTTCTAACCAATAGGTCACATGGATTCAATGATCGTTTTGTCATAAGCACGTAACTATAACGATGCTATAGCCATAAGCTGGGATGGCTTTACGCCCCATTTGTCTGGCAAAGCCAGCTATGATGCACCCCGCGTAGAGGAATGGTTTGATCCTTAAGTAAGAATGTCCGTCTGATGCAGTCGGTTATTATTCGACGAAGGGTCGGAATATTTCTTTTTGTTGCTGCACATTCTTTATCTGCCCCGTGAATAAAGGCCCAACGGCCTGGCAGCCGGGGTGGAACGGCACATTCGTGCCACGCGAGCACTCTTCAAGAAAAGTGCTTGATTGAAAACCGAGCCGGCGATGCGTCGCCCGTTCACTTATTGCTGAAAAGCCTGGAATGCCCCATGTCGGACCGTTTTGAACTCTTCCTCACCTGCCCCAAGGGCCTCGAAGGCCTGCTGATCGAGGAAGCCGTCGGGCTTGGCCTTGAGGAAGCGCGCGAGCACACTTCGGCCGTGCGCGGCATGGCCGACATGGAGACCGCTTACCGGCTGTGCCTCTGGTCGCGCCTGGCCAACCGCGTGCTGCTGGTACTCAAGCGTTTCCCCATGAAGGACGCCGAAGACCTCTACCACGGCGTGCTGGATATCGACTGGGCCGACCACATGGTCCCCGACGGCACTCTGGCAGTGGAGTTCAGCGGTCACGGCTCCGGTATCGACAACACCCACTTCGGCGCGCTGAAGGTCAAGGATGCGATCGTCGACAAACTGCGCACTCCGTCCGGCGAGCGCCCGTCCATCGACAAGATCAACCCGGACTTGCGTATCCACCTGCGCCTGGACCGTGGCGAAGCCATCCTGTCCCTCGATCTCTCCGGTCATAGCCTGCACCAGCGCGGCTATCGCCTGCAGCAGGGCGCGGCGCCGCTGAAGGAAAACCTGGCGGCCGCGATCTTGATTCGCGCCGGTTGGCCGCGTATCGCCGCCGAAGGCGGTGCGCTGACCGACCCGATGTGCGGCGTGGGTACCTTCCTGGTGGAAGGCGCGATGATTGCGGCCGACATGGCGCCCAACCTCAACCGTGAGCTGTGGGGCTTTACCACTTGGCTCGGTCACGTCCCGGCGCTGTGGAAAAAGCTGCACGCCGAGGCCAGCGAGCGCGCCGCGATTGGCATGAACAAAACGCCGCTGTGGATTCGAGGTTACGAAGCCGACCCGCGCCTGATCCAACCCGCGCGCAACAACATTGAGCGCGCCGGTCTCAGCCATTGGATCAAGGTGTACCAGGGGGAGGTCGGGACCTTCGAGCCGCGCCCGGACCAGAACCAGAAAGGCCTGGTGATCTGCAACCCGCCCTACGGCGAGCGTCTGGGCGATGAAGCCAGCCTGTTGTACCTCTACCAGAACCTCGGCGAACGTCTGCGCCAAGCCTGCATGGGCTGGGAAGCCGCAGTGTTCACCGGCGCGCCCGATCTGGGCAAGCGCATGGGCATCCGCAGCCACAAGCAGTACTCGTTCTGGAACGGCGCCTTGCCGTGCAAATTGCTGCTGATCAAGGTCAACCCCGACCAGTTCGTCACCGGCGAGCGCCGCACCCCGGAACAGCGCCAGGCCGAACGCGAGCAGGCTGCGTACGACCAGGCCCCGACCGAGCCGCAAGAACGCCAGTACAACAAGAACGGTAACCCGATCAAACCGGCCCCGGCTCCCGTGGTCGAACAGGCGCGCCTGAGCGAAGGCGGGCAGATGTTCGCCAATCGCCTGCAAAAAAACCTCAAGCTGCTGGGCAAGTGGGCCAAGCGAGAGGGCGTGGATTGCTACCGTGTGTATGACGCCGATATGCCGGAATACTCCATGGCCATCGACCTGTATCACGACTGGGTGCATGTACAGGAGTACGCCGCTCCCAAGTCCATCGACCCGGAAAAAGCTTCCGCGCGCATGTTCGATGCCCTGGCGGCCATTCCCCAGGCGCTGAACATCGACAAGAGCCGCGTGGTGGTCAAGCGGCGCGAGCGTCAGAGCGGTACCAAGCAGTACGAGCGCCAGAGCGCCCAGGGCAAGTTCACTGAGGTGAGCGAGGGCGGTGTGAAGCTGCTGGTCAACCTCACGGATTACTTGGACACCGGCCTCTTCCTCGACCACCGCCCGATGCGTATGCGCATTCAGAAAGAGGCGGCCGGCAAGCGCTTCCTCAATCTGTATTGCTACACCGCTACTGCCAGTGTGCACGCGGCCAAGGGCGGTGCGCGCAGCACTACAAGTGTCGATCTGTCCAAGACTTACCTGGACTGGGCACGTCGCAACTTCTCCCTCAACGGTTTCTCCGACAAGAACCGCCTGGAGCAGGGCGATGTGATGGCGTGGCTGGAAGCCAGTCGCGATGAGTTCGACCTGATCTTCATCGACCCGCCGACCTTCTCCAACTCCAAGCGCATGGAAGGCATCTTCGACGTGCAGCGCGACCATGTGCAGTTGCTCGACCTGGCCATGGCCCGCCTGGCACCGGGCGGCGTGCTGTACTTCTCCAACAACTTCCGCAAGTTCCAGTTGGAAGACAATCTCAGCGAACGCTATGCGGTCGAGGAAATCAGCGACAAAACCATCGACCCGGATTTCGCGCGCAATGCCAAAATCCACCGCGCGTGGAAAATCACCGCCCGTTGATGACTGCATAAAAGGCCGCAAGCCAGGATATTCCAGGCTTACGGCTTTTTTGCGCTGGTCAAACTACTGGCCGATAGCTATAACTTAAGGCCAAGCCAAAGTGACACCCCCCGCACGCTGGCGTTGTGAGTGTTGCCTATGCCGTTGCAAGCCGTTCGCCCGAAAATCCTAGGCTTCATCAGTGAGCAGGCATCGGCTTGGCTGGTGGCATTGGTGGTGCTGTTGGCCGGTTGTACCTTGACGGGTATCGTCGCCTGGGCCACTCACGATCTGTATCAGCAGCAGGTGCGCCAGCGCTTTCAACTGCTGGTCAACGAGCGCTACACCCGTTTGCAGGAGCGCTTTGAAGATCAGGAACAACGCCTTAACAGCCTGCGGCGTTTTTTTGTCAATTCCTCCGATGTGTCCCGCGAAGAGTTCGATGGGTTTACCCAACCGTTGCTTCTGCGCGCCCGCGCGTACGCCTGGGCGCCACGGGTGCTGCGTCAGCAACGCAGCGAGTTTGAACAGCAAGTGTCCCGTGAAAGGGGCGTGGATTTCGTGATCCGTGAGTTGAACCCGGCGGGTGAACTGGCCCCCGCGCCGGAGCGCGAGGAGTACGTACCAGTGCTCTACAGTCAAACCCAAAGCCTGTTGGGCTCGCCCTTGGGCTTCGATCTATTGGCCCAGCCCTTGCGGCGTTCGGCGCTGGAGCGCGCGCATAAAAGCGGCAAGCTGGCAGTATCTCAACCCATGCAGTTGGTGGGCGTGGAGCCAGCTTATGCAGCCGGCGTATTGCTGGTGGCGCCCGTGAGCCGTGAGGTGGGCGCAGAACAACCTTATGGCTACGTCATGGCGGTGATCAGCATGCGCCAGCTGATGGCCGACGGTTTGCCCAAGCCGGAGCGGGACAACCTGGTGATGCAGATTGTCGACACCTCCGACCAGCAACAACGTGTGCTTTATGAATCCAACAATGCCGTGGCCGACAGCGGCCTCGTTGGGGTGCGGCGCTTGACCCTAGGCGATCATGTCTACGCCTTGACCCTGCGGCCGAGCGAAGTATTCGCCCGGGCCAACCATTCTTCGCTGGCCGCTATCCTGACCATGGGTAGCTTGCTCAGCCTGCTGCTGAGCATCTTGCTGTATATGCTGGTCAGCCAGCGCCAGCGTGCTTTGAAGATGGTCGAGCAGCGTACTCAGCAGTTGCGTCTGCGTGAGCAGGAATTGCGCGGTGCGCACGGTCAATTGCGCAGTGTGCTGAACGCGGCCACCCAGGTTGCCATCATTGCCACTGACTTGCGCGGTGTGATCAACACGTTCAATGCCGGTGCCGAACAGATGCTTGGCTTCACGGCCGATCAAGTGGTGGGCAAGTTGACCCTGGAAAGCCTGCACCTGGCGACGGAGCTGGAAATGCGCTCTGTCAAACTGGGCGTGACCCTGGGTAAGCGCATCCCCGCGAGCCAGGCCATGTTGGTAGAAAGCCCCGACAGCTTGCACGAGGCCCGTGAGTGGACGTTGATTCGAAACGACGGCAGCCCGTTGAACGTCACCATGTTGGCCACCGTTCTGCTGGACGACCACGGCCTTTGGGTCGGGCATTTGGCGATCTACCTGGACGTGACCGAGCAAAAGCGCGCCTACGAAGCCTTGGCCGCGCGCGATCGATTGCTCAAAAAACTCAGCGCCCATGTCCCCGGTGGGATCTTTCAGTTCACCCTGGAACCTCAGGACAACTGGCGCTTCCTCTATGCCAGCGACGGCATGCGCGATATCTACGAAATTGAAACGGGGCTGTTGCAGCAGGATGCCAAGCGCGTGTTCGAACGCATCCATCCGCTGGACGCGGAGCGGGTGCGCGCCTCGGTGCGCTTGTCGGCGTTGCAACTGAGCCACTGGCGCGAAGAATATCGCGTGCTGTTACCGCAACGTGGCCTGCGCTGGATTCGTGGCGAAGCAACCCCGGAAGAGTTACCCGGCGGCGGCACACTGTGGCATGGGTATGTGTCGGATATTTCCGATCTCAAGCGGGTAGAGGAGGAGCTGCGCGCCTTGTCCATCACCGACTCGCTGACAGGCATTTATAACCGGCGCTACTTTCAGGATCGCTTGCGCGCCGAAATCGCCAGGCTCAATCGAACCTGCGGAGCGTTGTCGGTGATCATGCTGGATATCGATCATTTCAAGCGCATCAATGACAAGCATGGCCACGCGGTAGGCGATGGCGTGTTGCAGGAGTTGTGCTCGCGTATCAGCCAACGTCTGCGCCGCACCGATGTGTTCTGCCGTTTTGGGGGCGAAGAGTTTATGGTGTTGTGCCCCACCACCGATGGCGAACAGGCCTACAGCCTGGCGCTGGAATTGTGGCAGTCGTTGCGCAGTGCGCCGATGGACCCGGTGGGGATCGTCACCGCCAGCTTTGGCGTGGCCAGCTGGCGGGGCGATGAAGGCATCGATGGGCTGCTGCTGCGCGCCGACTCGGCGGTGTATGTGGCCAAGCAGGCGGGCAGGGACCGGGTGGAGGCCGAAAGGGTTCAGGCTTGAAAGGCTGGCGGGATACTTAAAGGCTTATGCATGACTCGGTGGTGAGCAGGCCAAGCCTGCTCGCCAGTAAATCCCTTCCACAGGTGAACGATGGTGTGTGCTAGAGCACCGGTGCCGCCGCCGTCAGTTTTGGCTGGCGATACAGATCCAGCAGCACCTGGTCCAGTACCGACGACGCGCCCCATGGCTTCGGATCGTTGAGGATCGCCACCACAACCCATGAATTGCCGTTGTTGTCGCGGCTGAACCCGGCGATGGCGCGCACAGTGTTCAAGGTGCCGGTCTTGACGTGGGCTTCGCCGCGCATGGCGGTGGTCTTCAAGCGCTTACGCATAGTGCCGTCGGTGCCGGCGATGGGCATCGAGCTGATGTACTCCGCCGCGTAAGGGCTTCTCCACGCGGCTTGCAGCATGGCCGCCATCTCACGAGCGCTGACCCGTTCGGCGCGGGACAGGCCGGAGCCGTTCTCCATCACCAAGTGCGGCGCGGTGATGCCTTTTTTCGCCAGCCACTGACGCACCACGCGCTGCGCGGCCTTGGCATCGTCGCCGTCGGCATCGTTACGGAACTGCGCGCCCAGGCTCAGGAACAACTGCTGGGCCATGGTGTTGTTACTGTATTTGTTGATGTCGCGGATGATTTCCGCCAGGTCCGGCGAGAACGCGCGTGCCAGGACCTTGGCATCCTTGGGCACCGGCGCCTGGATATCGCGGCCCTGGATGCTGCCGCCCAGTTCCTTCCAGATCGCCCGCACCGCGCCGGCGGTGTAGGTGGCGTGGTCGAGCAGCGACAGGTAGGTCTGTGAACTGCAGCCGTCGGCCAGTTGCCCGCTGACGGTCACCGTCACGCTGCCATCGGCGGCGGTTACCGGGTTGTAACGCACATCGCCGGTGCATTGCTTGGCGTTGGAGACCTTGACCTGATTGTCGATACGAATGCTGGCAATCGGTGGCTCTACCGAAACGAGCACCCGTCCGCCATCGTTGCGCGTGACGAAACGCAGGGCCTTGAGGTTGACCAGCAGCGCATCGGGCTTGACCAGGAACGGCTTGTTCTCGTCATTGCCATCGTCGTTGAATTCCGGCAATTGCGGCGGGATAAAGAAGCCGCGATCCAGCACCAGGTCACCAGTGACTTGCTGCACACCGTTGGCGCGCAAATCGCGCATCAGCAGCCAGAGCTTTTCCATGTTCAGCTTGGGGTCGCCACCGCCCTTGAGGTACAGGTTGCCATGCAGCACGCCACCGTTGAGGGTGCCGTCGGTATAGAACTCAGTTTTCCACTGGTGGTTGGGGCCGAGCATTTCCAGGGCCGCATAGGTGGTGACCAGTTTCATGGTAGAGGCCGGGTTCACCGAAACGTCGGCGTTGAATACGGTGGGCGTGCCGGGGCCGTTGAGCGGCAGCATGACCAGGGACAACGCAGTATTTTGCAGTTTGGCTTTTTGCAGGGCCTGCGCGACGTTGGGCGGCAGGGTGGTGTTGATCGGAGCGGCGGTGACGGAAAAGGCCAGTGGCAGAAGAAACCCGGCAAGTAACAATGGACGCAAAGATTTGATCATAAAGAATAAGACCCTACTGCTGAGGAGGGTGAAAAAGGCGAGGGGTAAATAGGAAAAATCCCTCAATGGTCAAGAAAGTGTCGGCATTATGCCCCAAGGCGCGGGCTCTTGTAGCTGAACGATAGCTGCTAATGCGCGTTTTTTTCCACACAAACCGCCGCCCGTCCCAGAGAGTCGGGCAATCGCCGTCTTAAACTGCTAAAGTGCCGGCCGTTATTACTTAAGAGGACTGTTCCAATGGCGACTAACCGTTCCCGGCGTCTGCGCAAAAAACTGTGCGTTGATGAATTTCAAGAGCTGGGTTTCGAACTGAACCTGGACTTCAAAGAAGGTTTGGACGATGAAGCGGTTGACGCTTTCCTCGAAGCATTCCTGACTGAAGCGATGGACGGCAATGGCCTGGACTACGTAGGCGGCGACGACTTCGGTCTGGTGTGCTCGGCCAAACGCGGTTCGGTCAGCGAAGAGCAGCGTGCAACCGTCGAGGCGTGGCTCAAGGCCCGCCCAGAGCTGACTCGCGTTGAAGTGAGCCCGCTGTTGGACGCATGGCACCCAGAGACGCCGATCAACCCGGTAGCCTGATGTGCTGAAACAGCGACCCGCCCGGGTCGCTGTTTCGTTTGGGGCTTTGAAAACTCAGGCCTTGCGCCCATTTAGAATCAACAGCGTCAACACCCCCGCCACGATCCCCCAGAACGCCGAGCCGATGGAAAACAACGTCAAGCCTGACGCGGTGACCATAAAGGTGATCAGCGCCGCTTCCCTTTCCTTGGGTTCATTCATGGCAATGCTCAAGCCGTTGATGATCGAGCCAAATAACGCCAACGCCGCAATCGACAGCACCAGCTCCTTGGGCAACGCTGCGAACAATGCCGCCAGTGTCGCGCCGAACACCCCGGCAATGCCGTAGAACACACCGCACCAAACCGCTGCTGTGTAACGCTTGTTACGGTCTTCGTGGGCGTGGGGGCCGGTGCAGATGGCCGCGCTGATCGCCGCCAGGTTGATGCCGTGGGAGCCGAACGGTGACAGCACCAACGAGGCCAGGCCGGTGGCGGTGATCAGCGGCGAGGCCGGCACGTTATAGCCATCGGCACGTAACACCGCCACGCCCGGCATGTTCTGCGAGGTCATCGCTACCACGAACAGCGGAATGCCGATGCTGATGGTGGCTGCCAGCGAGAAGTGCGGGGTGGTCCACACCGGCGTGGCGACTTCCAGATGAAACCCGCTGAAATCCAGTAACCCCATCGCGCCCGACAACAGGGTGCCGATGATCAGCGCGGCAAGCACGGCATAGCGCGGTGACACGCGCTTGATGATCAGGTAAGTGAAGAACATCCCCAGCACCAGGCCGGTGCGATGCTGCGCCGCGACGAAAATCTCACTGCCGATCTTGAACAGAATGCCGGCCAGTAACGCGGCCGCCAGTGACGCCGGAATGCGCTTGACCAGTTTTTCAAAGCTGCCGGTCAGCCCGCACAGCGTCACCAGCACCGCGCAGGTGATATAGGCGCCGATGGCTTCGCCGTAGGTGACACCGCCCAGGCTGGTGATCAACAGCGCCGCGCCGGGGGTGGACCAGGCGATGGTAATCGGCGTGCGGTAACGCAGGGACAGGCCGATGCTGCACACCGCCATGCCGATGGAAATCGCCCAAATCCATGAGGAGATCTGCGCCGTGGTCAAACCTGCGGCCTGTCCGGCTTGAAACATCAGCACCAAGGAGCTGGTGTAGCCGGTCATCATGGCAATAAAGCCGGCGACAATCGCCGAAGGGGAAGTGTCGGCCAGTGGGCGCAGGGGCGCTTGGGTGGCGTCAGTCATGAACGCTGTTCCTTTTTACCTGGGGTTTGCCGGTGAAGGCGCAGATTCAAGCCTAAACTCAAACGTAACGACGCATTGCAATACAGCCGAGGGCGCAAACAGCCGTACAGTGTGTTGGCCTGTTGGGTTGTGTACAATGTGCGCTGTTTTTAGCGGATACTTGCCAGCGACCCGCTGTTGCCGTATTACCGTAAAGTCGCCGTATCACCGATAATTCGCCGCCGTTCTCCAAACCCGAGTGCCCATGAACGAACAGTTGCAACCTCTCAAGAAACAACCGCGAGCCGGCAAGGCCGGTCGCAGCGGAACCCAGGACGATATTGTCTATGCGCATATCTTCGAGGCCATCCTTGAACAACGCCTGGCGCCTGGAACCAAGTTGAGTGAAGAGGCACTGGGGGAAATCTTTGGCGTGAGCCGCACCATCATTCGTCGCGCCCTGTCGCGCCTGGCCCATGAAGGCGTGGTATTGCTGCGGCCCAATCGCGGCGCGGTGGTGGCCAGCCCGAGCGTCGAAGAAGCGCGTCAGGTGTTCCTGGCCCGTCGCCTGGTAGAGCGGGCGATCACCGAGCTGGCGGTGCAGCACGCCACCGCCGAGCAACTAGCCGAGTTGCGCCAGATGGTCAACGACGAGCGCGACAGTTTTTCCCGTGGTGATCGTGGTGCCGGTATCCGCCTTTCCGGCGAATTCCACCTCAAACTGGCCGAAGCGGCAAAGAATGCACCGCTGATCAGCTTCCAGCGCAGCCTGGTGTCCCAGACCTCGTTGATCATCGCTCAGTACGAAAGCGGTAACCGCTCCCACTGCTCCTACGATGAGCACACCCAGTTGATCGATGCCATCGAAGCCCGCGACGCGGCGTTGGCGGTGAACCTGATGATGCATCACATGGATCACATCGACAGCAAGCTCAACCTCGATGAAGAGAGCGCGTCGGATGATCTGCATGCGGTGTTCTCGCATCTGTTGCAGACCAAGAAGCCTGGGCGTTCCTCGATAAAGCTGTAATTTTCCTGGTTTGCCAAGGACAAAATGTGGGAGGGGGCTTGCCCCCCGATAGCAGTGGAACAGTCACCTCATGCAGTGACTGACACTCTGTTATCGGGGGCAAGCCCCCTCCCTCATTGGTTTTGTGCTGGTGCCAAGATCAGCGTTGGTGCACCCGTTGGCCGGCGGCATAGGTCTGCAGCACGGTGCGGTCATCTCCCAGGGTCATCAATACAAACAACGTTTCGTCGATGCTGTTCGACTGCTTCAGGCGGTAGCTGAGCAGCGGTGTGGCGTTGTAGTCCAGCACCAGGAAGTCCGCATCCGTGCCCGGTTGCAATGTGCCGATCTTGTCTTCCAGGCGCAGCGCCCGCGCGCCGCCCAGGGTCGCCAGGTACAGCGATTTGAACGGGCTCAACCGCGCGCCCTGCAACTGCATGACTTTGTAGGCTTCGTTCAAGGTTTGCAGCAGCGAGAAACTGGTGCCGCCGCCCACATCGGTACCCAGGCCAACGTTCAGTTTGTGCTTCTCGGCCATCGGCAAGTTGAACAGGCCGCTACCCAGGAACAGATTCGAGGTCGGGCAGAAGGCGACCGCCGAGCCGGTTTGCGCCAAGCGCGCGCATTCGTCGTCGCACAGGTGCACGCCGTGGGCAAACACCGAGCGCTCGCCCAGCAGCTTGTAATGGTCATACACGTCCAGGTAGCCGCTGCGCTCCGGGAACAACGCCTTCACCCACTGCACTTCCTGCAGGTTCTCGCTGATGTGGGTCTGCATATACAGATCCGGATATTCCCCCAGCAGCTGCCCGGCCAGTGTCAATTGCTCCGGCGTGCTGGTGGGGGCGAAACGTGGCGTGACCGCATAGTGCAGCCGGCCTTTGCCATGCCAGCGCTCGATCAACATCTTACTGTCCTGATAACTGGACTCGGGCGTGTCGGTCAGATAGTCCGGCGCGTTGCGGTCCATCATCACCTTGCCGGCGATCATGCGCAGGTCGAGTTTCTGCGCCGCTTCGAAAAACGCGTTCACCGATTGCGGGTGCACACTGCCGAACACCAATGCGGTGGTGGTGCCGTTGCGCAGCAGTTCCTTGATGAAAATATCCGCCACTTGCTCGGCATGGGCCTTGTCGGCGAACTGGCTTTCGCAGGGGAAGGTGTACGTGTTGAGCCAATCCAGCAACTGTTCGCCATAAGCGCCGACCATTCCGGTTTGCGGTAGGTGGATATGGGTGTCGATCAGGCCGGGGGTGATCAGCGCGTCCTGGTAGTGGGTCACGTCGATATCGGCCGGCAGCGTCGGCAGCAATTCGCTGGCGTGCCCGAGGGCGCTGATCTGGCCGTTATCAATCACCAGCAGGCCGTCTTCGAAATACTCATAGGACGCTTCGATGCCCACCTCGGCGGGGTCGGCAATGCTGTGTAGGATGGCGGCGCGGTAGGCTTTGCGGGTCAAAGGCATGGTCTTCTCAATGGGTCGCTTGGCTGCGGCGTGACACCGGCAGCAGTTTGGCAATCGGTTCGGCGCTGGCGTTGTGCTGGCCGAAATTGGCGTTGTAAGTGGCGATGATTTCGCCGGCGATGGAAATGGCGATCTCCACCGGTAATTTGCCCTTCACCTCGGTGAGGCCCATGGGGCAGCGCATGCGTTGCAATTGGGCGGCGTCGAAGCCGCGATCGCGCAGGCGGTGTTCGAACTTGACGCGTTTGGTCTGCGAGCCGATCAGGCCGAAATAGGCGAAATCGTTGCGTTTGAGCAACGCGGCGCTCAGTTCCAGGTCGAGTGCGTGATTGTGGGTCATGACGATGCAGTAGCTGCCCACCGGCAAGTCGGCGATTTCGTCGACCGGTTCTTCGCTGACGATTTTACGCACGCCCTCGGGGATCTGTTGCGGAAACTCCTGCTCGCGCGAATCGATCCAGCGCACCCGGCACGGCAGGCTCGCCAGCAACGGCACCAGGGCGCGTCCCACATGGCCGGCGCCGAATACCGCAATCTGCGCCTGCACCTGGCCCATGGGTTCGAACAGCAGCACGGTGACACCACCGCAGCACTGGCCCAGGCTCGCGCCCAGGCTGAAGCGCTCCAGATGGGTGTTTTGCTGGCCACGGGCGAGCATCTCGCGGGCGATCTGCATCGCTTTGTATTCCAGGTGCCCACCGCCAATGGTGTCGAAGGTTTGCGACGCACTGATGACCATCTTGGAACCGGCATTGCGTGGCGTGGAGCCGAGTTCTTCGATGATGGTCACCAGGACGCAAGGTTCGCCCTGGTTCTGCAGGTCGGCGAGGGCGCTGATCCAGTTGTTCATAGTCACCTCTAGTGATGTCTGTCAGGCCGCTATCTGGGGCAAGCCCCCTCCCACATTTGAAAGCATTCGCAGATCACTATGGGGGAGGGGGCTTGCCCCCGATGGCAGCACCTCGATCTAGAGCGAAGCCATCTCGGCTTCAGTCTCAACGGCTGTCGCCGCCTGCAACTGGCGCATCTGTTCGCAACCCCACAACACCCGCTCGGGTGTCGCCGGCGCGTCGATCTTCGGCTGATGGCGATAACCTCCAAGGCTCGCCACCGCATCCTTGATCGCGCACCACGAGGCAATGCCGAGCATGAACGGCGGTTCACCCACGGCCTTGGAGTGGAACACCGTGTCTTCCGGGTTCTTGCGGTTTTCCACCAGCTTCACCCGCAGGTCCAGGGGCATGTCGGCGACCGCCGGGATCTTGTAGCTGGCCGGGCCGTTGGTCATCAATTTGCCTTTGTCGTTCCACACCAGTTCCTCCATGGTCAGCCAGCCCATGCCCTGGATGAAACCGCCTTCCACCTGGCCGATGTCGATGGCCGGGTTCAGCGAAGCGCCCACATCGTGAAGAATGTCTGTGCGCAGCATCTTGTATTCGCCGGTCAGGGTATCGACGAGCACTTCGCAACACGCCGCGCCGAACGCGTAGTAATAGAACGGCCGGCCACGGGACTGGCTGCGGTCGTAAAAGATTTTCGGGGTCTTGTAGAACCCGGTGCTCGACAGCGAGACCTGGGCGAAATACGCCTGCTGAATCAGCGCCTCGAAGGTCAGGATTTGCTCGCGCACCCGCACATGGCCGTTATGAAACTGCACATCCGCTTCACTGACGTCGTACTTGCGCGCAGCGAATTCCACCAGGCGCTGCTTGATGGTTTCGGCGGCATTCTGCGCGGCCTTGCCGTTCAGGTCGGCACCGCTGGAGGCGGCGGTCGGCGAAGTGTTGGGCACCTTGTCGGTGTTGGTGGCGGTGATCTGCACGCGTTCGATGCTGACCTGGAACACTTCGGCCACCACCTGGGCGACCTTGGTGTTCAAACCCTGGCCCATCTCGGTGCCGCCATGGTTCAGGTGGATGCTGCCGTCGGTGTAGACATGGATCAGCGCGCCGGCCTGGTTGAGGAAACTGGCGGTAAACGAAATGCCGAATTTGACCGGGGTCAGCGCCAGGCCTTTTTTCAGGATCGGGCTATGGGCGTTGTAGCGACGAATGGCTTCGCGGCGTTCGGCATATTGGCTGCTGGCTTCCAGTTCGGCAGTCATCTCTTCGAGCATGTTGTGCTCGACGGTCTGGTAGTAGTGGGTGACGTTGCGCTCGGTCTTGCCATAGTAGTTGGCCTTGCGCACGGCCAGTGGGTCGAGCGCCAGATGGCGGGCGATGGCGTCCATCACTTCTTCGATGGCAACCATGCCTTGCGGGCCGCCGAACCCCCGGTAAGCGGTGTTGGACGCGGTGTTGGTCTTGCAGCGATGGCCGTTGACCGTGGCATCGCCCAGGTAATACGAGTTGTCGGCGTGGAACATGGCGCGGTCGACAATCGAGTTCGACAGGTCCGGCGAGCAGCCGCAATTGCCGGCAAGCTCCAGATTGATGCCGTGCAGACGACCGGTGTCATCGAAGCCCACGTCGTATTCGATATAGAAGGGGTGGCGCTTGCCGGTCATCAGCATGTCTTCGACCCGCGGCAGCCGCATCTTGGTCGGCTGGCCGGTCAGGTGGGCAATCACCGCGCACAGGCATGCCGGGCTGGCGGCCTGGGTCTCCTTGCCACCGAACCCGCCGCCCATGCGACGCATGTCCACGACGATTTTATTCATCGAAACGTCTAACACTTCGGCCACCAGCTTCTGTACTTCGGTGGGGTTCTGCGTGGAGCAATAGACGATCATGCCGCCGTCTTCGGTGGGCATCACCGAGGAGATTTGGGTTTCCAGGTAGAAGTGCTCCTGGCCGCCGATATGCAGCGTGCCCTGAATGCGATGTTGAGCCGCGGCCAACGCGCCCGCCGAATCGCCACGCTGGTGGGTGTGGCTGTCGAGCACGAAGTGTTTATTGCGATAGGCCTCGACCACATCCAGCACCGGTTCCAGGTCCTGGTATTCGATCACCGCCGCCATCGCCGCTTTACGCGCGGTCTCCAGGTCGCGGGCGGCGACGGCCAGCACCACCTGGCCGACGAACTGCACAGTGCCGATGGCCAGCAGCGGATCGCCAGGCAACAGCGGGCCGATGTCTTTCAAACCCGGCACGTCTTCATGGGTGATGACGATGCGCACACCATCGAAGGCGTAGCAGGGGGCGGTGTCGATGCTGAGGATGCGGGCGTGGGCGCGGTCGGACAGACGCGCGTACACATGCAACTGGTTGGGGAATTCCAGGCGGTCGTCGATGTACTGCGCCTCCCCCGATACGTGCTTGGCGGCGCTGTCATGCTTGACGCTGCGCCCGACTCCGCTGGTCAAGTCCTGGGCGAACAGTTCGGCCAGCTCGGCCTGGGTTTTTTCCACGGCGTGATGGTTAGACATAAGCGGTCACCCGAGTCTCGATATGCGGCGTTTGCAGCTCGATGAAATATTTGCGCAGCAGGTTCTGCGCGCTGAGCAGGCGGTATTCCTTGCTGGCGCGGAAGTCCGACAGCGGGGTGAAATCCTCGGCGAGGGCGGCGCAGGCTTGCTCGACCGTGGCGGCGTTCCAAGTCGCGCCCACCAGCACGGCCTCGCAGTGCCGCGCGCGTTTGGGTGTGGCGGCCATGCCGCCGAAGGCCACGCGGGCGGCTTGGACCACACCGTTGTCGAGGGTCAGGTTGAACGCGGCGCAGACCGCGGAAATATCGTCATCCAGGCGTTTGGAGACTTTGTAGGCACGGAACAGCGTATGGCCCTTTGGCACGATGATTTTCTCGATGAACTCGCTGTCCTGGCGCGCGGTCACGCGGTAATCGATGAAGTAGTCCTCCAGCGCCAGGGTGCGCCGGGTGTTGCCTTTGCACAGCACGATCTGCGCGCCCAGGGCGATCAGCAGCGGCGGCGAATCGCCGATCGGCGAGGCGTTGCCGATATTGCCGCCCAGGGTGCCCTGGTTGCGGATCTGCAGGGAGGCGAAGCGGTGCAGCAGATCGCCGAAGTCCGGATACGCTTGGTGCAACGCGGCGTAGCAGTCGGAGAGCGGGGTGGCGGCGCCGATTTCCAGGCGGTCGTCGAACGACTCGATGCGCTTCATTTCTTCAATGTTGCCGACGTAGATCATCACCGGCAGCGTGCGGTGGAACTGGGTGACCTCCAGCGCCAGGTCGGTGCCGCCGGCCAGTAAGCGGGCTTGCGGATAGGCGTCGTAGAGGTCTGCCAGGTCGGCCACGGTCAGGGGCACCAGGCAGCGTTTATCGCCACTGTTGAGTTCGCCGGTCTGGGTCGGGGCGATGGCTTTAAGGCGTGCAATGGTCTGGGCTTGGCGGCTGTCGAACTGGTCTGCGGGCTTGTTGCAGCAGGCCTGTTCGGCGGCGGCGAGAATCGGCCGGTAGCCGGTGCAGCGGCACAAGTTGCCGGCCAGGGCCTCATGGGCCTTGGCGCTGTCGGGGGCGTCGCTGTTTTTTTGCAGGGCAAACAACGACATCACGAAACCGGGGGTGCAAAACCCGCATTGCGAGCCGTGGCACTCGACCATCGCCTGTTGCACGCTGTGCAGTTGGCCTTGGTGCTTGAGGTCTTCGACGCTGATCAGTTGTTTGCCGTGCAATGACGAAACGAAGGTCAGGCACGAATTGAGGCTGCGATAGCGAATCTGCTCGACGCCCTGAGCATCGCTGTGCAGCTCGCCGACTACCACGGTGCAGGCACCGCAATCGCCGCTGGCGCAGCCTTCCTTGGTGCCGGATTTGCCCACATGCTCACGTAAATAGTTGAGCACGGTCAGGTTGGGGTCCAGGGCGTGCTCGCTACGGAGTTCCTGGTTGAGTAAAAACTGGATCACGGAAGGCCTCGCAGACTCATTATTGTTGTTAACCGCTGTGGGCCGAATCTAGTCATGTCTGACTTTTCGGTCAATTGTTTTCTGACCTAAGGGTCAAGAAAATGCGGTCACAACCCATTCAATTATGGTTCAGTCTTCTGGAACCGGCGTTTTTGGCGGCGTGTAGACAGGCAGAGCTGCTTATTTCATGCCAATTCGCGACAGTGGGCGTAGCGCCATCAGCGGGCCAATGCGCTACACTGCCGCGCTTGTACCGATAGACGATTTTGAAGGAAACCCATGACGTTCAAGGCGCCGGACAGTCTCGCCGAGCAGATCGCTCACCACCTCGCCGAACGTATCATTCGCGGCGATCTCAAGCCTGGGGAGCGCATCCAGGAACAGAAGGTCACGCTGGCACTCAATGTCAGCCGCGGCTCCGTGCGCGAAGCCTTGCTGATCCTTGAACGCCGGCACCTGATCGCGATCCTGCCGCGCCGTGGCGCCCACGTCACCGAACTCACCGCGCATAAGGTGCAAAGCCTGTGCACGTTGATGGGCGAGCTGTACATCCTGCTCGGCAATGCGGTGGCGCAAGGCTGGCAGACCCAGGCCGATATGGCGCCGTTCGTGCAGATCCAGCAGCGTCTGGTGAGCAATTTCGAACGTCAGGACATCCGCGCGTTCGTCGAAGAAAGCTTCAATGTGATGCGCGCCGCGTACCCCTTCGCTAACAACCCGTACCTGCAGGAAACCGTCGAAAACCTGCAGCCGGCGATGAACCGCGCCTATTACCTGGCCCTGGACCAGCGCAAGGCCGAGATGAGCGAGTACCTGGCGCTGTTCGAGCAACTGCTCGCCGCCGTGCTGGCCCGTGACTTGCCGCAGATCCGCCAGGTGCTGTCGGCCTACGGTCAGCGCAGTTGCTCGCTGGTTATCGCAGCGTTGGCGGACGTCTAAACGTGCGGCTCAAGTGCATCAAACTGGCGGGGTTCAAATCCTTCGTCGACCCGACCACGGTGAACTTCCCCAGTAATATGGCGGCGGTGGTCGGGCCCAATGGTTGCGGCAAGTCGAACATCATCGACGCCGTCCGCTGGGTGATGGGCGAGAGCTCGGCCAAGAACCTGCGCGGCGAGTCGATGACCGACGTCATCTTCAACGGCTCCACCAGCCGTAAGCCGGTGAGCCAGGCCAGCATCGAGCTGGTGTTCGACAACTCCGACGGCACCCTGATCGGCGAATACGCGGCCTATGCGGAAATCTCCATCCGCCGCAAAGTCACGCGCGACAGCCAGAACAGTTATTTCCTCAACGGCACCAAGTGCCGCCGTCGCGACATCACCGATATCTTCCTCGGCACCGGCCTGGGCCCACGCAGCTATTCGATCATCGAACAGGGCATGATCTCCAAGCTGATCGAAGCCAAGCCCGAGGACCTGCGCAACTTTATCGAGGAAGCGGCCGGCATCTCCAAGTACAAGGAACGTCGCCGCGAGACCGAAAACCGCATCCGCCGCACCCACGAAAACCTCGCCCGCCTGACCGACCTGCGCGAAGAGCTGGAGCGCCAGTTGGAGCGCCTGCACCGGCAGGCCCAGGCCGCCGAGAAGTATCAGGAATACAAGGGCGAAGAGCGCCAGCTCAAGGCCCAATTGTCGGCCCTGCGCTGGCAAGCCTTGAACGATCAAGTGGGCCAGCGCGAAGCGATCATCGGCACCCAGGAAATCAGCTTCGAAGCGCTGGTGGCCGAGCAGCGCAACGCCGACGCCAGCATCGAACGCCTGCGCGACGGGCACCACGATCTGTCCGAGCGCTTCAATCTGGTGCAGGGCCGCTTCTATTCGGTGGGCGGCGATATCGCCCGGGTCGAGCAGAGCATCCAGCACGGCCAGCAACGTCTGCGCCAATTGCAGGACGATCTGAAGGAAGCCGAGCGCGCGCGCCTGGAGACCGAATCCCACCTGGGCCACGACCGCACCTTGCTGCTGACCCTCGGCGAAGAGCTGGACATGCTCACCCCTGAGCAGGAGATCACCAGCGCCGCCGCCGAAGAAGCCGCCGCCGCCTTGGAAGAAGCCGAAACCACTATGCACGGCTGGCAGGAACAGTGGGACGCCTTCAACCTGCAATCGGCCGAACCGCGCCGCCAGGCCGAAGTCCAGCAGTCGCGCATCCAGCAACTGGAAACCAGTATGGAACGTCTGGCCGAGCGCCAGCGCCGCTTGCAGGAAGAGCGCGTGCTGCTCGCCGCCGACCCGGAAGATGCAGCGATCATGGCGCTCAGCGAGCAACTGGCCGAAAGCGAAATGACCCTGGAAGAACTCGAAGCCAGCGAAGAGCAGCAAGTCGAGCGCCTGGAGCAACTGCGCCAGCAACTGCAACAGGCGACCCAGGCCCAGCAGCAGGCCCAGGGCGACCTGCAACGGCTCAACGGGCGTCTGGCGTCCCTTGAAGCCTTGCAACAAGCCGCGCTGGACCCGGACATCGGCACGGCCGAGTGGCTGCGCGACCAACACCTGGCCGAGCGCCCGCGCCTGGCTGAAGGTTTGAAGGTCGACGCCGGTTGGGAGCTGGCCGTGGAAACCGTGTTGGGCGCCGATCTGCAAGCCGTGTTGGTGGACGATTTTGGCGGCTTCGATCTCTCCGGCTTTGCCCAGGGCGATCTGCGTTTGCTCAGCCCCGCCGCGGATGGTGCGCGGGTGCCGGGCAGCTTGTTGGATAAGGTCGAAGCCGCGATCGATCTGGCGCCGTGGCTGGGCCAGGTGCGGCCGGTGGAGTCCCTGGAGCAGGCCCTGGCCCAGCGCGGTCAACTGGCGGTCGGCGAAAGCCTGATCAGCCGCGACGGTTACTGGGTCGGCCGGCACTTTTTGCGCGTGCGTCGCGCCAGTGAAGCGCAAAGCGGCGTTCTGGCCCGTGGCCAGGAAATCGTCAATCTGAGCGCCGAGCGCGAAGAGCGCGAAGCCACCCTCGAACGCCTGGAAACCGAACTGCAAACCCTGCGCTCCACCCAGCGTCAGCAAGAGACCGGCCGCGAGCACCTGCGTCGGCTTTTGCAGGATGAGGCGCGCCAGCAAGGCGAACTCAAGGCGCAGCTATCGGCGAGCAAGGCCAAGGTCGAGCAACTGAGCCTGCGTCGCACCCGTCTCGACGAAGAAGTCGCCGAGATGGGCGAGCAACGCGCGCTGGAGCACGAACAAATCGGCGAAGCGCGCCTGCACTTGCAGGAAGCCCTCGACAGCATGGCTCAGGACACCGAGCAACGGGAACTGCTGCTGGCCCAGCGCGACAGCCTGCGCGAACGTCTCGACCGCGTGCGCCAGGAAGCGCGCCAGCACAAAGACCACGCCCATCAGTTGGCGGTGCGCCTGGGCTCGCTCAAGGCCCAGCACGCGTCCACGGCCCAGGCCCTTGAGCGCCTGGAGATGCAATCCGAGCGCCTGACCGAAAAGCGCGAACAACTGAGCCTGAATCTGGAAGAGGGCGAAGCGCCGCTGGAAGAGCTGCGCCTCAAGCTCGAAGAGTTGCTCGACAAGCGCATGACCGTCGACGAAGAACTCAAGACCGCACAGATCGCCCTGGAAGACGCCGACCGCGAACTGCGCGACGCGGAAAAACGCCGGACCCAGGCCGAGCAGCAGTCCCAGTTGATTCGCGGCCAGCTCGAACAGCAGCGCATGGAATGGCAAGCCCTGACCGTGCGCCGCAAAACCTTGCAGGACCAATTGCTCGAAGACGGCTACGACCTGCACGGCGTGCTCAATACCCTGACCGCCCAGGCCAACGAGAAAGACGCCGAAGAAGAACTCGAACGCATTGCCGCGCGGATTCAACGCCTCGGCGCAATCAACCTTGCGGCCATCGACGAATACCAGCAGCAATCCGAACGTAAGCGCTACCTGGACGCTCAGGACGCGGATCTGGTGGAGGCGCTCGACACCCTGGAAAACGTAATTCGCAAGATCGACAAGGAAACCCGCAACCGTTTCAAAGATACCTTTGATCAGATTAATGGCGGTTTACAGGCGTTATTCCCAAAAGTTTTCGGTGGCGGCAGCGCTTACTTGGAACTGACGGGCGAAGATCTACTCGATACAGGGGTGACGATCATGGCGCGCCCGCCGGGTAAGAAGAACAGCACCATTCATTTGCTGTCTGGTGGGGAAAAAGCCCTGACCGCCTTGGCGTTGGTGTTTGCCATCTTCAAGCTGAACCCGGCGCCGTTCTGCATGCTCGATGAAGTGGATGCACCGCTGGATGATGCGAACGTTGGACGCTATGCGCGGTTGGTCAAAGAGATGTCCCAGACCGTGCAGTTCATCTATATCACCCACAACAAGATCGCCATGGAAATGGCTGATCAACTGATGGGGGTGACGATGCACGAGCCGGGATGTTCGCGCTTGGTGGCGGTGGATGTGGAAGAGGCGATGGCGATGGTGGACGCCTGACGGCAAGCTTCAAGCGGTAAGTGAGTCAGCTTGAAGCTTGTCGCTCAGGGGCTGTGGTTCACAGTTGGCGTCTGCTGTAGGAGATTGCCTGCTACGCCTGAAAGCTGGCAATTCGACACATTTCGCGCCAACTGTGTAAAGTTATCTTTGGTCGTGCTAGTTTAATGTCAATTTTTCGTGTGCGTGGGCAAAACGTCAGTCAGAACATAGAGTTGGCGCCACGTTTTAAAGCGGTTTGCACGATGCTAAACCCCTTATTTTTCAGCATTTTTTATTAGAGGCACGGGATTACATGGAAATCGGTCTGCGCGAGTGGCTGATCGTCATCGGCATTATTGTCATTGCCGGTATTCTTTTTGATGGCTGGCGCCGCATGCGCGGTGGCAAGGGCAAGCTCAAATTCCGTCTGGACCGTAACCTGTCCAACCTGCCCGACGACGACGGCAGCGCCGAGCTGCTGGGGCCGCCCCGTGTGCTGGACACCCATAAAGAGCCGCAGCTGGACGAGCACGACCTGCCGTCGATGAGCGCGCCGGTGCGTGAAGCCCGCGAGCCATCGTCCAAACGCGGTAAACGCAGTGGCGTAGCGGTTGCCGAACCCCATCAGGGTGACCTTAACCTTGACGTGGATGAAGGCCCGAGTTTCAGCAGCCGTGACGACGATTTCCCCGATGAGAACGCCGCCAAGAACGCGCCGCGCCAATCGGTCAACGATCAGCCGGCCGCCGAAGAAGTGCTGGTGATCAGCGTGATCTGCCGCGACGCCGCCGGTTTCAAAGGCCCTGCGCTGTTGCAGAACATTCTCGAAAGCGGCCTGCGGTTCGGCGAGATGGATATCTTCCACCGCCACGAAAGCATGGCGGGCAACGGCGAAGTGCTGTTCTCCATGGCCAATGCCGTCAAGCCAGGTACTTTCGATCTGGACGATATCGACTTGTTCAGCACGCCTGCGGTGAGCTTCTTCCTCGGTCTGCCAGGTCCTCGTCACCCGAAACAAGCGTTCGATGTGATGGTGGCCGCAGCGCGCAAGCTGTCCCAGGAACTCAACGGCGAGCTGAAGGACGACCAACGCAGCGTCCTGACCGCCCAGACCATCGAACACTACCGTCAGCGCATCGTCGAGTTCGAGCGTCGCGCCCTGACACAGAAACGCTGAGGATTGGCCTCAAGCGTTGTCGATAGAATAAGCGCACCACCATTTGAGCAGCTTCGGCTGCTCTTTTGCTTTATGAGAGAACACCCATGACCGCCGCCCATACCCGCATCCTCGAACTGCGCGCTGAACTGGATCAGCACAACTACCGGTATTACGTCCTCGACGAGCCAAGCATCCCGGACGCCGAATACGACCGACTGTTCCACGAACTCAAGGCTCTCGAAGACGAGCACCCGGAGCTGGTCACGCGGGATTCACCGACGCAGCGGGTCGGTGGCGCGGCGCTGTCGGCGTTCACCCAGGTCAAGCATGAGATTCCGATGCTCAGCCTGGGCAACGCCTTCGATGAAGCCAGCATGCTTGAGTTCGATCGTCGCGTTACTGAAGGTCTCGATCTGCCTGTGGGCGATCTGTTTGGCGGTGGCGCGGCGGTGGAGTACAGCTGCGAGCCGAAACTCGATGGCCTGGCGGTCAGCCTGTTGTATCAAGACGGCGAGCTGGTGCGCGGTGCCACCCGGGGCGACGGCACCACCGGCGAAGACATCAGCGTCAACGTGCGCACCGTGCGCAATATCCCCCTGAAGCTGCATGACAGCGGCTGGCCGGCGACCCTGGAAGTGCGCGGCGAGGTGTTTATGTCCAAGGCCGGTTTCGAGCGGCTTAACGCTTCGCAACTGGAAGTGGGCGGCAAGACCTTTGCCAACCCGCGCAATGCCGCTGCCGGTAGCCTGCGCCAGTTGGATTCGAAAATCACCGCCAGCCGCCCGCTGGAGTTCTGCTGCTACGGGATCGGTCAGGTCACGGCGGATATCAGCGACACCCATATCGGCAACCTCAAGCAGTTGCAGAAGTGGGGGCTGCCGATCAGTCACGATCTGAAGCTGGCCAAGGGGATTCAGGAATGCCTCGATTACTACCGTGACATCGGCGAGCGACGTAACAGCCTGCCGTATGAAATCGACGGTGTGGTGTTCAAGGTCAACAGCCTTGCCTCCCAGCGCGAACTGGGCTTTCGCGCCCGTGAGCCGCGCTGGGCCATCGCCCACAAGTTTCCGGCCATGGAAGAACTCACCGAACTGCTCGACGTGGAATTCCAAGTCGGCCGTACCGGCGCCGTGACCCCGGTGGCCCGCCTGAAACCGGTCAAGGTCGCGGGTGTGACCGTGTCCAACGCCACCTTGCACAACATGGACGAAGTGGCGCGCTTGGGCCTGATGATCGGCGACACCGTGATCATCCGCCGTGCCGGTGATGTGATCCCTCAGGTGGTCTCAGTGGTCACCGATCGCCGCCCGGAACATGCGCGTGCGGTGCAGATCCCTGAAAGCTGCCCGGTGTGCGGTTCCCATGTGGAACGCACGCAACTGGTCAAGCGCAGCAAGGGCAAGGAAACCGTCAGCGAAGGCGCGGTGTACCGTTGCGTCGGGCGCCTGGCCTGTGGCGCGCAGCTCAAGCAAGCGATCATCCACTTTGTGTCCCGCCGCGCCATGGACATCGACGGCTTGGGCGACAAAACCATCGAGCAATTGGTGGATGAACATCTCATCGCGTCACCGGCCGACCTGTACAAGCTCACGTACGAGCAGATCATCGACCTGGAAGGCTTTGCCGATATCTCCAGCAAAAAGCTGATCACCGCCATCGAAAACAGCAAATCGCCGACCCTCGCACGCTTTATCTACGCCCTGGGCATTCCCGATGTGGGTGAGGAGACCGCCAAGGTGTTGGCGCGCTCGCTGGCGTCCCTTGCGCGCGTGCAGCAGGCGTTGCCGGAGGTACTGACGTACTTGCCGGACGTGGGTCTGGAAGTGGCGCACGAGATCCACAGTTTCTTTGAGGACAGCCATAACCAGCAGGTGATCGGTGCGTTGCTTTCTCCGGACGAATGCGGCCTGCAATTGCAGGATCAGGGCGACCTGAGCGCGGAATTTGCCGCCAGCGCGACGTTGGGCGGGCTGCTCGACAAGCTCAATATCCCCAGCGTCGGCCCTGGCGCCGCGCAGAAACTGGCGGACAAGTTCGGCAGCCTTGACGGCGTAATCCAGGCCGACTGGCTGGACATGCGCCAGGCACTGCCTGAAAAGCAGGCCAAGGCCGTGCGCGACTTCTTCGATAATCCGCAGAACGCCCGCCGTGCCCAGGCCATCGAGCAGCAGCTCAAGGATTTCGGCATGCACTGGCACAGCGCGAAGAAAGTCGTCGAAGGCTTGCCGGAAGCCGGCCACACCTGGGTACTGACCGGTTCGTTGGAGCTGATGAGCCGCGATGTGGCCAAGGACAAACTGGAAAGCCTGGGCGCCAAGGTCGCCGGTTCCGTCTCGGCCAAGACCCACTGTGTGGTGGCGGGCCCTGGGGCTGGTTCAAAGCTGGCCAAGGCCACCGAGCTGGGCCTGAAGGTGCTGGATGAAGAGGCGTTTGTTGCCTTTCTTGCCCAGCATAACGTGACTGTCTGATGGCGTGTGCCGGGCGCGGGCTTGCCGCGCGTCGGGCGGCGCTGCAACCCTACAGCAGCGAAGTGGAACGATCCCGAGCCCTGAATGATCTAGTCTGGGTCACCTAGGGAGAGATCGCCATGTTCCGCTATTTCGAGCAACTCAGTTCGCGCATCGCCGCACCGTTCATGGCCGACACTTCGCGTAACAGCAAAGTCTGGCAATGCCGCTGCGGCCAGCCGCTGTTCTTTCGCAATAGTCAGTGCCTGGCTTGCTCGGCGCTGTTGGGTTATCAGCCGCAGCAGAGCCGCTTGGCGTCCCTTCGGCCCGGGCCCGTTGCCGGAACGTGGCTGCAGGACGGCAATCTCGACGCCGGGGCCTTCCGCCGTTGCGCCAACCTCGACACCCCGGCGGCCTGCAACTGGCTGATCCCGGCCCACAGCACTGCGCCGTTGTGCGTGGCCTGCAGCCTCAATCGCACCATTCCCGACCTGTCCATCGTGGACAACCATGAACGCTGGCGCAAAGTGGAAACCGCCAAGCGCCGCCTGGTGGCGCAATTGATCAGTTTGGGCCTGCAGGTCGTGCCTAAGAGCGTCGACGAAGAGACCGGCCTGGCCTTCGACTTTATCGGTGTCGACCTGGAGGGCAACGCGCCCACCACCGGGCATGCCAACGGCCTGATCACCCTCGACATCAAGGAAGCCGACGACGCCCACCGCGAAAAAGTCCGCGTGCAGATGCACGAGCCTTACCGCACCTTGCTCGGCCATTTTCGCCATGAAGTCGGCCACTACTATTGGGATCGCCTAATCGCCGGCAGCCACTGGATCGAACCGTTTCGCCAACTGTTCGGTGACGAACGCGCCAGTTACGCCGAGGCCCTCGACCGGCATTATCAGCACGGCCCGCGACCGGACTGGCAGGAGGCCTGCGTCAGCGCCTACGCCACCATGCACCCCTGGGAAGACTGGGCGGAAACCTGGGCGCATTACCTGCACATGATGGACGCCGTGGATACCGCCCTAGGCTTCGGCATGAGCGCGCGGGAGATGGACCTGGATTACCAACCATTCCCCCTTGCCACCCTCTACGATCCCGCGCACCCCGGCGGTCCGGCGTTTCTGGCGTTCGTCAATGCGTGGATCGAACTGGCCGGCATGCTCAACGAACTGTCGCGCAGCATGGGTCAACCGGATTTCTACCCCTTCGTACTGCCACCGGCGGTGATCGCCAAACTGCACTTTATCCATCTGGTGATCCAGGAAGAGGGCGGCCGTGCGGACGAGGTGCTGCAAGCACAATGATCAACCCATGTGGGAAGGGCATGCTGAGGGCCATGGCAAGTGCTTGAACCTCTTCATATTTTTAATCCGTCACCAACGGTTGTAACTTCCGATGAGATCGGTACAATGGCGCGGCTTGCCGAGAGGCCAGCGTCGTTATGGTGACCCCATCGGTCCCCCCGCAACGATTACCCGTTAACCTGGTCAGGCCCGGAAGGGAGCAGCCACAGCGGGAACATTGTGTGCCGGGGTGTGGCTGGTGGGGTTGCCTCCATAACGCTCTTCTTTAGTTGTTCATCCCAATATCCAAAAAAACTGTTTGCGAACCATCTGCCCTTGAGCAGTCCATGGTGGCATTGTCGCGACGGCCAAAAACTCACGCCAGCTCGGCAGTTTATCGGTGGCATACTTCACTGCCTGGCAACCGGAGGCAGCGCAAGTGGAAAAAGTTGACGACCTCACACGAGAAAAACTGCGGGAATGGCAGATGCGGCGCTTGGAGATCAAGGACCGTATCCAGGCACACCCGGAGCAGACCCTGGCGTTGTCGAAGGTGTTGGACCTTATGGACGAGGAGCACGCCGAGATTATGAGCGGTGCGCAGTTTGTCCGTACTGCCGAGCCGAGCCCTGGGCCGAGCGTCGATCAGCCTCCACCGGTCACCGCTACCTACCAATTGCACTTGGACGTGTCCGCCCACAGCGCCGAAGACCTGCGGCGTTTGCTCGATATGGCCGTTCATGAACTGCAACGGCAGATTGAACTGGCCAGCGCCCCGGCCTCCACCGGGCCACGGCGTTACCCCGGTGGCATGGCGGGTTCTCTGGGTGGCTATCAATTCGAGGTGGGCGTCGGTCAGGATGCCTGACAGGCTTAGCCGCTGAATCCATTTGACTGACCTCATTCGGCCCCTGGCCGAGAGGATGTATGCAACCGGAACACTTCGATTTATCCAGCCCCGTTTTCCTGCCGGTTACCGACGACACCTGCAGCGCCTTGCTCGGTGCCGACGGTGCCACGCACCTGGACACCATGACAGACCCGGAGCTGGCGGCGGTGCTGGTCATTCAGAATCTGGCGCAGGCCGCGCCAGCGGACCTCAACGGTGCCGCCGCCGAGCGTGTGCTGGTCAAGTTGATCGGTTGGGCGCTGAACACGCCGACGTCCGGCACGGCGGCGTTGCTGCCCGAAGCGCGGCGGTTGTTCGATCCGCGCAAGTTGTACTTCGGCATCAATGCGCTCAAAAACCTCAACCTGCGCCTGTTACTGGCCGAAGAGGTCGCGGCGCGTGATTATCTGCTGCCCGACGGCCAGTGGGATGTGACCTACAAAGTCCGCCAGCGGCGCAGCAACGATCCCTTCAGCCAGCAGATGATCACTCCCCGGCACCGCGAGCGTTGGCTCAGCCCGGCGCAGGACAAGCTGGTGCGTACCTTTCGCGCCAATCTCAATGAAGACCTGCACGTGCAAGGCTATGCCGGTATCGGCAAGAGCCACTTGCTGGGCGCGTTGCTGGAGTGTCTGCGCCCGGAAAAAACCCTGATCCTGGCGCGCACCGGAGCCAAATTAGCCACGTTGCGCGAGCGCATGGGGCTGACGCGGGACAGCAAGGCCGGTTCGACCTTCGCCGCGTTTGCCAAAGCGCTGTTGCAGAACGGGCGGCCAACCGCAGACAAATCATCGGCCAGGTTGCCCAGTAAGCAGGCGGTGGCCCAAGCCCTGGATATCCTGGGTTGGCGCGGCCACGATGGTCAGGCGACGTTGAATGTGTGCCTCAAGGTGCTTGAGAACTACTGCGACTCCAGCCATCACAGCCTCTCGGCCCGGCACTTTCCTCACTTCAAGCACGCCTTGTCCAGCCTGGATGCCCAGGTCTTGCTGGAATACTCAAGCCGCGTGTGGACGTACCTGGAGCGCAACCCGCAGTGGGTCGTCCAGACCGAGTTCGCCACATTGTGGTTGATCAAGCGCGCCAGCCTGGAAGGCTGCGAAGTGCCGCCGCGGTTTACCCATGTGCTGATCGATGAAAGCCAGGACATCCCGGCCTCGTTGCTGCAGATCATCGAGCGCGGCCGTCAGGTGCTGATCACCCTGGGCGACGAATACCAGTTGGCCACCGGCGTGATGGTGCGGCGCAAGCGTGAAGTCCGGCACACCGATATCAGCTATTCGGTGCGTTCCGGTCGCAACGTCGAGCGCCTGGTCAACCCCTTGATCAGCGTGCATTCGCAGAAGAGCAAGGTTCCGTTCGAAGGCGCGCGGGACGCCGATGTCGGCATCGAACATTACCCCCAGGGCTTCGTGCCGCCGGAAGGCTGCGTAGTGTTGACCGCGTCCCCTTGGGACACGATGAAGTGGGCGATCCAATTGCAGCAGGCCAATTGCCCGTTCGCCTTGTTCGACAGCGCGGCGCAGCGCGATCTGGAGCGTTTTATGATCAGCGCCATTGCGTTGTTCAAACCGCAGTTCTACAGCACCGAGCACACCGACAAAGGCCCCCACGCCTATTTCAGCGACCTGGCTGACTGGCAGCAAGTGCGCGAGGCCGGGCAGTTCGACGAAGCGTTCCTGTGGGTCGAGCATGAGCTGGAAAAAGGCTTCAATGTGGCCGATGTCACCCGCCTGAACCGCCTGGCCGGCGAGCCCGACAAACGCTGCCGGCTGATGCTGGCGCAAGAGGCCGGCGGCATGGAGTTCGACTGCGTGTTGCTCACCCCGGAATTGCTGAGCAACGTGAAGTTCAAGGATGCGTATGCCTTCGATCAGCGATTGTGCGAGGTGTATATCGCGATTTCACGGGCCAGGCGCCAGCTCTATCTGCCTTACGATGTGGTCGAGTGGATCGATTACCACAAGTATCAGAAGACCCGTGAGACTCATGGTTATTAAGGGATTTAGTTCGGTTGTCTCACAACTTTTGAGCGCCCCTCTGGACAACCTAAAACTGCCTTGCTAGTTTCCGCCAGCCGCATGTTTCAGAATATGACAACAGTAACGCATTGATATTGAAGTGATATCACTTCTTTAACTAACAAGGATGTCTCTGATGAAAAGCCTGCAAGGGTTGCCCCGTCTGATCAGTGCTTCGGTGGGCGCTCCCGGTAAAGCCCGCAACTTGCCCGCCGATGTGCAGTGCATCCAGTATTTATTCAATCTGATCATTCCCAAAATGGGCTTTCCCCTGCCGGAAAACGGCAAGTGCGACGGCCAGTTGGTGCAGTGCATCAGCCAGTATCAGTTTCGCCACCTCAAGTACGCCCATCCCGACGGCGTGATCGACCCCACCGGTCGTACGTTCAACAGTCTGATCGAAGAGGCCGTCAAGGTGCCGGTCAAGGCCTCTCCGACGCTGCGCATTCCAACCTTCCTGAATGCCTTCGGCAATAACCACGGCGATGCAGTGCAGGCTACGGTGAATGTGTACTTGGACCGCATGCGCGCGATGATCGAAGCGGAGCGCCGCAACCGGCAACTGATGTTGCAGCCCACTTGCGACGGTGGCATGACCCTCTCCGACACTGATTTCCAGAACGCCGCCACCCAGTTGGGCAACGGCATTTCGGTCAATATCATCAAGGCCTTCGCCACCGTGGAATCCGGCGGGCGTTCGGGGTTCGGGCCGGCCAAGTTGCCGGTGATCGCTTTCGAAGGGCACCTGTTTCGCAAGTACACCAAGCGCATCTACGACCAGGCCCACCCGCTGCTGTCTTACCCCTACGTGAAAAAGGCCGGGCCGCAGTGGCAGACCAACAACAAGGACCAGGTCAAAGCCTGGGAAACCATGGCTACTGCGTTTGCCTTGGATCAGGAAGCGGCCTTGATGTCGGCGTCCTGGGGCATGTTCCAGATCATGGGCTTCAACTTCGAATCGTGCGGTTACAAGACCGTGTTTGAATTCGCGGCCGCCTTGAAAGTGAATGCTGGCAACCAGCTCAAAGCCTTCCTGGGTTTCTGCAGCAAGAGCCCAGCGTTGATGAAAGCCATGAAGGCCAAGGATTTCACCGGCATGGCGCGTAATTACAACGGTGAGGACTACGGCAACTACGACGTCCTGATGAAGAAAGCCTACGAAAAACTTGAAGGGAAAAAATAGGATGACGCGTTTTCTGACGATGGGTGTGTTGTCGTTGTGCTTTGCAGTGCCGGCATTGGCCGCCAGCAGCGCTTTGCATTCGGGCAAGTATGAAGGCCTGATGCTGGCGGTCACGCCGCAGCAGCAGGTCGAAGGCTACTACGCCGAAGAAATGGGCGAGGGCGTCACCCGCGGCTGCACGTTTTACCTGCAGGGTAAACCGGGCGCGCTGACCACTTGGGGCCAGGAAGCTTATCCCGGCAGCATCGCAGCGTCTGGCGATGGCGTGACCCTGACCGTAGAACAAGGCCGCCAACACCCCGGCTGCCTGAACGTGTTGATGCCGGAAATCGCCACCGGCCTGGACCTGAGCCAGACCTCCAGCAAAAACTGGATCGGCCTGGTCACGGTGTCCGCCGACAAGGCTTACTTGCAGAAAACCCCGGGTGCCAAGGCCGCTAAGCGCCCGTATATCGTCAAGCGTGACGTGGTCGGTGTGCTGGCGTACAAGGACGGCTGGGCCCAGGTCGAGTTCGTCAACGCCGAAGGCCGCTCGTTCATTGGTTGGATCAGCCAGGACCAGTACAGCCGTCTGGCTGCGCCCACCGCGCAAAACTGAGCCACAAAAAAACGCCGCCGTGTGTCTGGCACACGGCGGCGTTTTTTATGGGCGGGGTTCAGCCCTTATTGCGGCTGAACAACTTGCGGATACCGGCGAGCAACGCCACCACGCCGATGACCAAAAACTTCTTCGCCGCCAGCAGGAAAATGCCGATCTTGGCGAACAACCCGGCCTTGGCGGCAATCCCACCGGCCACCAGTGCCGCTAGGCCATAGGTGGCCATTTTGTCGGTGCTGGGGTTGAAGTCGGTGTACAGGTTGCCATCGGTGAAGTTGGTGAAGGCCAGCACCTTGGGCAGCTCTTGCTTGATGGTCGGCAGGTCGGCCATGGCGGCAACGGCATTGAGTTCCAGCACGCCTTCACGGCCCAGTACGCGGATGCTGTAGTTGAGGGTGTTCTGATCGGCGTCGTCGGCTTTCAGCTCGCGGGCCCAGTACATCTTGTGGGTGGTATCGTCATAGTGCGGCGGCTCGGCCCAGCCCAGCAGATGCAGGCCGGCGTAGCCTTGTTTCTTGCGTTCCTGGTTCTCGGCCTCGTCTTCTTCCTGCATCTGCTTGAGCAGGTCGGCGTAGTCGATTTTCGCCGCGTCCTCGTCGGAAATATGCCCATCGGCCTTGTAGCTGACGATCACGCCCCAGCCACGCTCGGACAGCGGGCTAACGGCTTTGGGTACGATCATGCCCAGGGTCTTGAAGCCCGGTGGGTTGCCCCAGCCGTCGGTCAGCAGGCGTTCGGTATCGGCCGGGTCGAGGTAGTAGAACTCGTCGTTGAGTTTGAGGGTGGCGATGCCGCTGGGCAGGGTGACCGTGCCGGTTTTTTTCTTCAGCGAAGCCAGGAAATGTTCGGCGGTTTCAGCCGGTTCAGCGGCGGCGCTGGCTTCGACCGGTGCAGGTGTGGCGGCGGCGAAGGCGGGTACGACGGGCAGGCTCAGAGCAGCCGCCGCAAGCAACAAGCGGAAGTAATTCACGGTAGTCCCTTACATTTTGAATTAATTTCGCGGGAGGATAACGGAAAAACCTGCTACGGGCATCCAGATATGGCTTAGCCGAAGGTTTCGCGCAGCAAATCGGCAAAGGCATCCCGCGCCAGGTGCCGCTGCGTGTCGGTGTGCCAGAACAGCAGATTGTCCACGGCCTCAAGCTCCTCGAACCGGTACGAAGCCAACTGACTGGCCTGCTCATAACGCGCCAGAATCCCTTCCGGCGCCAACGCCACGCCGATCCCGGCGCTGACGCAGCCGATGATCGTGCCCCAGCTGGCATAGGTGGCGATGCTCGGTGTGATGTCATGAGGTTTGAGCCAGTTTTCCAGCGCGGCGCGATAGGGGCAGCCACTTGGCCACACCAACAACGTGCGCCCCGCCAGTTCCTGTGCACCGTGAATGGGCGCACTGCACGCGCTGGCGATCAGCACCAGGCGTTCGCGGTAGACCACGCTGTGTTCGAGTTTGGCCCGCCGGTTACCGGCGGCCACCAGGGCCACGTCCAGGCGATGGTGTTGCAGGTCGTCCAGCAATGGGCTCCAGGCGCCGGTCACCAGTTCCAGGCTGACTTGCGGGTAACGCCGGTGATACTCCGCCAGCAGCGGTGGCAAGCGGCCGCTGGCGCTGGATTCCACCGCGCCGATGCGCAAGGTGCCACGGGGGATGGCAGTGGCATCCACTGCGCGTTTGGACTCATCCACCAGCGCCAGGATGCGCTCGCAGTAGTCGAGAAAAATTTCACCCGCCGCACTGATCGCCAGCCCGCGTCCGGCGCGGATAAATAACGGCGTGCCCAGCTCGCTCTCCAGCTGCTTGATGCGCGTGGTGATGTTGGAGGGCACGCAATGCAGCTGCACGGCTGCCTGGGCCACGCTGCCCGTCTGCGCCACGGCGCGCACCATTTTCAGTTGGGCCAGTTCCATTGCTCAATTCCCGTGATTTCAGAAGTCAGAAACGCTTAATTGTCCTGCGCCGCGTCCGGGCCAAGACTGAAGGCCTTCTTTCGCGGTTTCCGGACGCTCTCGATGAACACACCGTCACGCCTGAAGCTTACGCTAGTCACCGCCAGCGTGATCCTCTGCTGGGCCTATTCGCCGATTGGTGTGCATCTGGGCCTGCACAGCTACAGTCCCGGCCAGCTGGCGTTGTTGCGCTTTTTGATCGCGTCGCTGTTTATGGCCGGGGTGGCGCTGGTACTGGGCATCGGCCGACCGCGCTGGCGGGACGTGCCCTGGCTGCTGGTGCTGGGGTTCTTCGGCGTGTTCCTGCACCACACAGCCCTCAACTATGGACAGCAATGGGTCACGGCGGCGGCCTCCAGTGTGTTGGCGCAGTCGGCCCCGCTGTTCAGTGTGCTGATCGCGTTTTGGGTTTTGAAGGAGCGGGTGAGTGTGTGGCGTTGGGTGTGTGTGTTGTTGGGGCTGGTCGGGGTAGGGGTGGTGATCTGCGGTGATCGGGGCATCGGCGAGATCGACCCGCGCGGCGTGCTGATCCTGCTGGCGGCGCTGTCCTGGAGTGTGTATTTCGCCCTTCAGAAACACTACGCCCATCGCTACAGCCCGCTGACCATGGCGTGCTACATGGTGTGGGCGGGCACCCTGATGCTCTGCGTGAACCTGCCGGGCCTGCCCGCGGCGGTGCTGAGGGCGCCGTTGACGGAGAACCTGGCGGTGCTGGTGCTGGGCATTTTTCCCAGCGCTCTGGCCTATCTGGCGTGGGGCTATGTGTTGAAACATGTGGAGGTCAGCCGCGCGTCGGTGGCGATGTACCTGATTCCGCCAGTGGCGATGCTGATGGCCGCCACTCTGCTGGGTGAGCAGGTGACGCCCTGGGTGGTGCTCGGTGCGCTGATCGTGCTGGCCAGCGTGGCGGCCATCAGCCTGGAGGGGCGCTGGCGCTTAGTCGTGCAGGCAGAATGCGCGCAACCGGTGGCCGTCGAAGTCCTCGGCGACGAAGGTATAGCCGAAGTCCAGATCCGTCGGTGACTGAATGATCGTGGCGCCCCGTGCCGACCACTGCGCGTGCAAGGTGTCCACGGCGGTGTTGTCCGCCAGTGACAGCCCCACTTCCGCGCCGCCGCCCGTCAGCGTGGCGGCCGGTTCCACGGTGTGGCGCGACCACAGCCCCAGCTTGACGCCGTTATCGAGTATGAACAGGGCAAAGGTCGGGTTGAGTTCAACGGGCGGCTTATCGAGCAAGCGGCTGTAGAAATTCGCGCTGGTGGCGGGGCTGTCGACATACAGCAGGAAATAATGGGCGACGGTGTGCATGCAGGTTCCTTGAGGGCAGGCGGTTAAGTCAGCCCAGTCTAAAAGGTCGCACTGTCAGTTCTTGTCAGGAGCGTGGGGCACCGATGGAATCTGGCCGGTGTACAGCTGAATGATCTTGTCGATTTCCCCTGACATTTTCATGCGCTGCAACGTATCCAGGATTTGCTGCACCGGCAAATTGGGATCGTTACGCACAATGCAGCCCAGGCTCAACTCATCGACCACGGCGACCTTATGCAGACGCCGACCAAGCGGCAGGGACTGGTTGAAGCGATCAACCGTCCATTCGTTGATGACGGCGTACTGAAAGCGTCCGGCCAGCAGTTTGTGCAGGACCTGTTCTTCGCTGCGGGCATCGTCACGGGTCAGCCGTCCGCTGGCGAACAGCGCCGCCAGGCCGATGTAGCGGTAATTGAGCACGGTGCCGATGGCCTGCGGGGGCAGGTCGCTCAGTGTGACCGGTTGTTCGTCGGTACTGACCAGGACGCTGCGCTGCGCCATCAGCGGCACGCTCCAGGCGTAGTCGCCGGGCAGGTCATCGAGCCAGGCCTGGGTGACATAACAGCGCACGTCGATGTCGCCATGGAGCAAGGCAGTGGCGATGCGCGCGCGTGCCAGCACTTGGAACCGGGCCGGTAGGCCGAGCTGTGTGGCCAGGCTCGCCATCACGTCATACAAAATGCCCTGGGTCGGCTGACCGTTCTCCACTTGCACCATCGGCATCGCCCAACTGTCGGAAATCGAAAAACGCAGCGGGGCAGGCGCCGCCAAGCTGGCCGTGGTGATCATCCATAAAGCGCCCAGGACTACGCGCATACACTCTCCAGGTTCAGGCCGTTTCGGGGGCCAGTCAGCAGAGCTTAGTCAGATTAGACGAGCGTGCCGGATGCAATTTCCCCCTTGCTCCGCTAGCATTACCGGCCTCTGCTTCCCAGTTGCGACGGTTTTCGATGAGTTATCAGGTTCTTGCACGTAAATGGCGCCCGCGCTCGTTCCGCGAAATGGTCGGCCAGACCCATGTGCTCAAGGCTCTGATCAATGCCTTGGACAGCCAACGGCTGCACCACGCCTACCTGTTCACCGGTACCCGGGGGGTGGGCAAGACCACGATCGCGCGGATCATCGCCAAGTGCCTGAACTGTGAAACCGGGATCACCTCAACGCCCTGCGGCACCTGTTCGGTATGCCGGGAAATCGACGAAGGGCGTTTCGTCGACCTGATCGAGATCGACGCCGCCAGCCGCACCAAGGTCGAAGACACCCGCGAACTGCTGGACAACGTGCAGTACGCCCCGAGCCGTGGCCGCTTCAAGGTCTACCTGATCGACGAAGTGCACATGCTGTCCAGCCACTCCTTCAACGCCTTGTTGAAAACCCTGGAAGAGCCGCCGCCCTACGTCAAATTCATCCTGGCCACCACCGACCCGCAGAAACTTCCTGCAACCATTCTGTCGCGGTGCCTGCAGTTTTCCCTGAAGAACATGACTCCCGAGCGAGTGGTCGAGCATTTGACCCATGTGCTGGGTGTCGAGAACGTGCCGTTCGAAGACGACGCGCTGTGGCTGCTCGGCCGCGCGGCCGATGGCTCGATGCGTGACGCCATGAGCCTCACCGACCAGGCCATCGCCTTTGGCGAAGGCAAGGTCATGGCCGCCGATGTGCGTGCCATGTTGGGCACCCTGGATCACGGCCAGGTCTTCGACGTGCTGCACGCGTTGATCGACGGTGATGCCAAGGCGTTGTTGGAGGCCGTGCGCCATTTGTCGGAGCAAGGCCCGGACTGGAACGGCGTGCTCTCGGAAATCCTCAATGTGCTGCACCGCGTGGCCATCGCCCAGGCTCTGCCTGAAGGTGTCGACAACGGCCACGGCGACCGCGACCGGGTGCTGGCGTTGGCCCAGGCATTGCCGGCCGAAGACGTGCAGTTCTATTACCAGATGGGCCTGATCGGCCGTCGCGATTTGCCCCTGGCGCCGGATCCGCGCGGCGGTTTTGAAATGGTGCTGTTGCGCATGCTGGCGTTCCGGCCCGCCGATACGGCGGATGCGCCGAGACAGCCGCTAAAGCCAGTGGGGATCAGCCAGGCCACAGTTGATTCCGCCAAACCTGTGGCTGGCGCCGCCGTAGTCGCGCCAGTTGCCGCCGCGCCTGCGCCGGTCGCGCCTCCAGCTGAGGCGCCTGAGCCAGTAGTGGTTGCCGCGCCTGAGCCCGACCCTGTGGTCGACCTGCCGTGGAACGAACCGGCGGACGCCGAGCCCGAGCCCGAGTTGCAGCCTGCCGTGGAGCCCGTGCTGGAAACCACCGGCGAGCAACCCGAACTGACCCCGATGCCCACGCCGACGCCTGACAGCGTGGTGCCGGATGCGCCGGAGTGGGTGTCCGCGCCAGTGCCCGAGCCGACGGTCGCCCAAGTCGACGCGGCCACGCCGGGCATCGACCTCGACGACGAGCCGCCGCTGGACGAAGACTACATCGAGCCGGACATGGATTCGGCCTACAGCTACCTGGACGAATTGGCCAGCGAACACGCCGCCGAACCTGCCCCGGAGCCCGAGCCTGAACCCGCCGCAGCGCCGGCCACCGGTCTGGCTCTGCAGTGGCTGGAACTGTTCCCGAAATTGCCGATTTCCGGCATGACCGGCAGCATCGCCGCCAACTGCACACTGATCGCCGTCGACGGCGACCACTGGTCGCTGCACCTGGACCCGGCCCACAGTGCCTTGTTCAATGCAACCCAGCAGCGTCGCCTCAATGATGCCCTTAACCAGTACCATGGGCGCACGCTGACGATCAGCATCGAATTGATCAAGCCTGAGCAGGAAACCCCGGCCCAGGCCGCGACCCGCCGGCGTCTGAACCGCCAGCGTGAAGCCGAGGACGCGATCCACGCCGATCCGCTCATCCAGCAAATGATGCAGCAGTTCGGTGCGGTGGTGCGCCACGATACTATTGAACCTGTCGAAGCTCCGGTGCCCCAGGCGTCATGACACCGGGCTACTAACTTGATCCACGTACTTTTGAGGTGATTCCCATGATGAAAGGTGGCATGGCCGGCCTGATGAAGCAGGCGCAGCAGATGCAGGAAAAAATGGCCAAGATGCAGGAAGAACTGGCCAACGCCGAAGTCACCGGTAAAGCCGGTGGCGATATGGTCAGTGTGGTGATGACCGGTCGTCACGACATCAAGCGCGTGAGCATCGACCGGAGCCTGCTTGAAGGCGTCAGCGATGACGACCGTGAGGTGCTGGAAGATCTGTTCGCGGCTGCCGTGAACGACGCCGTGCGCAAGATCGAAGCCAACAGCCAGGACAAAATGTCCGGTGTGACCGCCGGCATGCAACTGCCGCCGGGCATGAAGCTGCCGTTCTGATCCACAGGCTTTAGCTAGACTCCAATGCCAGGCATCGCGCCTGGCATTTTTGTTTATGCCGATCCGATCGAACCCCGGCACGGCACCCATGGTCTGCACCCTATACCGATGAATTCGATAAGGAGCCCTCTGATGCCTCACGAACCGACACTCAACCAGCGAATCGTCCTGGTTTCGCGTCCTAAAGGCGCACCGACCCCTGAGAACTTCCGCCTGGAGCGTGTGACTTTGCCGGAGCTGGCGGACGGCCAGGTGCTGCTCAAAACCCTGTACTTGTCCCTTGACCCCTACATGCGTGGGCGGATGAGCGATGCGCCGTCCTACGCGGCACCGGTGGAAATCGACGAGGTGATGACCGGCGGCGCTGTCAGCCGGATCGAGCAGTCGCGTCATCCGAAGTTTGAAGTGGGTGATCTGGTGGTCGGTGCGACCGGCTGGCAGAGCCACAGCATTTCCGACGGCCGCAACCTGATACCGGTGCCTAAGGGGCTGGCCAGTCCTTCCATGGCGCTGGGTGTGCTGGGCATGCCCGGCATGACCGCCTACATGGGCCTGATGGACATCGGCCAGCCAAAGGCCGGCGAAACCCTGGTGGTGGCCGCGGCGTCCGGAGCGGTCGGCTCGGTGGTGGGGCAGGTGGCTAAGCTCAAGGGCCTGCGTGTGGTCGGTATTGCGGGCGGCGCGCAGAAGTGCCGCTATGTGGTGGACGAGTTGGGCTTTGATGCCTGTATCGACCATAAAAGCGAGGATTTTGCCGACGAGCTGGCCCAGGCCTGCTTCAAAGGTGTAGACATCTATTTCGAAAACGTCGGCGGCAAGGTCTTCGACGCAGTGTTGCCGCTGCTGAACGCCAAGGCACGGGTGCCGCTGTGCGGCCTGATCGCCGGCTATAACGCCCATGAGGCGCCCAGTGGTCCAGATCGTCTACCGGCCCTGCAACGGACTCTGCTGACCAAGCGCGTGCGCATCCAGGGCTTTATTGTGTTTGATGACTACGGCGACCGTCAGCCCGAGTTCCTCAGCGCCATGGCGCCGTGGGTGCGCGAGGGCAAGATCAAGTTCCGCGAAGATGTGGTCGAGGGCCTGGAGCAGGCGCCCGAAGCCTTTATCGGCCTGCTCGAAGGGCGCAACTTCGGCAAGTTGGTGGTGCGCGTCGCGCAGGATTGATCATTTGACGCTAATCCGGGGCGCGGGTATAAACCGCGTCTCGTCGTTTTGTCGGACCCATGCCCCATGAGCTTCAGCCCTCTGATTCGTCAACTGATCGACGCCCTGCGTACTTTGCCGGGTGTCGGCCAGAAAACCGCCCAGCGCATGGCGCTGCAATTGCTGGAGCGTGACCGCAGCGGCGGCACTCGCCTGGCCCAGGCCCTGAGCCAGGCCATGGAAGGCGTTGGCCACTGTCGCCAGTGCCGCACTCTCACCGAAGAAGAGCTTTGCCCGCAATGCGCGGACCCGCGCCGCGACGACACTTTGCTGTGCGTAGTGGAAGGGCCGATGGATGTGTATGCGGTGGAACAGACCGGCTATCGCGGACGCTACTTCGTGCTCAAGGGCCACCTCTCGCCGCTCGACGGCCTCGGCCCGGAGGCCATCGGCATCCCGCAACTGGTGGCGCGTATCGAGGAACAGGGCACCTTTACCGAAGTCATCCTCGCCACCAACCCCACGGTGGAAGGTGAAGCGACTGCCCATTACATCGCCCAACTGCTGACCAACAAAGGCCTGATCACTTCACGCATCGCCCACGGCGTGCCGCTGGGAGGCGAGTTGGAACTGGTGGACGGCGGCACCCTGGCGCACTCGTTCGCCGGTCGCAAACCCATCGCCCTCTAGCCAACCCGGCTGTTGTAGTGAGCAGGCTTGCCCTGCGCTGGGCTGCGAAGCAGCCCTACAACCTGGTAACCGTTTCCGCCTGACCCACCGCAGCGCCTGGAGACAGGGCCGCTTCGCGCCCCAGCGCGGGACAAGCCCGCTCACCACTGCAGCATGTGCGCCGCTCCCCGTGTAGTGAGCAGGCTCGCCCTGCGCTGGGCTGCGAAGCAGCCCTACAACCTGGCAACCGTTTCCGCCTGACACACCGCAGCGCCTGCAGACAGGACCGCTTCGCGCCCCAGCGCGGGACAAGCCCGCTCACCACTGCAAGCATGTGCGCCGCTCCCTGTGTAGTGAGCAGGCTTGCCCTGCGCTGGGCTGCGAAGCAGCCCCACAACCTGGCAACCGTTTCCGCCTGACCCACCGCAGCGCCTGGAGACAGGGCCGCTTCGCGCCCCAGCGCGGGACAAGCCCGCTCACCACTGCAAGCACGTGCGCCGCTCCCCGTGTAGTGAGCAGGCTTGCCCTGCGCTGGGCTGCGAAGCAGCCCTATAACCTGGCAACCGTTTCCGCCTGACCCACCGCAGTGTCTGGATACAGGGCCGCTTCGCCGCAACAAGTGTGTGGCGGGTTCAGTTCGGATTTCTTTGGCACCACGTTTTTTCGAATGCTTGTTAACCAAGCAAGCGCTTGGTAATTTCTCTCCACCGTTGCGTGGAGTTTGCCGATGTCTGCCTATCAGGATTACTTCGACCCCCATCACCAGCTGATCCGCGACAGCGTGCGACGCTTTGTCGAGCGCGAGATGCTGCCGGGCATCGAGCAATGGGAGGAGGCTCAAAGTTTCCCCCGCGAACTCTACGACAAGGCCGGTGCGGCGGGGATCCTTGGCATCGGGTATCCAGAATCATTGGGTGGCAGTCACGAAGGCGATTTGTTCGCCAAGGTTGCGGCCAGCGAAGAGTTGATGCGCTGCGGCTCCGGCGGCGTTGTCGCGGGGCTCGGTTCGCTGGATATCGGCTTGCCGCCGGTCGTCAAATGGGCACGGCCCGAAGTGCGCGAGCGAGTGGTGCCGCAGGTGTTGGCAGGGGCGAAGGTCATTGCTCTGGCGGTTACCGAGCCGGGTGGCGGTTCCGATGTGGCCAACCTGCACACCCGCGCCGTGCGCGACGGCGACTGTTACCGCGTCAGCGGCAGCAAAACCTTTATTACCAGCGGCGTGCGCGCCGACTTCTACACCGTGGCGGTGCGCACCGGTGGGCCGGGATTTGCCGGTATCAGCCTGCTGTTGATCGAAAAGAACACCCCTGGTTTTACCGTCGGTCCACCACTGAAGAAGATGGGCTGGTGGGCGTCGGACACGGCTGAGTTGTTCTTCGATGACTGCCCAGTGCCCGTCGGCAATCTGATCGGCGCCGAGAACATGGGGTTCGCCTGCATCATGGGCAACTTCCAAAGCGAACGCCTGGCTCTGGCATTGATGGCCAATATGACCGCGCAGATGGCCCTTGAACAGAGCCTGCAATGGGCCGCTCAGCGTGAGGCGTTCGGCAAACCCATCGGTAAATTCCAGGTGCTCAAGCATCGCTTGGCGGAAATGGCCACGGCCGTGGAAGTCTCGCGGGAGTTCACCTACCGCCAGGCAGCGAAGATGGCGGCGGGCAAAAGTGTGATCAAGGAAATTTCCATGGCCAAGAACCTGGCCACCGACACCGCCGACCGCGTCACCTACGACGCCGTGCAGATCCTCGGCGGCCAGGGCTATATGCGCGGCAATCTGGTGGAGCGGCTGTATCGCGACAACCGCATCCTGTCCATCGGCGGGGGGACTCGGGAGGTAATGAACGAAATCATCAGCAAGCAGATGGGCTTGTGATGGTCAGTGCCATTAGCGTTCAGTCAATGAAAACTGCGTCAGGCAAAACGTCGGGATGCCCATGTCTTCCAAGCGCTGCGAGCCACCCAGCTCCGGCAGGTCGATGATTGCGGCGGCTTCGAACACCTTCGCACCCATGCGCCGTACCAGGTTCGCAGCGGCTATCAGCGTACCGCCAGTGGCGATCAGGTCATCGAATATCAGCACCGAGTCGCCTTCGCACAAGCTGTCGGCGTGCACTTCCAGGAAGGCTTCGCCGTATTCTGTCTGGTAACCCTCGGCCAGCACATCGGCCGGCAGTTTGCCTTGCTTGCGAAACAGGATCAGCGGCTTGTTCAACTGATAAGCAATGATCGAACCGATCAGAAAACCACGAGCATCCATCGCGCCAATGTGGGTGAACTCGGCTTCGACGTAGCGCTGGGCAAAGCTGTCCGCCACCAGGCGCAGGGCCTTGGGCGATTGGAACAGCGGGGTGATGTCACGGAAGATCACCCCAGGCTTGGGGAAGTCGATGACAGGGCGGATCAGGGATTTGATGTCGAACGAGTCGAAGGTCATCGTCGAGGAGTCCTGGGTGCGGAAAACGGACTCGAAGTATACCTGCGACCTTGCCGATTGGCGCGGCCGCAGGTGTCTGCATCAACCTTCTATGGAGCCACCGGCCAGCGCGCACAGCTGGATCGGGTCGAGGATATGCACTTCCTTGCCTTCGGCGGCGAGCAGTTCGTTCTGCTGGAAACGGGTGAATACGCGGGACACGGTTTCCACCGCCAGCCCCAGATAGTTGCCGATTTCGTTGCGCGACATGCTCAAGCGGAACTGGTTGGCCGAGAACCCACGGGCGCGGAAACGGGCAGAGAGGTTAACCAGGAAGGTGGCGATGCGCTCGTCGGCGGTTTTCTTCGACAGCAGCAGCATCATTTGTTGATCGTCGCGGATCTCGCGGCTCATCACACGCATCAATTGGCGGCGCAGTTGCGGCAATTGCAGCGCCAGCTCATCCAGGCGTTCGAAGGGGATCTCGCACACCGAGGTCGTCTCCAGCGCCTGGGCCGATACCGGGTGAATCTCGGTGTCCATGCCCGATAACCCCACCAGTTCACTCGGCAGATGGAAACCGGTGATTTGTTCCTCGCCGCCGTCGCTCAGGCTGAATGTCTTCAACGCGCCGGAGCGTACTGCATAGACGGAATCGAACTTGTCGCCCTGGCGAAACAGAAACTCGCCTTTCTTCAGCGGGCGACCGCGTTTAACGATGTCGTCCAGCGCATCCATGTCTTCCAGATTCAGCGAAAGTGGCAGGCAGAGGGGGGCCAGGCTGCAATCCTTGCAATGGGCCTGGTTATGAGCGCGCAGCTTGACTGGCTCGGACATTACTAAAATCCTTGTGGGGAATCACACATAATGCGTAAGGGTAACGCACTGTGGGCAGTCAGGCCAGCCTGTACAAAAAAGCACCAATAGTATAGAGGTTAACGCAAGCCCGGCCCTCACCGCGCCGGGGCTTGCCCTTCAGATCACCCGCGAAAACCGCTGCCGGTTCTGGTGCTCCAAGTACGCATCGAACACCATGCACACCGAACGCACCAGCAGTCGGCCGGCCGGCAGCACGCGAATGCCGTGTTCGTCGAGGGCGATCAGACCATCCGTGGCCATCGCCTCCAGTTGCGGCCAGAGATCGGCGAAATACCCGCGAAAATCAATATTGAAAGCCTGCTCTACAGGTTCGAAAGCCAGGCTGAAATTGCAGATCAGTTGCTGAATCACTTCACGCCGCAAACGATCGTCCGTGGTGCAGACCAGGCCACGGCTGGTGGCCAGTTGCGCGCCAGCCAAGGTGTTCTGGTAGGTATTCAGGTCACTGCTGTTCTGACAATACAGATCGCCGATCTGGCTGATGGCCGACACGCCAAGCCCGATCAGATCGCAATGACCATGGGTGGTGTAACCCTGGAAGTTGCGTTGCAGCCGGCCCTCTTCCTGGGCGATGGCCAGCTCGTCGTCGGGCAGGGCGAAGTGGTCCATGCCGATGTAGCGATAGCCGGCCTGGGTCAGTTGTTCGATGGTGGTTTGCAGCATCAACAGTTTTTGCGCCGGGGAGGGCAGTTCGTCGCTGTTGATGCGGCGTTGCGGCATGAAACGTTCCGGCAGGTGCGCATAGTTGAACACCGACAGGCGGTCCGGCTGCAGCTTGATGACTTCCTCCACGGTGCGCGCGAAGTTGATCGGCGTCTGTTTAGGCAAGCCGTAGATCAGGTCGATGTTGATCGAACGAAATTGCAGGGTGCGCGCCGCGTCGATCACCGCGCGGGTTTCTTCCAGACTTTGCAGACGGTTCACTGCGCGCTGGACCTCGGGATCGAGGTCTTGCACGCCGATGCTCACGCGGTTAAAGCCCAGCTCGCGCAGCAGGCCCATGGTGGCCCAGTCGGCTTCGCGCGGGTCGATCTCGATGCCATAGTCGCCGGAGTCATCGTCTAGCAGGTTGAAGTGCTGGCGCAGGCAGGTCATGACCTGGCGCAGTTCGTCGTGGCTGAGAAAGGTCGGAGTGCCGCCGCCGAAGTGCAGTTGCTCCACCGGCTGCTTGGGGTCCAGGTGGCAAGCCACCAGTTGGATCTCTTGCTCCAGGCGTTGCAGGTAGGCGTGGGCGCGGCCTCGGTCCTTGGTGATGACCTTGTTGCAGGCGCAGTAGTAGCAAATGTTCGCGCAGAACGGCACATGCACGTACAGCGACAGCGGCCGTGTGGCCTTGCGGCTGTCACGCAGGGCGTGGAGCAAGTCGAATGTGCCGACTTGGCTGTCGAATTGCACGGCGGTCGGGTAGGACGTGTAGCGCGGCCCTGCCAGGTCGTAGCGGTTAATCAGATCGGTGTCCCAACGAATGGCGTCGAGCATGCGGGCGTCCCCCGGATAGGCTAGTGGGCCGAGTCTAGGGGTTGGCCGTAGGGGGCGCCTTGATTTGCGTCAACGGGGAGCGGCGCTATGCCACACGGCGTTTCAATGCCCCATCAACCAGTGCTGATGCGGGCCGGGCAGGGTCCAGATACCGAAGAGCACCACCAGCACACCGCCGGCCATGCGCACGCTGCGCTTGCGCAGTAAGGCAGTGACGCGTTCCGCCGCCAGCCCGGTGGCCAGCAACACCGGCCAGGTGCCCAGGCCGAACGCCAGCATCAGCAAACCACTGTCCAGCGCATTGCCTTGGCTGGCGGCCCAGAGCAGGGTGCTGTAGACCAACCCGCACGGCAACCAGCCCCACAGCGCGCCCAGCAACAACGCGCGGGGCAGGCTGGACACCGGCAGCAAACGGTTGGCAATCGGCTGGATATGCCGCCACAGGCCGCGCCCGAGGCGTTCGATACGGGTCAGACCGCTCCACCAGCCGGCCAGGTACAGGCCCATGCTGATCAGCAGCAGACCGGCCAACACCCGCAGAGTCATGGCCGCCGGGCTATTGGCCACGGCCCAGCCGGCCATGCCGATCAACAACCCGGCGCAGGCGTAGCTGAGGATGCGCCCCAGGTTGTACGCCAGCAGCAGACGGAACCGACGGCTGCGCTGCTCTTGAGGGATGGCCAGGGTCAGCGCGCCCATCAGCCCGCCGCACATGCCCAGGCAATGGCCGCCACCGAGCAGGCCGAGGATCAGCGCGGAAACCAGTAACGGCGCCAGTTCAAGCATGGGGTGGTTCTTGGGGCTTGGGCGGTTGCTCGGGGCTGTTGGCTTCTTCGACGCCGGCCAAGTGGTTGGGGTCCTGGTCATCGAACAGCACGCTGTGGGCCGGGCCGTCGAGGTCGTCGTACTGGCCGCTGTCCACGGCCCAGAAGAAGATGTAGATGGCGACGCCCACTAATAGCAGCGCCGCCGGAATCATCACGTATAAAGCTGGCATCTGCACTCCATGCCCGCGCGGCTCAAGCCGGCAGCGGGCGGGTTACTTGAGGGGCGCTGGCGGCCGGCGCGCTCGGCAGGCGAGTCAGGCGCAGGGCGTTGAGCACCACGGTCAACGAACTGAGGGACATGCCCACCGCCGCCCAAATGGGCGTGATCCAGCCGAGGGCGGCGAACGGCAGCATAAGGCCATTGTATAGCCCCGCCCACACCAGGTTTTCAATGATCACCCGTCGGGTGCGCCGCGCCAGGCTGAAGGCCTGCACCAGCGCATCCAAGCGGTTGGACAGCAGCACCGCGTCGGCGCTGGTCTTGGCCAGGTCGGTGGCCGAGCCCATGGCCACACTGATATCCGCGGCGGCGAGCACCGGCACATCGTTGACTCCATCGCCGAGCATCAACACCCTGCGGCCTTCCTGGTGCAGGCGTTGCAACACTTGCAGTTTGTCGTCGGGACGCAGGCCGCCGTGGGCCTCGTCGATGCCCAGCTCAAGCGCGACGCTGGCGACCATCGGCGAACTGTCCCCCGAGAGCAGCAGGGTGCGCCAGCCGCGTGCCTGGCAGGCTTGCAGCAAGGCCGGTGCGTCGCTGCGCAGGCGGTCGTCGAGCACGAACCAGGCGAGCGGGCCCTGGCGGTCACCCAGCAGCAGCCATTGTCCGGCTTCGTCGGGTGAGGCGGGCAAGGCGCAGCCGCTGAGTTCACACACGAACCCCGGCTGGCCGATGCGCAGCAGGCGCTCGCCCACGCGACCCTCCAGGCCGAGGCCGGGGGTGCTCAGCACTTCATCGGCAGCCAGCGGCGCACGCCCGAAAGCACGGGCAATCGGGTGCTCTGAACGGTTTTCCAGGGCGGCGGCCAGGCCCAGGCAGGCATCGCTGTCCAACGGGCCCAAGGGGCGAATCGCTCGCAGCGCCAGGCGGCCTTCGGTGAGGGTGCCGGTCTTGTCGAAAATCACCGTGTCGATTTGGTTAAGACCCTCCAGCACATGGCCGCGGGTCAGCAGCAAACCGAGTTTGTGCAGGGTGCCGGTGGCGGCGGTGAGGGCGGTGGGTGTGGCCAGCGACAAGGCGCACGGGCAGGTCGCCACCAGCATCGCCAGTACGATCCAGAACGCCCGCGACGCGTCCAACTGCCACCACCACAGGCCGATCAGCGCGGCGGCGAGCAGCGAGCCCAGCAGGAACCATTGCGCGGCACGGTCGGCGATCTGGGCCAGCCGCGGTTTCTCGGCCTGGGCCCGTTCCAGCAAGCGCACGATGGCGGACAGGCGGGTGTCGTGGCCCAGGGCGCGTACTTCAACGGTCAGCGCGCCTTCCACATTGAGGGTGCCGGCGGTGACGCTATCGCCCGCCTGGCGCGCTTGCGGCAGGTACTCGCCGGTCAGTAGTGACTCGTCGATGCTGGACTGACCGTCGAGGATCACTCCGTCCGCCGGCAGCACCGCGCCTGGGTGTACGCGCACGCGATCGCCCACGGCCAGTTCGCTGAGCAGGATGCGCTCGCTCTGCCCGTCGCTTTGCACGCGCAGGCACGAGGCCGGCAGCAGGTTGACCAGTTGCGCAGTGGCGGCGGCGGTGCGTTCGCGGGCGCGGCGTTCCAGATAGCGCCCGGCCAGCAGGAACAGCGCGAACATGCCCACTGCATCGAAATACAGCTCGCCCACGCCACTGATGGCGGTCCAGATGCCCGCCAGGTAGGCGCCGCCAATCGCCAGGGACACCGACACATCCATGGTCAGATGGCGGGTGCGCAGGTCGCGCAACGCGCCTTTGAAAAACGGCGCGCAGCTGTAGAACACGATGGGGGTGGTCAGAAACATCGCTACCCAGCGCAGGATGACGTGCAGCTCTGGGCTCAGGTCGATATTGAATTCCGGCCAAGTGGCCATGGTTGCCATCATCGCCTGGAACCACAGCAACCCGGCCACGCCCAGTTGGCGCAGGGCCAGACGGTTTTCACTGGCCAATTGCTCAGCGGCGCGGTCCGCCTGATACGGGTGGGCGGCATAGCCGATATGGCGCAGTTCGCTGAGCACCTGGCTCAACGGCAGTTGCCCATCGGCCCAGCGGACCTGCAAGCGATGGTTGGACAGGTTCAGCCGTGCCTCGGCCACGGCGGGCAGGCTGCGCAGGTGTTTTTCGATCAGCCAGCCACACGCCGCGCAACTGATGCCTTCCATCAGCAGGGTGGTTTCGGCCAGTTCGCCGTCATGGCGCACAAAGGGTTTTTGCACGTCGGCGCGGTCATACAGCGCCAGCTCCTCCACCAGTTGTACCGGCAGCGCTTCGGGGTTGGCCGAGGCTTCGCTGCGATGCTGGTAATAGCTTTCCAGGCCCCCGGCCACAATCGCTTCGGCCACCGCCTGGCAACCTGGGCAGCAGAGTTCACGGCGCTCGCCGAGGATCTGAGCGGTGAACCGGCTGCCGGGCGGCACGGGCAGGGCGCAGTGGTAGCAGGGAAGCGGGGTGGTCATGGCTTGGAATCTTTAGGGGCTGGTAGGGCCTCGTCGCGGGCCAGCCCGACTCTCGCAGGGAGGGGCGGGGCCGCGACGTGCGAAGCGCAGAGTGTTTACTTCTTCAGGTCTTCGGCGCCCTGCAAGGGCTCATCTCCCAGCAGTAAGTCTTTGTCGTGGCTGACTTCTTCTTCCTCGAACAGGCGCCAGGTCTTGTCGCCTTCCACACCCAAAAGCTCCACGAAACGGCGGCCTTCGACTTTATCGGTCACCTGACCCAGGTAGCGGCCCGGCTCGCTGTCGCTGCGGGTCAGGTTGATCTTGCGGTCTTTCTCCGGCTGGGTCGGTGAAATCAGGTTCAGTTGCAGGGTGTTGGGGTTGCTGTAGCCGGTGAGGTTCAGCTCGACCTCGCCGGTCAGTTCGTCCAGGTGCAGCTTGGCGCGCAACTGCAGGGTCTGGGCCAGGCGTTCACGATCCAGGGAGCGGTTGATGCCTTTGCCGGCCTCGTAGTAGTTGTCGTTGACCAGGTTGTCCGGGTTGTTCACCGCGATCGTCACCATGGACAAGGTCAAGGCCACCGAGCAGGCGAGGATACCGATGATGATCCAAGGCCAGAGGTGCTTGTACCAAGGGCTTGCGGCAGTGGCTACGGGCATTGTTCGGCTCTCTGTTTAACAACGTTGGGTTAACGGACCTGAGGGCCGATGAATCGGCTCTTGGCTTCGACGTGAATGCTCGGGTCATCGGCATCCTTGAGGATGAACGTCACCTCGTTGGTGCTCGATGGCACTTGTTCCGGCGCACTCGACAGTTCCACCGGCATGCTCACGATATCGCCGGCGGACACCTTGATCTCGCGGCGGCCCTGCAACTTGAGATCCGGCAGGCCGGCGGCATCGAGCACGTAGGTGTGGTCGCGCTGGTCCTTGTTCATGATCTTCAGGCTGTAGACGTTTTCGATGCGGCCTTCGGCGTTTTCGCGGAACAGCACGCGGTCTTTGCTGACGTCGAAGCCCACCAGCGAACGCATGAAAAACGCGGTGACCAACAGGCTGATCATCGCCAGCAATACCAACGCATAGCCGATCAGACGTGGACGCAGCTTGTGGGTTTTCTGGCCGGACAGGTTGTGCTCGGTGGTGTAGCTGATCAGGCCGCGTGGGTACTCCATCTTATCCATGATGTTGTCGCAGGCATCGATGCACGCCGCGCAGCCGATGCACTCGATCTGCAGGCCGTCTCGGATGTCGATGCCGGTCGGGCATACCTGTACGCACATGGTGCAGTCGATGCAGTCGCCCAGGCCCTGGGCCTTGTAGTCGGCGCCTTTTTTACGTGGCCCGCGCAGTTCGCCACGGCGTGGGTCGTAGGAGACGATCAGGGTGTCCTTGTCGAACATCACGCTCTGGAAACGCGCATAAGGGCACATGTAGATGCACACCTGTTCGCGCAGCCAACCGGCGTTGCCATAGGTGGCAAGGGTGAAGAAACCGACCCAGAAATACGACCAGCCATCGGCCTGGCCGGTGAAGAAGTCGAAGACCAGTTCGCGGATCGGCGAGAAGTAACCGACGAAGGTCATGCCGGTGACGAAACCGATGATCAGCCACAGGCTGTGCTTGCTGAACTTGCGCAGGAATTTGTTTGCGCTCATCGGCGCTTTGTCCAGCTTGATGCGTTGGTTGCGGTCGCCTTCGGTGACCTTTTCGCACCACATGAAGATCCACGTCCACACGCTTTGCGGGCAGGTATAGCCGCACCACACGCGCCCGGCGTACACCGTGATAAAGAACAGGCCGAACGCGGCGACGATCAGGATGCCAGACAGCAGAATGAAGTCCTGAGGCCAGAAGGTTGCGCCGAAAATAAAGAACTTACGTTCCGGCAAATTCCACCACACGGCCTGGTGACCGCCCCAGTTCAGCCACACCGTGCCGAAGTAGAGCAGGAACAGCGCGGCACCGCCGAGCATGCGCAGATTGCGGAACAGGCCAGTGAAGGCACGGGTGTAGATCTTCTCGCGCGCGGCGTAGAGATCGACCGTCTGGCTTGAATGTTTGGCAGGCGGGGTAACGTCATGTACCGGTATTTGGTCGCTCATCATTGCATCCCACGGCGGTGGAGATTTGCCTCGGCCAGTACGTGCCAACCGGGGTCAAATTAAGGATGTTGCAGTAGCGTAATGATACGCCCCCGATGGTACGCCAAGGGTGCGACCTTTGGTCGCGTTGGGGGAAATCAATTGATGGTGTACGTGATCTGGATCAATTGACTTGGGAAGTATGGACGGTTTTGCCGGTTCGACCTTCAAAAATGCCAGAGATCCAATGTGAGAAGGGCTGGCCCCCGATAGCAGAGTGTCAGTCAATAAAGGCATGACTGGCCCACTGCTATCGGGGGCCAGCCCCCTCTCACATGGGTTGTTTCTGTGTTGCTAAATAACGATCAGTCTCACTGCTCCTCGGCCTTTTTGTCTGCATGAGACAAGCTGTACACATACGCCGCGAGCAAGTGCACCTTGTCGTTGCCTTGCAATTGTTCCTGCGCAGGCATCTGGCCCTGACGGCCGTAGCGGATGGTCTGCTGCAACTGAGCGAAGCTCGAACCGTAGATGAACGCGCCGGGGTGGGTCAGGTCGGGGGCGCCCATGGCGGGGGTGCCTTTGCCGGCGGGACCGTGGCAGGCCACGCAGTTGGCGGCGAAGAGTTTTTCGCCGTTGGCCACGTCGGCCTTGGCCCCTTCAGGCAACTTGCGACCATCGAGCTTGGTCACCACAAAACCGGCCACATCGGCCACGCCTTGTTCGCCAATCACTTCGGCCCAGCCTGGCATCACCGCGTGGCGGCCTTTGAGGATGGTTTCCTTGATGGTGTTAGGTTCGCCGCCCCAGCGCCAGTCGGCGTCGGTCAGGTTGGGGAAACCATAGGCGCCCTTGGCGTCGGAGCCGTGGCACACCGAGCAGTTGGAGGCGAACAGGCGGCCGCCCATTTTCAGCGCTTGCGGATCCTTGGCGACTTCTTCGATCGGCATCGAGGCGAATTTGGCGAAGATCGGCCCGAACTTGGCGTCCGAGCGGGCCATTTCCTTCTCCCATTCGTGCACGCCGGTCCAGCCGGTCTGACCGTTGGCGAAGGGGGTTTGCTTGTCGTTGTCGAGGTAGTTATAGCCCGGCAGCAGACCCTTCCAGTTGCCCAGGCCCGGGTACAGCACCAGGTAACCAAGGGCAAACACGATGGTGCCGACGAACAGCATGAACCACCACTTGGGCAGCGGGTTGTCGTACTCCTCGATGCCGTCGAACGAGTGGCCGACGGTTTCGTCGGTTTGCTCGGCGCGCTGGCCCTTGCGGGTCGACAGCAGCAGCCAGGTCAGGGCGAAGATGGTACCCAGACTGAGGACTGTGACGTACAGACTCCAGAACGTAGTCATTCTTTGTTACTCCTAGAAGCTTGCTCGACGTGCTTGATGGCTTCGGGGTCATCCGCAAAGGGCAGCATGGTTGCGTCGTCAAACTCCGACTTGCGCTTGGGGCTGAACACCCACAGCGCCAGGCCGACAAAGGCCACCATCACCACAACGGTGCCCAGGCCACGAATCATCCCGATATCCATGAAGAATCACCGTTTGCTTTTGATGATGGTGCCCAGGCCCTGCAGGTAGGCCACCAATGCGTCCATTTCGGTCTTGCCCTTCACGGCAGCCGCGGCACCGGCGATGTCTTCGTCGGTGTAGGGCACGCCCAGGGTGCGCAAGACTTCCATCTTCTTCGCGGTGTCCTTGCCGTCGAGCTTGTTTTCCACGAGGAACGGGTACGCCGGCATTTTCGACTCGGGCACGACGTTGCGCGGGTTGTACAGGTGGGCACGTTGCCAGTCATCGGAGTAACGCCCGCCCACGCGCGCCAGGTCCGGGCCGGTGCGCTTGGAACCCCACAGGAACGGGTGGTCCCACACGCTTTCGCCGGCGACCGAGTAGTGGCCGTAGCGTTCGGTTTCGGCGCGGAACGGGCGGATCATCTGCGAGTGGCAGCCCACGCAGCCGTTGGCGATGTAGACGTCGCGGCCTTCCAGTTCAAGGGCGGTGCGCGGCTTCATGCCTTCGACCGGCTTGTTGGTCACGTCCTGGAAGAACAGCGGCACGATTTGGGTCAAGCCGCCGATGCTCACGGCGATGACCATGAAGAAGGCCAGCAGGCCGATATTCTTCTCGACTACTTCATGCTTCATCAGTGGGCTCCCACAACGGCGATCTTGGCGGCGGCTTCAGCTTCTACGGGGTCCGAGGCCCGCACGGTGCGGAACACGTTGTAGGCCATGAACAGCATGCCGGCGGCAAAGAACGCACCGCCCAGGGCACGAACGATGTAGCCCGGGTGGCTGGCTTGCAGCGCTTCGACGAAGGAGTAGGTGAGGGTGCCGTCATCGTTGATCGCACGCCACATCAGGCCCTGGGTGATGCCGTTGACCCACATCGAAGCGATGTAGAGCACGGTGCCGATGGTAGCCAGCCAGAAGTGCGTGTTGATCAGCCCGACGCTGTGCATCTGCGCGCGGCCGAACAGTTTGGGGATCATGTGGTACAGCGCGCCGATGGAGATCATCGCCACCCAACCGAGGGCGCCAGCGTGAACGTGGCCGATGGTCCAGTCGGTGTAGTGGGAGAGCGAGTTGACGGTCTTGATCGCCATCATCGGACCTTCGAAGGTCGACATGCCGTAGAACGCCAGGGACACCACCAGGAAGCGCAGGATCGGGTCGGTGCGCAATTTATGCCAGGCGCCCGAGAGGGTCATCATGCCGTTGATCATGCCGCCCCAGCTTGGCGCCAGCAGGATGATCGACATCGCCATGCCCAGGGATTGCGCCCAGTCCGGCAGCGCGGTGTAGTGCAGGTGGTGCGGACCGGCCCAGATATACAGGGTGATCAGCGCCCAGAAGTGCACGATGGACAGGCGATAGGAGTAGATAGGGCGTTCGGCCTGTTTCGGCACGAAGTAGTACATCATCCCCAGGAAGCCGGTGGTGAGGAAAAAGCCTACGGCGTTATGCCCGTACCACCACTGGATCATTGCATCCGTCGCGCCCGAGTAAGCTGAATAGGACTTGAACAGGCTGACCGGCAACGACGCGTGGTTGACGATGTGCAGCATCGCCGTCACCAGGATGAACGCGCCGTAGAACCAGTTGCCCACATAGATGTGCTTGGTCTTGCGCTTGATGATGGTGCCGAAGAACACCGCAGCGTAGGTCACCCAGACCACGGCCAGCAAAATGGCGATGGGCCATTCCAGCTCGGCGTATTCCTTGGTGGTGGTGTAACCCAACGGCAGGGTGACGATGGCGCCGATGATGACCGCTTGCCAACCCCAGAAGGTGAAAGCGGCGAGGCCATCGGAGATCAGTCGCGTCTGGCAGGTTCGCTGCACGACATAGTAGGAGGTGGCAAACAATGCACATCCGCCGAAGGCGAAAATCACCAGGTTGGTGTGCAGCGGGCGCAGGCGACCGAAGGTCGTCCAGGGCAGGTCGAAATTCAATTCCGGCCAGACCAGTTGCGAGGCGATGAAGACCCCGAGCCCCATGCCAAGGATCCCCCAGACCACCGTCATGATGGCGAACTGGCGGACTACCTTATAGTTATAAGCAGTCGGACTGATTGCTGTGCTCATTCTAAGGTTCCACGGTTTAGGTTTTTTTATAGGTAAAAATCGGCCGCAAGTATGTAGAAAGCGAGGGGTCATTGCAACGCAATGACTGACCTGTATCAATGCGTTCCACGCCAGATTCTGCGCCCTTTCCATGTTTGGCGTAAGGACAAAATCCGAAATGGAAAGCTGATCGAGTGGACAGGAAATTTTGCAGGTCGCAACGTGACTCGTCGCGTACACCAGGATCGGTCCACTGTGCAAGCAAGCGTAGACCCGAATGGGAGGAGGGGAAAGGTTTGCTTTAGACGGGTGCGACACTTGGTCGCGTAGGGCGGTCGGTGTGGGAGCGAGCAAGCCCGCTCCTACAGACGAAGCAGCGGCCGCCCCGGGCGGGGCGGCCTTGTGTGGTTATTGCGCTTGGCTTTCTGGCTTTGCGCCATCAGCGTTGTGGGACAGGCTGTACACGTAAGCCGCCAGTAGGTGCACTTTGTCATTGCCTTGCAGGGCTTCCTGTGCTGGCATCTGGCCTTGACGGCCGTGACGGATGGTCTGCTGCAATTGCGCCAGGCCGGTGCCGTAGATGAAACCGGCGGGTTCGGTCAGGTTAGGCGCGCCCATGGCTTCCACACCGTGGCCTTGCGGGCCGTGGCAGGCAACGCAAGTGGTGTTGAAGGTGGCTTGGCCAGCGGCCAGATCGGCGGTGCTATCGGCCGGCAGCGGCAACTTGGCCAGGTCGTGGCGCACATAGGCCGCGACGTTTTTCACGCCGTCTTCGCCCAGTACTTCACCCCAGGCCGGCATCGCCGCGTGGCGACCGTTCATGATGGTGGTCTTGATCGCCTCGGCAGAGCCGCCCCAGCGCCACAGGTTGTCGGCCAGGTTTGGGAAGCCGTACGCGCCCTTGGCATCCGAGCCGTGGCACACCGCGCAGTTGGAGGCGAACAGGCGGCCACCCATTTTCAGCGCTTGTGGGTCTTTGGCTACTTCTTCCACGGGCATGGCCGCGAATTTGGCGTAGATCGGCCCAAATTTCGCATCGGCCTTGGCCATTTCCTTTTCCCATTCCTTGGCCTGGGTCCAACCGCCTTCATAGCCCGGCAGCACGCCTTTCCAGTTGCCCAGGCCCGGATAGAGGATCAGGTAGCCGACCGCGAACACCAAGGTGCCGACGAACAGCATGAACCACCACTGGGGCAAGGGGTTGTCGTATTCCTCGATGCCATCGAAGGCGTGGCCCATGGTCTGGTCGACACTGCCTTTGGTCTCGCCCTTGCGGGTGGAGATCAACAGCCAGGTCAGCCCGATCAGGCTGCCGATGGTCAGTACGCAGATCCATGTACTCCAAAATAGGGTCATGGCCGAGTGCTCCTTATTGCAGGCTCTTCTTGAGCGTCGGATGGGGGGGCGGTGGGCTCGTCGGCGAACGGCAGCAGGCGCGCCTGCTCGAATTCCGCATTGCGCCGATTGTTGAACACCCACAGCGACAAGCCGATAAAGGCGATGGCGACCACCAGCGTGCCGAGGCCGCGGATGGTGCCCGCATCGAATTCAAATCCCATGGCTCACCTCTTGCTCTTGATGGCAGTGCCGAGCACTTGCAGGTACGAGACCAGCGCGTCCATCTCGGTTTTGCCCTTGAGGCTGGCCACGGCGCCCTTGATGTCGCCGTCGGTGTACGGCACGCCGAGGGTGCGCATTACGTTCAACTTGGTCTCGGTGTGGCTGCTGTCGACCGGCGCCGTGACGAGCCACGGGTAGGCCGGCATTTTCGACTCAGGCACCACGTTGCGCGGGTTGTACAAGTGCGCACGGTGCCAGTCGTCGGAGTAACGTGCGCCGACGCGCGCCAGGTCCGGGCCGGTGCGCTTGGAGCCCCACAGGAACGGGTGGTCCCACACGCTTTCGCCGGCGACCGAGTAGTGGCCGTAGCGTTCGGTTTCGGCGCGGAACGGGCGGATCATCTGCGAGTGGCATTGCACGCAGCCTTCGCGGATGTAGATGTCGCGGCCTTCCAGTTGCAGCGCGGTGTAGGGCTTCATGCCTTCGACCGGCTTGTTGGTCACGTCCTGGAAGAACAGCGGGACGATCTGGGTCAGGCCGCCGATGCTCACGGCGAGCACCATCAGCAGCATCATCAGGCCGACGTTCTTTTCAATCGTTTCGTGTTTCATCACTGACTCCTCAGGCCATCTGCGCGACAGGGGCGGCTTCGACAGGTTGTGCCGAGCGCACGGTGCGCCATGTGTTGTAAGCCATCAGCAACATGCCGCTGAGGAACACCGCGCCGCCCACCAGCCGCACGATGAAGCCTGGGTGGCTGGCCACCAGGGTCTCGACGAAGGAGTAGGTCAAGGTGCCGTCGTCGTTGATCGCACGCCACATCAGGCCTTGGGCAATGCCGTTGACCCACATCGAGGCGATGTAGAGCACGGTGCCGATGGTGGCCAGCCAGAAGTGCGCGTTGATCAGGCCAAGGCTGTACATCTGCTCGCGGCCGAAGACTTTCGGGATCATGTGATACAGCGCGCCGATGGAGATCATCGCCACCCAACCGAGAGCGCCGGCGTGTACGTGGCCGATGGTCCAGTCGGTGTAGTGGGATAGCGAGTTGACGGTCTTGATCGCCATCATCGGACCTTCGAAGGTCGACATGCCGTAGAACGCCAGGGACACCACCAGGAAGCGCAGGATCGGGTCGCTGCGCAATTTATGCCAGGCGCCCGAGAGGGTCATCATGCCGTTGATCATGCCGCCCCAGCTTGGCGCCAGCAGAACCAGCGACATCACCATGCCCAGGGACTGTGCCCAGTCCGGCAGTGCGGTGTAGTGCAGGTGGTGCGGACCGGCCCAGATATACAGGGTGATCAGCGCCCAGAAGTGCACGATGGACAGGCGATAGGAGTACACCGGACGCTCGGCTTGCTTGGGCACGAAGTAATACATCATGCCGAGGAAACCGGCGGTGAGGAAAAAGCCTACCGCGTTGTGCCCATACCACCACTGCACCATGGCATCCGTCGCACCGCCGTACAGCGAGTAGGACTTGGTCAGGCTGACTGGGATTTCCAGGTTGTTGACGATATGCAGGATGGCCACGGTGATGATGAACGCACCGAAGAACCAGTTACCGACGTAGATGTGCTTGGTGTTGCGCTTGGCCACGGTGCCGAAGAACACAATGGCGTAGGCCACCCAGACGATGGTGATCAAGATGTCGATCGGCCATTCCAGCTCGGCGTATTCCTTGGAGCTGGTGTAGCCCAGCGGCAAGGTGATTGCGGCGAGCAGGATCACCAGCTGCCAGCCCCAGAAGCAGAACGCGGCGAGTTTCGGCGCGAACAGCTGGGTCTGGCAGGTGCGCTGCACCGAGTAGAAGGAGCTGGCGAATAGCGCACAGCCACCGAACGCGAAGATCACCGCGTTGGTATGCAATGGGCGTAAACGGCCAAAGCTGGTCCAGGGCAAATCGAAGTTGAGCGCGGGCCAAACCAATTGGGCGGCGAGAAAAACCCCGAGCCCCATGCCGACGATGCCCCACACCACCGTCATAATGGCGAATTGGCGGACCACCTTGTAGTTATAGGCGGTACTTAATGTAGTGTTCATGGTTCCCCATCCACGGTTCAACCCAAGCCGAGCGGCACTTGGGCTGGAGTTATAGGCAGACTAAATAGCGAGGCAAGCATGGGCAAAGAGCACAAGGCCAGTATTGACGGGGATCAATGGGCGCAGTGTGCGCGGGAACATGGCTGGTTGTGGGATGTCGCGTCCAACGCGCCCTCGGGCGGGCCGATCACGCTGATCCTGGCCCACGGCGCCGGCGCGCCAATGGACTCAACCTTTATGAACGACATGGCTGCACGCCTTGCCGCACAAGGCGTGAACGTGTTGCGCTTCGAGTTTCCCTATATGGCTCAGCGCCGGCTCGACGGCGGCAAACGCCCACCTAACCCGGCACCGAAACTGCTGCAGGCCTGGCGTGAGGTGTATGCCGAGGTGCGGCGTCATGTCGCTGGGTCTGTGGCCATCGGTGGCAAGTCCATGGGCGGGCGCATGGCCAGTCTGGTGGCCGACGAACTGGGCGCCGATGGGTTGGTGTGCCTGGGGTATCCGTTTTATGCGGTGGGCAAGCCGCAGAAGCCTCGGGTCGAACATTTGGCCGAGCTGAAGAGCCCGACCTTGATCGTGCAAGGTGAGCGCGATGCTTTGGGTAATCGGGCCGCGGTAGAGACTTATGCGTTATCGCCGAGTATCGAGGTGATGTGGCTGGAGGCGGGGGATCACGACTTGAAGCCGTTGAAGGCTTCGGGGTTTACGCATGAGCAGCATTTGGAGGCTGCGACCGTGCAGGTGGCTGAGTTTCTCAGCGTCTGTTAGGGCCAATCGGGAGCAAGCCCCCTCCCACATTCGACCGCATTCCAAGGGATGTACGCGGTTAACTGTGGGAGGGGGCTTGCTCCCGATAGCGGTCTATCGGTTGAAACGTTCGACCAAGGAATACTGGCTATTAGCTGTATGGGTCAGGTCTTCACTCAATTGCGCCGAGTTCAGGGCCTGTTCCGAGGTTTGATCGGCCAGCAGTGCAATGGTGCTGATATTGCGGCTGATCTCCTCAGCCACCGAGCTTTGCTCCTCGGTCGCGGCGGCGATCTGGCTGGTCATATCGGTGATGTGCGCCACCGCTTCGCTGATGCCCACCAGCGCCTGATCCGCTTCCATTACCCGTGCCACGCCTTCTTCGGCCTGGCGATGCCCGGCATCCATGGTCTGCACGGCCGCGCTGGCGGTTTGTTGCAGCTTGGCGATCAAGGTATGGATCTGCCCGGTAGACTCGGCGGTACGTTGCGCCAGTTGGCGAACCTCGTCGGCCACTACGGCAAAGCCTCGACCCATTTCACCGGCACGCGCCGCTTCAATGGCGGCGTTCAGCGCCAGCAGGTTGGTCTGGTCGGCAATGCCTTTGATCACATCGACCACGCCACCGATTTCATCGCTGTCCTTGGCCAGTTGGGTCACGGTGACACCGGTTTCACCCACGGCGGTGGACAAGCGCTGAATCGCCTCGCGGGTTTCCCCGGCGATATCGCGGCCGCGACCGGTCAGGCGATTGGCTTCCTGGGTGGCATCGGCGGTGCGCTGCACGTGGCTGGCCACTTCCTGGGTGGTCGCGGCCATCTGGTTGACGGCGGTGGCCACTTGTTCGGTTTCGACGCGCTGGCGCTCCAGGCTGCTGGAGCTGTTATGCGCCAGGGTATTGGACTGCGACGCCTGATCGTTGAGGTGCTCGGCAGTGTCTTGCAAGCGGGTCAGACACGTCCTCAGACGCGCCTCCTGGCTGAGGATCGACATCTCCAGACGCGCCTGGGCGCCACGGCTGTCGGTGTACATCTGCGCGATCAACGGGTCGGACGTGGTCTGCTCGGCCAGGCGCAGCAGGCGCTTGAGGCCGCGCTGTTGCCAGCTCAGGCCCAGCAGGCCCAAGGGCACCGACAGCGCCGCGGCCAAGGCAAAACCCCAGTGGGAGTTAAGCCAGGCCCCAATCATAAAGCTCAACTGGCTCACCAGAATAAAAGGCACCCAGTCCTGAAGCACCGGTAGCCACTTGTCGCGCTGTGGAATCGCCGACTTGCCCTGGTTGATGCGTTGGTAGAGCGCTTCGGCCCGGCGGATCTGCTCGGCGGTGGGTTTGACCCGCACCGATTCGTAGCCGACCACCTGGTTGCCATCGAAAATCGGCGTTACATAGGCATTCACCCAGTAATGATCGCCGGTCTTGCAGCGGTTCTTGACAATGCCCATCCATGGCAAGCCTTGTTTGAGCGTCGTCCACATGTGCGCGAACACTGCCGCCGGAACATCCGGGTGACGTACCAGGTTGTGCGGGGCGCGCAGCAGTTCTTCACGGCTGAACCCACTGATCTCGACAAACGCGTCGTTGCAGTAAGTGATCACGCCCTTGGCATCCGTGGTGGAGATCAACCGTTGCTGAGCGGGGAAGGTACGTTCGCGCTGGGTAACGGGCTGGTTATTACGCATGATTGTTCAATCCGCAAGGCTTTCAGGGGGTATCGACCGGCACGGGGGTTTATTTAACTTATTTTTGCAACAATCAACCGGCCAGCATCGGATAGGTAAACAAGCCGAAGTGAAGCAGGTTCAAGCCAAAGTGCGTGGCAATCGCCGCCCCGAGGCCGCCAAACCGGTATGCCAAGCCGTAACCGACCCCGGCAATGCTCGCCAGCAGCACCCAGTGCCACCCCGCCCCCAGGTGCACCAGGCCGAATAGCAGCGACGCCAACAACAGCGCGAGGTTGTCGCCATAGGGCAGGTGCTTGAAGCGCCGGCTCAAGCCGCCTTGAATGTAGCCACGGAACAGCGCTTCTTCCACCAGCGTGACCAACAGCAGATTATTGAGCACCCACAGCCACGCCGGATCCGGCCATTTCGGTGCCCAACTGATGATGCCAAGCAGCGCCGCGCCGCCCAGGGCCGCGATGGCGGTGAGGGTCAAGGCTAGGGCGGTGACACAGATCGACAGGCGCAACGCGCGCCGCGCCACGATCCAGGGGCAGGCCAGCAGCAGCCAGAAGCCGATCAGAGGTTTGTCCTGATTCAGGTACATCGAGAACGGCACTGCATCGGGGGTGAAGCGTTGCGGGTCGATCCCGCGGCCGTTATAGAAGCCCGGCAACCAATGCATCGCCAGGCCCAGCGCCAATACGATAAACAGGCCGTGGCCCAGGTAGCGCGCCCAGGGTGTGCGTTGTTGGCGCACGGCGTAGCCGGCGACCAGCAGCAGGGCGACTGACACCAACGCCAGTGCACCCAATTGTCCGTAAACCAGGGCCATTACATAGCCGATGGAAAGCAGTGCCAGGTACAGCCAGGGCAGGGTCAGCATGGGGGGAATCCTTGAAAATACCGGGCGGCAGTATAACGACCGTCCCTGGCTCCCCGCATGAAACCTGCCTACAAGGTCTTGGCCAGTTTCCCTACCCGTAATACCAGCCACAGCGCGCCCGCGATCAACACCCCACCATATAGATGAGCCATGGACAGCGGCTCATCCAGCAATAAGGCACCCCACAGCACGCCAAACGGCGGGATCAGGAATGTGGTGGTCATCGAGCGCACCGGCCCGATGGCCGTCAGCAAGCGGAAGTACAGCACGTAGGCAAACGCCGTACACACCAACCCGAGCCCCAGCAGCGATGCCCAGACCTGCCAACCGCCCCAACTGGCCGGTGGCTGATATAGGGCACTGACGGCGAAGAATGGCAGTAGAAACAAGGTCGCGCCGAGCATGCTGCCTAGAGCGGCGAGGCGGCTGTCCAGGCCGCCGCGTCGATCCAGCCAGCGGCGTGCCAGGAACCCGGCAAAGCCATAACAGGTGGTGGCCAGCAGGCAGGCAAGGGCACCCATCAGCAGGGTCAGGTCGAACGCCACCGGCCCGGCGCGGGTCAGCACGGCCACGCCCAGCAGGCCCAGGCACACGCCGGCGATTTTCGACGGGGTCAGGCGTTCGCTGAAGAACAACCCGCCGATCAACACGCCCATCAGCGGCGTGGTGGCGTTGAAAATCGCCGAATAGCCGGCCGGCAGCACTTGGGCGGCCACCGAGTACATGGTGGCGGGGATCCCGGAATTGATCACCCCCAGCAGCAGGACGGTTCTGAATTTACCCTGGAAATCCCATTTCACCCGCATCACGGCCAGCATTACCAGCAAGCCGGCGGCGGCGATCGATACGCGGAAGAACGCGGTGGGCAGCGTACCGATTTCCGGCGCAATGATGCGCATAAACAAGAAACTCGCGCCCCAGATAGCGGCCAGTCCCAGCAGGTAGAGGGTGTCGACAGGTCTCACGGAAAACTTCCTACGCGAATAAGCCGGCGAGTGTTGCCCAGCGGCCCGCGCGGCACAATCCCTGATTACAGACACGGCAGGGTGCGCACTGGTTTTTTGTCTGGTTGAATCCAACTGCGCCGAAAATCCTTCTTCTCCTGGGTTCCCGCACTGGCTAAGCTCAGGGCTTCCCGATGCCCGTTCGAGGTTTCCCGCATGTCGCAGCCCACGCCCGCCCTTGCCATCGCCCGCACCATCCTTGAGGGCTTCGATGACTACCGCGAACACTTTCGTCAGATCACCGATGGTGCGCGCGAGCGTTTCGAAAAGGCCCAATGGCAGCTGGGCCAAGCGGCATCGGCGGCGCGGATCAACCTGTATGAAGAAAAGGTCGGCGAAGTCACCACGCGGCTGCGCGCTGGGTTCGAGGCCGCCGATTTGCTGGACATCGACCTATGGCCTTTGGTGAAAAGCGCCTATATCGGCCTGATCGACCTGCGTTTCGACGATGAATTGTCCGAGACTTGGTACAACTCGATCTTCTGCGGCCTGTTCAGCCACGACCTGATCAGCGACGGCTGCATGTTTATCCACACCACCCGGCCCAGCCTGCGCCGCGCGCGCGCGGCGCAAACCCGTGTCTACGCGCCGGCCGGGCAGATTGCCGAGATGCTCGCGCAGATCGTCGAGGACTACCGCTTCAGCGAGCCCTATGCCGACCTGGCGGCCGACTTGCACCGACTCGAAGCCCAACTGCGGGAGAACTTGCCGGACTGGGTGTGCAAAGACCCGGACCTCAAAGTCGAGCTGTTTTCGTCGGTGCTGTACCGCAATAAAGGGGCCTACCTGGTCGGGCGCATCTATACCCGCGATGAGCAATGGCCGCTGGTGATTCCGCTGCTGCACCGCGAAGGGCAGGGCATCCGCATCGATGCGCTGATCACCGATGAGGCCGAGGTGTCGATCATCTTCTCGTTCACCCGTTCCTACTTCATGGTGGATGTGCCGGTGCCGGCGGAATTCGTCGGGTTTCTCAAGCGCATTCTGCCGGGCAAGCACATTGCCGAGTTGTACACTTCCATCGGTTTCTATAAGCACGGCAAGTCGGAGTTCTACCGCGCGCTGATCAACCACCTGGCCACCACGGACGACCAGTTCATCATGGCCCCCGGCGTGCGCGGCATGGTCATGAGCGTGTTCACCCTGCCGGGCTTCAACACCGTGTTCAAGATCATCAAGGACCGTTTCTCACCGTCGAAAAACGTCAACCGCGCCACCGTGATCGAAAAGTACCGCCTGGTTAAAAGCGTCGACCGCGTGGGGCGCATGGCCGATACCCAAGAGTTCGCCGATTTTCGCTTTCCTTTGAGTAAGTTCGACCCTGATTGCCTGGGCGAACTGCTGGACGTGGCCGCCGGTACCGTCGAAGTGGAAGGCGACACCGTGCTGATCCGCCACTGCTGGACCGAACGGCGCATGACCCCGCTCAACCTCTACCTGGAAAACGCCAACCCCGCACAGGTACGCGAAGCCCTGGAGGATTACGGCCTGGCCATCAAGCAGTTGGCGGCGGCGAATATTTTCCCCGGTGACATGCTGCTCAAGAACTTCGGCGTCACCCGTCACGGCCGCGTGGTGTTCTACGACTACGACGAAATCTGCTTTCTCACCGAGGCCAACTTCCGCCACATTCCCGCCCCGCGTACACCCGAGGATGAAATGGCCTCCGAGCCCTGGTACTCCATCGGGCCGCTGGACGTGTTCCCGGAGGAGTTCCCGCCGTTCCTGTTTGCCGACATCGGCCAGCGCAAGCTATTCAATGAACTGCATGGCGAGTTGTACAACGCGGATTATTGGAAGGGCCTGCAAGAGGCGATTCGGGCGGGGAAGGTGATCGATGTGTTTCCTTACAGGAGAAAGGGCCAGCCGTAAGTTTCAAGCGGCCCTTGCTGGCCGCTTGAAGCTTGCCGCTAACCCCCGTTTTTCTGCCACAATCGGCGCCCTGCATAAATAGACGGCCCTCACGTACCAGATGACTGACCAAGCGCCCACTATCGACCAACTGCTCAAAAACCTCGATCACGCCATGCTCGCCGACCGCCACCGCTTGCGCCGGCAGTTGCTTGAGCTGCGCAAGAAACCCGACGAGGAAAAGTTGGCGCAGTGGGTCGCGCGCATGCAGGCCTCCTGTGCCCAGGTGACGGCGCGGCGCGCCAGCCTGCCAGTGATCCGCTATGACGACAGCCTGCCCATCGCCGCCAAGCGCGATGAGATCAAGGCCGCGCTGAGCAAGCACCAGGTGTTGATCATTGCCGGCGAAACCGGCTCGGGTAAGACCACCCAGCTGCCGAAGATCTGCCTGGAGATCGGTCGTGGCCAGTACGGCCTGATTGGCCATACCCAGCCACGCCGGATCGCTGCGCGTAGCGTGGCCAGCCGCGTCGCCGAAGAACTGGCCACGCCCCTCGGCGCGCTGGTCGGTTACCAGGTCCGTTTCGAAGACCAGAGCGACGCCAACACCCTGATCAAGCTGATGACCGACGGCATCCTGCTGGCGGAAACCCAGAACGACCGTTATCTGGAACGCTACGACACGATCATCGTCGACGAAGCCCACGAACGCAGCCTGAACATCGACTTCCTGCTCGGCTACCTCAAGACCCTGTTGCCGCGTCGCCCCGACCTCAAAGTGATCATCACTTCGGCCACCATCGACCTGGAGCGCTTCTCCAAGCACTTCGACGATGCGCCGATCGTGGAGGTATCGGGCCGAACGTTCCCGGTGGAGACTTGGTACCGCCCGCTGACCCTGGAGCAGGACGAGGAGGGCAACCGTGTCGAGGACGACCTCACCGTCGACCAGGCGATCCTCGCCACCCTCGATGAAATCGCCGCCTACGAGCGCAGCGAACGGCGTAGCCCCGGCGACGTGTTGGTGTTCCTGCCGGGCGAGCGCGAGATTCGCGACGCCGCCGACATGCTGCGCAAGGCCCAGCTCAAGCACACCGAAATTCTGCCGTTGTATGCGCGCCTGTCGCCGGCCGAGCAGCAGCGGATTTTCCAATCCCATCCGGGCCGTCGCGTGGTGCTGGCGACCAACGTCGCGGAGACCTCGCTGACGGTGCCGGGCATTCGCTATGTGATCGACAGCGGCACGGCGCGCATCAGTCGCTACAGCTACCGCGCCAAGGTGCAGCGCCTGCCCATCGAAGCGATTTCCCAGGCCAGCGCCAACCAGCGTAAGGGCCGCTGCGGTCGGGTTGAGCCGGGCATCTGCGTGCGTTTGTACAGCGAAGAGGATTTTATCGGCCGTCCGGAATTCACCGACCCGGAAATCCTGCGCACCAACCTCGCCGCGGTGATCCTGCAAATGCTGCACCTGCGCCTGGGCGAAATTACCGACTTCCCGTTTATCGAACCGCCGGACGGCAAGGCCATCAGTGACGGTTTCAATCTGCTGCAAGAGCTGTCGGCGGTGGACCGAAACAGCCAGTTGACCCCACTGGGCCGCCAGTTGGCGCGCCTGCCGGTGGACCCGCGCATGGGCCGCATGCTACTGGAAGCGGCCAAGCTCGGCAGTTTGCAGGAAGTGCTGATCGTCGCCAGTGCCATGTCGATCCAGGACCCGCGCGAGCGCCCACCGGAGCGCCAACAGGCCGCCGACCAGGCCCACGCGCAGTGGAAAGACCCGGATTCGGACTTCGCCGGCTTGGTCAATCTGTGGCGCGGCTTTGAAGAGCAGCGCCAGGAACTGACCGCCAGCCCGCTGCGCAACTGGTGCCGCAAAAACTTCCTCAACTATTTGCGCCTGCGCGAGTGGCGCGACTCCCATCGGCAGTTGAGCCTGATTTGCCGCGATATGCAGTTGGCCATCAATAAAGACCCGGCGGACTACCCGAAACTGCACAAAGCCGTGTTGTCTGGTCTGCTCAGCCAGATCGGCCAGAAGACCGAAGACGGCGATTACCTCGGGGCGCGTCAGCGGCGCTTCTGGATCCACCCGTCCTCGGGCATCGGCAAAAAGCGCCCGCAATGGCTGATGACCGCCGAACTGGTGGAAACCACCAAGCTGTATGCGCGCATGGTGGCCAAGATCGACGCCGACTGGATCGAGCCGTTGGCCGGGCACTTGATCAAGAAGAACCACTTCGAGCCCCATTGGGAGAAGAAGCGCGGCCAGGTCGTGGCCTTTGAGCAAATCACCCTGTTCGGGCTGATTGTGGTCGGCCGCCGGCCGGTGCATTACGGCCCGGTCGACCCGGTCGTCTCACGGGAATTGTTTATCCGCGAAGGTTTGGTGCGCGGCGAGATTCAGTCCCGCGCCAGGTGCCTCAGCGCCAACCAGCGCTTGCTGGAGCAGCTCGACGAACTGGAAGCCAAGGCCCGCCGTCGCGATATCCTGGCCGACGAAGAAACCCTGTACGCCTTCTACGACGCGCGCTTGCCGGCGGAAATCCACCAGACCGCGACCTTCGACAGCTGGTACAAGATCAACAGCCAGAAAGATCCGCAATTGCTGATCATGCGCGAGGAGGACGTGCTGGCCCGCGAGGCCAGCGAAGTCACCGCCGCGCATTACCCCGACACCTTGCACTTGGGCGATCTGGCCCTGGCCTTGAGTTACCACTTCGAACCCAACCACCCGCGCGACGGTGTGACCTTGCGCGTGCCGGCGCCGCTGTTGCCGGCGTTGCCCGCCGAGCGCCTGGAATGGCTGGTGCCAGGTTTGATCGAAGCCAAGTGCATCGCGCTGGTGCGCAACCTGCCCAAAGCGTTGCGCAAGAACTTTGTGCCGGTGCCGGACTTCGTCAAGGCCGCGCTGCAACGTATCGAGTTCGGCCAGGGCTCGCTGCCCCAGGCGCTGGGGCGCGAACTGCTGCGCATGACCGGTGCGCGGGTCAGTGACGAAGCCTGGGCCGAAGCGGCGCAGCAGGTGGAAAACCACCTGAAGATGAATCTGGAAGTGGTCGACGGCCAGGGCAAGTTCCTCGGTGAAGGGCGCGACCTGGCCGAACTGACCGCACGCTTCGCCGAAGCCAGCCAAGCCGCGCTCGCCGTGCCGCAGACCGCGAAAAGCCAACAACCGGTGGAGGCCAAGGTGTTCGCGGCGGTGGCCGAGAAGACCCAGCAGAACATCGCCGGGCTGTCCATGACGGTGTACCCGGCGCTGGTGGAAGAGAACGGCACGGTCAAGGAAGGGCGTTTTTCAACCGCCGCCGAGGCAGAGTTCCAGCACCGTCGCGCTTTGCAGCGCCTCTTGATGCAGCAGCTGGCGGAACCGGCAAAATTCCTGCGCGGCAAGTTGCCTGGTCTTACCGAACTGGGGCTGATGTACCGCGAACTGGGGCGTATCGACGCTCTGGTCGAGGACATCCTGTTGGCCAGCCTCGACAGCTGTGTGTTGGAAGGCGAAGCCAGCCTGCCGCGCGACGGCGCCGGCCTGGCGGCCCTGGCCGAGCGCAAGCGCAGCGGCTGGACCGAACACGCCGAGCGCCTGGCGCGCCTGACCCTGGATGTGCTGAAACTCTGGCACGGCCTGCAAAAGCGCTTCAAAGGCAAGATCGATCTGGCCCAGGCCGTGGCGTTGAACGACATCAAACAGCAACTGAGCAACCTGGTGTACCCAGGCTTCGTACGTGAAACGCCGGCGCAATGGTTCAAGGAACTGCCGCGCTACCTCAAGGCCATCGAATTGCGTCTGGAGAAGCTACCGAGCCAGGTACAGAAAGATCGAGTGTGGAGCGGTGAACTCAGCGGCCTGTGGACGCAGTACCAGAACCGCCTGAACAAACACACCCAAGAAGGCAAGCGCGACCCGCAACTGGAGCTTTACCGCTGGTGGCTGGAGGAATACCGCGTGTCACTGTTTGCCCAACAGCTTGGAACCAAGGTGCCGATTTCCGACAAGCGATTGAGCAAGCAGTGGAGCCTGGTCGAGGCCTGATCCCTTTTTCGGTCGGCCAGGCAGGCAGATTAAAATAGGAGAGGGGGCGTGGCGCCTCTCCTATTGAAACCCGCTGGCAGATGGCGCCAAATCCCGGTGTTTGTGGCAAACTTCGCCGCTATAAATGCCGGGATCGTCGCAGAAGTCTGCGGCGCGATGGAATAAAGCGATGCCAGTTTGGTGTCCGCGGTGCGGAATCGGACTACTTACAGTTTGGTACGACGGTACCAATATCTTCTGCCTGACAGATTTAGAGGAACGACCGTGCATAACGTCGTCATCAGCGGCACTGGCCTGTACACCCCGGCCAACAGCATCTCCAACGAAGAGCTGGTGCAGTCTTTCAATACCTACGTGCATCAGTTCAACAGCGACAACGCCGCCGCCATCGAGCGCGGCGATGTGCAAGCGCTGACCGAGTCCAGCGCGGCCTTTATCGAGAAAGCATCGGGTATCAAAAGCCGCTTCGTGATGGACAAGGACGGCATTCTCGACCCCCAGCGCATGACCCCGAGCCTGCCGGAGCGCAGTAACGACGAGTGGTCGGTGCTCTGCCAGATGGCCGTCGGTGCCGCTGAACAGGCCCTGCAACGCGCCGGTAAGACCGCCGCCGACATTGACGGTGTGATCGTCGCCTGCTCCAACCTGCAGCGCGCTTACCCGGCCATCGCCATTGAAGTCCAGGAAGCCCTGGGTATCGCAGGCTTTGGTTTCGATATGAACGTGGCCTGTTCTTCCGCTACGTTCGGCATCCAGAATGCCGCCAACAGCATCCAGCTGGGCCAGGCCCGGGCGATCCTGATGGTCAACCCGGAAGTTTGCACCGGTCACCTGAACTTTCGTGACCGCGACAGCCATTTCATCTTCGGCGATGCCGCCACGGCGGTGATCCTGGAGCGTGCCGACCTGGCCACCTCTGAGCATCAATTCGACGTGGTCAGCACCAAGCTGCTGACCAAGTTCTCCAACAACATCCGCAACAACTTCGGCTTTCTCAATCGCGCGGCGCCGGAAGGCATCGGTGCGCCGGACAAGCTGTTCGTGCAGGAAGGCCGCAAGGTGTTCCGCGACGTATGCCCGATGGTCGCTGAGCTGATTGGCGTGCACCTGCAAGAAAACCAGCTGAATGTGGCGGATGTGAAGCGCTTCTGGCTGCACCAGGCCAACCTGAGCATGAACCACCTGATCGTGAAGAAACTGCTGGGCCGCGAAGCCACGGTGCAAGAGGCGCCGGTGATTCTCGATACCTACGCCAACACCAGTTCGGCCGGTTCCGTGATTGCGTTTCACACTTACCAGGACGACTTGCCCAAGGGCTCGGTTGCCGTGCTCAGTTCGTTCGGCGCGGGTTATTCGATCGGCAGTGTCATCCTGCGCAAGCGCTGAATAACCGGAGTCTTTAATGGCTGCAGCGGACGACGCGCACCTGCTTGAACGCCTGCTCAAGGGCGAGCAGCAGGCTTACAAAGAACTGGTTAGCACCTATCAGAGCGCGATGCGGGCGGTGGCTTATGCCATCGTCGGCCAGCGCCATGCCGATGAAGTGGTACAGGACGCCTGGCTGTCGGTGGTGCGCAACCTGGCGAAGTTCGAGGGGCGTTCCAGCCTCAAGACCTGGTTGCTGACCATCACCGCCAATGCCGCCAAGGGCCGTTACAAGCAGAATCGTCGGGAGGTGCTGCTCGACGATTTGCCTTCGCCCCACGGCACCATCGGCGACGACCGTTTCAGCCCCGATGACGGTCACTGGGCCGTCGCCCCTTATGCCTGGCACCAGGACACGCCGGAGGCGTTACTCACCGAGGACGAACTGCGCGACTGCCTGGAACATACGTTGCTGAGCTTGTCCGAGCTGCAAAGCAGTGTGTTGGTCTTGCGCGAACGCCAGGGCCTGGCGTTGGAAGAAATCTGTAATCTGCTGACCCTCTCGCTCTCCAATGTGCGAGTGCTGTTGCATCGGGCACGGCTTAAAGTCTTCGCCACGGTGGAGCATTTTGAGGAAACCGGCGAATGCTGACCTGTAAAGAACAAGTGGCACGTTCCAGTGATTATCTCGATGGGCAATTGACCTTTCGCGAGCGCCTGATGGTGCGTCATCACTTGATGTTCTGCGCGAACTGCCGCCGGTTTATCCGCCAGATGCGCCTGATGCAAGCCACCTTGAAGATGATGCCCGACGCGCCGGTCAAGAATGTGGATGCCTTGGCGCAGCGGCTCGCTGACGAGCGGCGCAAGGATCGCAAAGACGGGAAATAAATAGGCTCGCGTGGGTGAGCCGAACGGATGATGGGGATCGCCCCGCCCACGCCAGACTGTGACAACCACCTCGGGCCTTCCTGGCCCAAGGCTTACAACGCCTAGCTTCAGAACTTGGCTTCGGCATCCAACTGCAGGGTGTTGGTGTCGGCGTCGCGCTGGGTACGGCTGGAGAAATCCGCCTTGGTCAGGAAGTACGTGGCACCGACCGCGAAGTTCTTGTCGATGTCGTAACCCACTTTGAACTTGTGACCGCGCGAACCGGTGGTGCCGTTGGCGAAGTCCGAGTCGGTGAAGGCGCCGACCACGGCGTTACGCTGGGTGTCGCGGTAGTTGTAGTCCAGGTTGAAACCGAACACTTTGGACTTGGCGCCCAGCAACCAGGCGGTGTCCTGATCGGTGGAGGCGTCGTTGTTTTTCACGTATTGACCGTACAGCGACAGCGGTACGGCCAGGCCGCCGATGTCCAGTTGGCTGAAACCTTCGTACAGGCGGAACTCTTCGTTGGCCGAGTTACCGTTGACCGCCAGCGCGCACGGCGTGGTGGTCGTGGTGCAGCGGCTGTCCTCATCGTTCTGATAGGCGTAGACGCTGCCGCCCACGGTCAGTTTCAGGTTGTCGGTCAGCGAGAAACGCGAGCCCAACTGGCCGGCGGTCAGGCGCAGGTCGTGGCGGAATTGCACGCCGTCGCCGTCGACGTTGTCTTTGAGGTTGTAGTTACCGATGCTGCCGAACAGCTCGGCGCTGCTGCCCAGCGGGTACTTGTAGGTCAGGGCCAGGCCTTCAGGGTTGATATCGCTATCCCAGATCACATCGCCCATGTTGACCCACGGTTGCAGCATCTTGCCGCCGATCACGTGCAGGTTCTTGATCTGGTCGGGGTGGTAGTCGATGTAGCCCAGGTCCAGCCAGATCGACTTCTTGTCGAAGTAGCCATCCTGATCCTGGTTGGTGGAGCGCGCATCGTCGCCGCCGCCGGTGGCGATACGGATGCCGGTGTCCACTTGCGGGTTGATCTCGGTGTAAGCGCCGAGGCGGGCACGGATGCGCTGACGATCCTTGTCACGCCCGCCGTTGTTGGGTTCGCCGTCGATCTTGATGGTTTCCTGGCGGAAGCGTACATCACCCTTGAACTGCGTCTTGGCGGCCCAGGCCAGCTTCTGGTCGAACACGCTCAGTTCGTTGGCTTTCTTGGCGGTGGCCGCGATCTGTTCGTTGGTCTCTTGTTGAGCTTGCCGTGCGATCTGCTGTTCTTTCTGGTCTTTGGCCAACTCGGTTTGCAGTTCGGTGTACTGCGCCGCAGTGATCTGGCCGTTGGCCTTGAGCATGTCGAGCAATTTAGCGTCGACTGCGGCGCTGGCCGGAACGCTCAAGGCCAGCAACAGGCCGCCACACAGGACCGCCGCAGTTTTAGTGGAAGCAAGACGCATATCAATCTCCGAAAGTGGGGAGGGATGGCAAACCATCCAGGACACAACCGACCGTTGACGGACGGAAAAAATAACCGCCTGCTAGAACCAGGCGCTCTAAAAACAGGCGTCAGTATCGCGGTGGTTTATGACGGAACAGTGGCAAAGTAATGTCATGTCGGTGACAAATTGTTCGGGCGTGGAACTATTGGTTTAGAGCCTTGTCCGGCGATTCAAGGGTGTGCTGGTCGCGGCGATAAGCGATACTCGCGAAGCTTTCACGCCATGATGTAGTGAGGATGCCGATGCCGTTGCAACGCCTGGACAGCCTGTCCGAAATCGCCCCGCAGACATGGGATGCGCTGCTACCGAGCGCCCAGCCCTTTGTGCGACATGCCTTCCTCAGCGCTTTGGAGGACAGTGCCAGCCTGGGCCCGCAGTCAGGCTGGCAAGCGGAGCATTTGCTGCACTGGGAGGGCGATCGACTGGTGGCGGCGCTGCCCGGTTATCGCAAATGGCATTCCTATGGCGAGTACGTGTTCGATCACGGCTGGGCCGATGCCTGTGAGCGCGCCGGTATCGATTACTACCCCAAACTGCTGGTAGGCGTGCCGTTCAGCCCGGTAAGCGGCCCGCGTTTGCTGGCCGCCAGCGTCGAGGATGGTTTTGAGCTGCTCAACAGCCTGCCCGGTTACCTGGAAATCGAAGGGCTCTCCAGCGCGCATATCAACTTCACCGACGGGTTGGCTGACGAGGCCTTGGCCGGCCAACCGGGCTGGTTGCAGCGCCTGGGTTGTCAATTCCACTGGCAGAACCGCGGCTACCGCGACTTTCAGGATTTCCTCGACGCCCTGAGTTCGCGCAAACGCAAGCAGATGCGTAAGGAGCGCGAGCAAGTGGCGGGGCAGGGCATCGAGTTCGAATGGCTGCAAGGCCACGAACTGAGCGAGGCGCAGTGGGATTTTGTCTACGCCTGTTACGCCAACACCTATGCAGTCCGTCGCCAGGCGCCGTACCTGACTCGCGCCTTTTTCAGCCTGCTGGCCGAACGTATGCCCGAGGCAATCCGCGTGGTACTGGCCAAGCAGGGCACACGCCCAGTGGCCATGGCTTTCAGCCTGATCGGCGGCGACAGCTTCTACGGCCGCTACTGGGGCTGCCTGGCGGAATTCGACCGCCTGCATTTCGAAACCTGTTTCTACCAGGGCATGGACTACGCCATCGCCCAAGGCCTGCAACGTTTCGACGCCGGTGCCCAGGGTGAGCACAAACTGATCCGTGGGTTCGAGCCGGTGATCACGCGGTCATGGCACTACCTGCGGCATCCGGGCTTGAAAAAGGCGGTGGAGGATTTTCTCGAGCGTGAAGGGGTAGGCGTTTTGGCCTATGCCGAAGAAGCGAGGGCGGCGCTGCCGTATCGGCAGGCGTAAGCCGTTCGTGCGCGTCGCGGCAAACGAACTGTAAAATTGGCTATTTTGTATGTACAAAAGTACATACAGGCATTGCCATGCGTTTTGAATGGGATGAATCAAAAAACAAGGTCAATATTTCCAAGCACGGAATCGATTTCAATGACGTACCCGATATTTTTCGCCATCCGATGCTGGCCTTGCGCGATGATCGAGCGGATTATGGGGAAGAGCGTTGGATCTGTATTGGCTGGATAAAACGGTTAATGGGTGTAGTCGTATACACCGAGCGGTGTGGTGATGTGATTCGTATCATCTCCGCCCGAAAGGCAACTTAGAAGGAGGCCAAATACTATGACGCAAACATCCAAAACTGATTGGGAGCGCCTGGCCAAGATGAAAGATAAAGAAATCGATACCAGCGACATCCCTGAGCTGGACGCCGAATTTTTCCGACGTGCGGAGTTACGTGTGCCTGTAAAACAGGCGGTGACTATTCGGCTGGATGCTGACGTTCTTGAGTGGTTCAAAGGTCAGGGTACGGGCTACCAGACACGGATCAACCAATTGTTGCGTCAATACATGCAGGCCCATCAGGGTTAAGTCAGCCTCTATTGAATGCAGCCCTGCCCTGTATCGGCAGGGCTGCCCCGGCCCATCGTGGTATGGGGGCGTCAGGCTGGAGGCTCCTTACCCAACCATCCGTAAATAAAACCGCCGATCGCCGCACCCAGCAACGGCGCCAGCCAGAACAACCACAACTGCTGGATCGCCCACCCACCCACGATCAGCGCCGGGCCTGTGCTGCGCGCCGGGTTGACCGAGGTGTTGGTCACGGGAATGGAGATCAGGTGGATCAGGGTCAACGCCAGGCCGATAGCGATGGGTGCCAGACCCTTGGGGGCGCGTGGGTCGGTGGCGCCGAGGATGATCACCAGGAACATCGCCGTCATCACCAGCTCACTGACGAACCCCGCCGCCAGCGAATAGCCGCCGGGTGAGTGCTCGCCATACCCGTTGGCAGCCAGCCCCGACGCCAATTCGAAGCCTGGCTTGCCGCTGGCGATCATATACAACAATGCCGCCGCGACTACGCCGCCTATGACCTGGGCGATGATATAGGCCGGTAACTCCTTGGCCGGAAACCTCCCGCCGACCACCAAGCCCACCGTCACGGCTGGGTTGAGGTGACAACCGCTGATATGGCCGATGGCGACCGCCATGGTCAACACCGTCAGCCCGAACGCCAGGGACACCCCCAGCAACCCGATCCCAACCGCTGGGAACGCTGCGGCCAATACCGCGCTGCCGCACCCACCCAACACCAGCCAAAACGTACCCAGCCCCTCTGTGACTGAACGCTTGAACAAAGACATGAAACCCGTCCTTGATAGATCGCTCTACCGAATCAGTAAATCAGTGATGCTCCCTGCAGATTTACTTCAGCGCCCGTCTGGGCACTGCACTGAATTACAGCATGGTCAGCGCAAAGTGCCAGGCGGACGGTGCAACCAGCGTTGTGTTCAGTCGATACCGACGAAGCCGCCGGTTTGATGCTGCCACAGCCGCGCATACAGCCCGCCATGGGCCAACAGTTCGGCATGGCTGCCGCTCTCGGCGATCCGGCCTTTCTCCAGCACCACCAAGCGGTCCATGCGGGCGATGGTCGACAGGCGGTGGGCAATCGCGATCACCGTTTTGCCTTGCATCAGGGTTTCCAGGCTTTCCTGGATCGCTGCTTCTACTTCCGAGTCCAGCGCCGAGGTGGCCTCGTCCATGATCAGGATCGGTGCATCCTTGAGCAGCACCCGCGCAATGGCGATGCGCTGGCGCTGCCCACCGGAGAGTTTCACCCCGCGTTCGCCGACGTGAGCGTCCAACCCGGTGCGGCCTTCGGAGTCTGACAGCAGTGGGATGAATTCATCGGCGCGGGCTTTGTGGATCGCGCTCCAGAGTTCTTCATCGGTGGCGTCAGGCTTGCCGTAGAGCAGGTTGTCGCGGATCGAGCGGTGCAGCAGCGAGGTGTCCTGGGTGATCATGCCGATCTGCTCGCGCAAGGTTTCCTGGGCCACCTCGGCGATGTTCTGGCCGTCGATCAGGATGCGCCCACCTTGCAGGTCGTACAGGCGCAGCAGCAGGTTGACCAAGGTCGATTTGCCCGCGCCGGACGGCCCGATCAGGCCGATTTTCTCCCCGGCCTTGATGGTCAGGTTCAGGCCGCCAATGATCCCGCTCTGTTTGCCGTAGTGAAAATCCACCTGCTCGAAGCGTACTTCGCCATGGGGCACACTCAGGCGCGGGGCGTTTTCACGGTCGACCACGGCCAGCGGTTGGGCGATGGTCTTCAACCCGTCCTGCACCATGCCGATGTTTTCGAAAATACCGTTGACCACCCACATGATCCAGCCGGACATGTTGACGATGCGGATCACCAGGCCCGTGGCCAGGGCGATGGCGCCCACCGAGATCAGCGACTGCGTCCATAACCACAGGGCCAGGCCCGTGGTAGTGACGATCAACAGGCCGTTCATGGTGGTGATCGCGATGTCCATGCTGGTGACCACACGGCTGGCCAGCTGGGTTTTTTCGGTCTGCTCGATGATCGCTTCCTTGGCGTATTGCTGCTCGTACTGGGTGTGCGCGAACAGCTTCAAGGTGGTGATATTGGTATAGCCATCGACGATGCGCCCCATCAGTTTGGAGCGCGCCTCGGAGGAAATCACCGAGCGCTCTTTGACCCGCGGCACGAAATACCGCAGCGCCAGGCTGTAGCAGATGATCCACGTCACCAGCGGGATCATCAGGCGCCAGTCCGCTTCGGCAAACAGCACCAGCGAGCTGATGGCATAAATCGCGACGTGCCAGATCGCATCCACCGCCGCCACAGCGGAATCGCGCAGCGAGTTGCCGGTTTGCATGATGCGCTGGGCGATCCGCCCGGCGAAGTCGTTCTGGAAGAAATTCAAGCTCTGTTTGAGCACGTAGCTGTGGTTCTGCCAGCGGATCAGGCTGGTCATGCCGGGGCTGATCGTTTGATGCACCAGCAGGTCATGCAGGGCGCCGAAGATCGGGCGCATCAACAGGGCGACCACGGCCATCCAGATCAGCTCGCTGCTGTGCTCCTGGAAAAAATTCGCCGGCGGCGTGCCCTGCGCCAGGTCGATGATGCGGCTCAGGTAGCTGAACAGTGCGACTTCGATCAGCGCACCGATCAGGCCCACCACCAGCAGGGCGGCAAAATGCGGCCACACTTGGCGCAGGTAGTAGAGGTAGAAGGGTAGGACTTTGTCAGGTGGTGCGGCGCTGGGCGCGTCGCGAAAAATATCGATCAGTTGTTCGAAACGACGATAGAGCATTGGGGTTGACGCCCGCCGAGCGGGCTCTCCTTTCAGGTGCGCGCACAGCCTTGTGGGCTGTGCGCGGAGCATCCTGCAGACGTCAGTCGATGCGCTTGGCCGACTTGATCACGACAGGGTCGATCGGCACGTTTTGCATGCCTTGCTTGTTGGTGGTCTGGGAGTTGACGATGATGTCGACCACGTCCATGCCCTTGACCACTTTGGCGAATACCGCGTAACCGGCGTCACGGCCTGGGTCGAGGAACGCATTGTCCGCCACGCTGATGAAGAATTGGCTGGTGGCCGAATCCGGGTTGGAGGTGCGTGCCATCGACAGCGTGCCACGCACGTTGTGCAGGCCGTTGCTGGCTTCGTTCTTGATCGGCGGCTGGGTGTCTTTCTGCTGCATCTGTGGAGTGAAACCCCCGCCCTGGACCATGAAACCCGGAATCACGCGATGGAAAATGGTGTTGGTGTAAAAGCCTTTGTCTACGTAGTCCAGGAAGTTTTTGGTACTGATCGGCGCCTTGACCGGGTCCAGTTCGACTTCAATGTCACCATTGGTGGTGGAGATCAAAACGTGTGGCGCCTTGGCCGGCTGGGCCGCCATCAGGTTGGCAGCGAACAGAACGGAACCGGCAAAGAAGGCGATTTTTTTCAGCATGGGTCAGTGATCCTGAGCAGTGGTGTCGACGGTCTTTAGAAATTCGAGCAGGGTTGCGTTAAAGACCTCGGGTTGATCCAAGGGCGTGGCATGGCGGGAATCTTCGATGACCACCAGTCGCGCATCGGGCAGCAGTTTTACATAGATTTGTTTTTGCGCCACAGGGGTGTAGTCGTGGTCGGCGCTGATGACCAGGGTTGGACAGGCGATGCTGGACAGTCGTTCCTGCACGCCCCAGCCCACAATGGCGTCGAAGCTGGCGAGATAAGCACGTTTGTCGTTTTTTGCCCAGCGTTCGGCCATCTTGCGCCGCAGGTCGGCCTGCTGCGGTTTGGGAAACAGCCGGTCACCGAGAGCCTTGCCGATGGTGTTCAGGCTGAGCACCCGGGCCAGCGTCCAGCGTTTGGTCCATTGCCAATAGTCATTGGCGCTGCGCAACTTGACCTCAGGCGCGCTGTTGACGATGCACAGGCTGCGGACGCTGCCGGGCTCGTCCACCGCCAACTGAAACGCAATGCCACCCATCGACAACCCCACCACATGGGCCGGCGGCAGGTCGAGGTGTTGGATCAGTGCGCTCAGATCGGCGCTGAAGCCAGGGATGCTGTAGCGTTCGCGAGGTTTGTCGGAGCGCCCATGGCCGCGTACATCTACCACGATCAGGCGGTAATGCCGGGACAGCACCGGCACCTGCAGCTCCCAGTCCTGGCTGCTGGAGCCCAGGCCATGAATCAAGATCAGTGGGGTGCCGTGGCCGTATTCCTCGTAGTGCAGGCTGCGGTCGTCATGGTCGAACCAGGGCATGCTTGAACTCCGTTTCAGGCTTGTCGAGGGGCGGCGAAAGGGGCGTCCAACGGAGCGGTGTCGAAGGTGCGCAGCAATTCCACGAGGATCTGCGTGGCCGGCCCCAAGGGTTTGTCCTTGTTCGAATACAGGTAGAACGTGGGATGGCGGCTGCCGCCCTGTTCCAAAGGTAGCTGCTTGAGCACGCCCTCGGCGAGTTCGCGTTCGATCATGTGCCGTGGCAACCAGGCAAAGCCCAGGCCGCTGCCTACAAAGGACGCCGCCGTGGCCAGGCTGCCGACGGTCCAGCGCTGTTCGGCGCCGAGCCAGCCCACATCCCGCGGCTGCTGACGGCCGGAGTCGCGGATCACCACTTGCATCTGGCTTTCCAGGTCCTGGAAGCTCAGCGCGCGGTTCATACGGTGCAGGGCGTGCTCGGGGTGGGCGACGGCGACAAACTCCACATCGCTCATCTCGGTGCCCAGGTAGCCGGGGATACTGAAACCGCAAATCGCCAGGTCGGCCACGCCTTCGATCAGCAGCTCTTCGACGCCGGACAGCACTTCCTCACGCAAGCGCACGCGGCAACCGCGGCTTTGCGGCATAAATGCACTCAAGGCGCGCACCAGGCGAGCGTTGGGGTAGGCGGCGTCCACCACCAGGCGCACTTCGGCTTCCCAGCCTTGCTCCATATGGTGGGCGAGGTCTTCCAACTGGCTGGCGTTTTTCACCAGTTGCCGCGAGCGGCGCAACAGCACTTCACCGGCGTCGGTGAGTACAGCCTTGCGCCCGTCGATGCGCAGCAGCGGCACGCCGAGTTGGTCCTGCATGCGGGCTACGGTGTAGCTCACCGAAGACTGCGAACGGTGCAGCGCTTCGGCCGCCTGGGCGAAGCCGCCATGGTCGACCACGGCTTGCAGCGTGCGCCATTGATCGAGGGTAACGCGGGGCGCTTTCAAGATGGGTTCCTCTTGTCCTAAGCTGGCGGTCCTTATTGGAGACTGCCGAATGAGAAAATTCTGTTGTGTGCTGCTGGCGCTGCTGCCGTTGAGCGCGTTCGCCTACCCTATCGATGTGAGCAAAAAGATCGACGGCGTGAGCGTGGACTACACCGCGACCGACGTGGATGCCGATATCAGTTCGATTCAACTGAATAACTACGGCACCAACGATGCCCAGTGCTCGGTAGTCTTCACCAACGGTCCGGAGTCGCCGCGTCGGCGTACCGTCTCGGTACCGGCCGGCAAGAGCACCAACACCACGGTCAAATTCAACCGCGCGATTATCAAGATGCGTATCGCCCTGACCTGCACCCCGAAATAACGCATCAGCGGAGCAGGCCAACAGGGATACTCCGCTTATCAACAAATTTCTAGATGGGTTATAGCAGTTTTTTGCGCTTTTTTATCGAATGAGCCCTGGTTAATCTTTTCTCCATCGACTTACAGCAGTTTCAGATGGAGCCTACATAGCCATGTCCAACGTTCTGATCATCGAAAGCAGTGCACGCCAGCAGGATTCCATTTCCCGCCAACTCACTCAACAGTTCATCAGCCAATGGCAGGCCGCCCACCCGGCGGACCGGATCACCGTGCGCGACGTGGCCCTCAACCCGGTTCCGCATTTGGACGCCAACCTGCTCGGCGGCTGGATGAAACCGTCGGAACAGCGCAACGACGACGAACAGATCTCTCTGGACCGCTCCAACGAATTGACCGATGAGCTGTTGGCCGCCGACGTGCTGGTACTGGCCGCGCCGATGTACAACTTTGCCATCCCCAGCACCTTGAAAGCCTGGCTGGACCACGTATTGCGTGCCGGCGTGACGTTCAAATACACACCCACCGGGCCCCAGGGCCTGCTGACCGGCAAGCGCGCCATTGTGCTCACCGCGCGCGGCGGCATTCATACCGGCGCCAGCTCTGATCATCAGGAACCGTATCTGCGCCAGGTCATGGGCTTTATCGGGATTCATGAGGTCGCTTTTATTCATGCCGAAGGGGTGAACCTGAGCGGCGACTTCCAGGAAAAAGGCATCAATCACGCCAAGGCCCAGCTGGCCCAGGTGGTGTGAAGCTTTAATCGCCAGATAATCCCGCAGTGTTTATATCGCTGCACGCCAACCCTTCAAGTACGCGTAACGAACCTCCCTTTGCACTTGTGCTCCTGAGTGCTCCTGCCCGACTGACGCTTTAGCGAGGTCGGGTTTTTTTTGCCCCGAGTTTCGTCCCGCGACGAAAAGCTTTAATGTCCCGCCCATTCGAAACGAGGCGCGCATGGGCTATCTACTGGTTGTCACCCTGATTCAGGCATTTTCCTTCAGCTTGATCGGCGAATACCTCGCCGGTCACGTCGACAGCTACTTCGCGGTGCTGGTGCGCGTGGTGCTGGCCGGGCTGGTGTTTATCCCGCTGACGCGCTGGCGTTCGGTGGAGCCGGCGTTCATGCGCGGCATGCTGGTGATCGGCGCGCTGCAGTTCGGCGTGACCTACGTGTGCCTGTACCTGAGCTTTCGCGTGCTTACCGTGCCGGAGGTGCTGCTGTTCACCATCCTCACGCCACTGCATGTGACCCTGATCGAAGATGCTCTCAACCGCCGCTTTAATCCCTGGGCATTGCTGGCTGCCCTGGTGGCAGTGGCGGGTGCGGCAGTGATTCGCTTCGACCAGGTCACCCCGCACTTCCTGATGGGCTTTTTGCTGCTGCAATTGGCCAACTTCACCTATGCCGCCGGGCAGGTCATGTACAAGCACCTGGTGGCGCGCTACCCGAGCGACCTGCCGCACTACCGACGCTTCGGCTATTTCTACCTTGGCGCATTGCTGGTGGTGTTGCCGGCGTTCCTGTTGTTCGGCAAAGCTGATTTTCTGCCGCAAGCGCCGCTGCAGTGGGGTGTACTGGTGTTCCTCGGCCTGGTCAGCACGGCATTGGGCCTGTACTGGTGGAACAAGGGCGCATGCCTGGTCAACGGCGGCACCCTGGCGGTGATGAATAACTTGCACGTACCGGTTGGGTTGTTGCTCAACCTGTTGATCTGGAACCAGCACGAGCCGCTGGGCCGGTTGGCCTTGGGCGGGCTGGTGATTGTGGGGGCGGTGTGGATCAGTCGGTTGGGCGTCAAGTCGCCCAACCGCTCGCTGGCTTAAACCGCCGGGTAATCCGGGGCTGCTAAATGACTGGCGCCCGCCACCGCCGGCAGCATCCCCGCCCGCAGATCGTTGCCACTGGGTTGCTGGTACAGGCTCAGGCCGAACTCCGGCAACACCGCCAGCAGGTAATCGAAGATATCGCCCTGGATTCGTTCGTAATCGGCCCACGCCGTGGTGCGGGTGAAGCAGTAGATCTCCAGCGGCACGCCTTGGGCGGTGGTCTGCATCTGGCGGACCATGCAGGTCATGTTCGGCTGGATGTCCGGGTGGCTTTTCAGGTAGGCCAGCGCGTAGGCGCGGAAGGTGCCGAGGTTGGTCATGCGCCGGCGGTTGGCCGACAACTGCGCGCTGTGACCCTGAGCTTGGTTCCAGGCCCTGAGTTCGGCTTGCTTGCGGCTGATGTAATCGGTGAGCAGGTGCACCTGGGTCATGCGCACTTCTTCGTCGTCACGCAGGAAGCGCACGCCGCTGGCATCGATGAACAAGCTGCGCTTGATGCGCCGCCCGCCCGAGGCCTGCATGCCGCGCCAGTTTTTGAACGATTCGGACATCAAGCGCCAGGTGGGGATGGAGACGATGGTTTTATCGAAGTTCTGCACTTTCACCGTGTGCAAGGTGATGTCCACCACATCGCCGTCGGCGCCGACCTGGGGCATTTCAATCCAGTCGCCGACCCGTAGCATGTCGTTGCTGGTCAACTGCACGCTGGCGACGAACGACAGCAGCGTGTCCTTGTAGACCAACAGAATCACCGCCGACATTGCACCCAGGCCGGACAACAGCAACAGCGGCGACCGGTCGATCAGGGTGGCAACGATGATGATCGCGCCGAACACGAACAGCACCATCTTGGCCAATTGCACATAGCCCTTGATCGAACGGGTGCGTGCGTGTTCGGTGCGGGCGTAGATGTCCAGCAGGGCGTTGAGCAGGGCGCTTATGGCCAGCACCAGGAACAGGATGGTGAACGCCAGGGCCACGTTGCCGATGAACAACGTGGCGGTCTTGCTCAGGTCGGGCACCAGATACAGGCCGAACTGAATCACCAGAGACGGTGTCATCTGCGCCAGACGATGGAAAACCTTGTTGTGCCGCAGGTCGTTGAGCCAGTGCAGGGCCGGTTGGCGCCCGAGCAGTTTGACCGCGTGCAGGATCAGGTAGCGCGCCACCCGACCCAGCACCAGGGCCACCACCAGCAATACCAGCAAGCCCAGGCCCGCATGCAGCATGGGATGTTGGTCGAGTGCGTCCCAAAGGTCTTGGACGTTGCGCCAGAGCTGTTTGATATCCATGAATAAAGCGATTCCTCGGTAAGACAAGTCGGGGGCGATTAGAGCACCTGAGTGCGACAAAGTTGACGTCGCCGACACAATCAAGCACAAAAAAACGCCTGATTGGGCCCGTTCGCGTAAAGAAACTCGGTTTGGACGCCCGAAACCGTTACCCTATGCAGCTGATATTTTGCATTTCTTCGAGGTAGCACCCGTGTTTTCCCAATTCGCCCTGCACGAACGCCTGCTCAAAGCCGTGGCCGAGCTTAAATTTGTCGAGCCTACGCCTGTGCAAGCCGCGGCCATCCCGCTCGCGCTCGAAGGGCGTGACCTGCGGGTGACAGCGCAAACCGGTAGCGGCAAGACCGCCGCTTTCGTCCTGCCGGTCCTGAATCGTTTGATTGGCCCGGCCAAGGTCCGCGTCAGCATCAAGACCCTGATCCTGCTGCCGACCCGCGAGCTGGCCCAGCAGACCCTGAAGGAAGTCGAACGCTTCTCGCAGTTCACCTTCATCAAGTCCGGCATCATCACCGGCGGTGAAGACTTCAAGGTGCAGGCCGCCATGCTGCGTAAGGTGCCGGACATTCTGATCGGCACGCCAGGGCGCATGATCGAACAACTCAACGCCGGCAACCTGGACCTCAAGGAAGTCGAAGTGCTGGTACTCGACGAAGCCGACCGCATGCTCGACATGGGCTTTGCCGACGACGTGCAGCGCCTGGTGGGCGAGTGCGTCAACCGTCAACAGACCATGTTGTTCTCCGCCACCACCGGCGGTTCGACCCTGCGCGACATGGTCGCCAAGGTGCTGAACAACCCGGAACACCTGCAGGTCAACAACGTCAGCGACCTCAACGCCACCACGCGTCAGCAGATCGTCACCGCCGACCATAATGTGCACAAAGAGCAGATCCTCAACTGGCTGCTGGCCAACGAGACCTATCAGAAAGCCATTGTGTTCACCAACACCCGCGCCGCCGCCGACCGCATCTACGGCCGCCTGGTCGCCCAGGAATACAAGGCGTTCGTGCTGCACGGCGAGAAAGACCAGAAAGATCGCAAGCTCGCCATCGACCGCCTCAAGGCCGGCGGTGTGAAGATCCTGGTGGCCACCGACGTGGCCGCCCGTGGCCTGGACGTGGATGGCCTCGACCTGGTGATCAACTTCGACATGCCGCGCAGCGGCGACGAATACGTGCACCGTATCGGCCGCACCGGGCGGGCCGGCAACGATGGCCTGGCCATCTCGCTGATCTGCCACGGCGACTGGAACCTGATGTCGAGTATCGAACGCTACCTCAAGCAGTCGTTCGAGCGCCGCACCATCAAGGAAGTCAAAGGCACCTACACCGGGCCGAAGAAGGTCAAGGCGTCGGGCAAGGCCGTCGGCGTGAAGAAGAAAAAGACCGACGCCAAGGGCGACAAGAAGAAAACCGGCGCCAAGTCGCCGACCAAGCGCAAGATCGCCAACCGCCCGAAGACCGACAACCTGTCGTTGGTGAGCAAGGACGGCATGGCCCCGCTCAAGCGCCGCAAACCCGAAGCGCCAGCTGCTGAATAAGCCTGGGGCGATATAAAAAAACCGGACGATGTCCGGTTTTTTTATGGGCTCAGTTTTCGGCCTTGGCGGCGGCCTCTTTCAGTTCTTTGAGGCGCGCGTCGATCAACTGACATTTGTCGGGGAACTCCGCGCTCTCGGTGTCCAGGTCCATTTTCTGCAGTTCGTCGTTCATCTCCTTGGCCTTGGCTGGGTTCTGTTCGGTGAGCCGGGTCACTTGTTTAGCCAGCTCCTCGCGCTTGGCGGTGGCTTCTTCCGGCGTACAGGCCCAGGTCGGCAGGGCGGTGAGCAGAGCGGCGGCGACGGTTAGATTCATCAGGGTTTTCATGGGGCGACCTCCTTGGCGTTTGTACGCAGTTGAGGGGGCGAACGTCTGGAAAGTTCAGAGAAATGACGCCCGTCCATTCGGCTGAACGGCTGCCGACGTGACAGGTCCCACCTGCTGACGGGCCACTTTTGCTCACGCCCGCAGGAGGAATCAGGATGACGACTTACAACTGGGATTTGATCGAACGTTTGCTGCACGAAGTGCAGAACGGCGAGGGCAGCTTTGCCCCGCGCAAATATGCGGAGCAGGAAGCCGCCGACAAGGCCACGGCCGGTGAGTCCATCGGCAACCTGGATACGCTGAAAAAGACCGCTGCCGACTATGAAGCGTTGCTGTTCAAACGCGGCTTTATCGAATCGCGCCCGGAAGAACAGGGCGGTAACGGCGAGAATTTCATTTTGACCCCACGGGGAGCGAGCCTGCTGTCCCTGATTGACAGCTCCATTCCTGGCAACGCTCATCCGCGTCAGGTCATGGACGAGCAGGAAGACGCATTGGACCCTGAAACCTTTGATCGCGTGGCTTCCGAAGCGGCGATTGCGGGCGGCGCGATCTAGGATCGTTGTCGAGTTGCTAAGGCAGCCCGCATTTCAACGGGCAGCGGCCTTGAGGCACTTGAGTGCCTTGAAGTCGCTGCGCACGCCGTCGATTTTCTGGGTGAGTTTTAACCGCTGTTGCGGCGTGCTGTCGGCCATCAAGTCGACGATCAGGCTTCGCGCTTGCGCTTCAGTCTGGGCGTAGGCGGCACGGTATTGCGGGGTCCATAGGCTTTCACGGTCCACCAGCAGTTGCTGCATCTTTTGTGGGAAATCGGCACTGCGGCGTTGCTGGACCGCGTCGATAAACTGCGCCTGCCAATGGGCGCGGTTGCCGATCCACTGCTCATTCTGCTCACCCAGCGCGACCGACCAGGCCAGGACGCGGGCTTGCTGGCTGGGGCTGAGCGGGCCCATCCAGCTGTCCAGGCGCTTGCGCATGCGTTCGGCGCGCTCCTTGATCTGCTGTTGCAGTGGGGGCTTGAGGTATTCGTCCTGACGCTTGCGCAGGTCTTTGACCAACGCGGCGTTCATGTCCTCGACCTGCTCATCGTCCAGCCCTTGCAGCAGCTCGATGGCCGACGGGGTGATTTCTCGTGCTACTTCGGCAATCGCTTGTTTGGCCTCGACGGTGCGGGTTTGCAGCGCGGCGTCCGTGACTTGATTGGCGTCCACCATCTGTTGCAGACGGTCCAGCCAGTCCAGGTAACCCGGCAGTTGCGTGGTGCAATGCCAGGCCAGGTGTTCTTTGAGTGTGTCGTTGAACCAGCTCTTCTGCCCGGCGTTCATGTCCAGGTAGTCATTGAGAGTCCAGGGGATGATCACGTCCAGATTGCGATAGGCCAGGCCCACGCGATTGCAGCCGGCGAGCACCAGGCTCAGGGTCAGTACTACCACCAATAGTTTGAGCCGACGCAGCATGAGCGGATACTTGCACAGAGGGGACTTGTGCATGTGAACCCTGGCCGGGTCCGACAGTTCAGCCCATCAATAAAACGAGCGCACGGCCTTGAGAGTCAGCAGGCCATCGCATTGCGCGTTGTGCCCGGAGTAGGCGGAGCAATTGCCGCCACTGAGGCTGGAATCGCTGTAGATCAGGTCCAGGTCGATGCCCTTCCAGGCGCGGGAAAACTGCACCGACCAGTCGCTGAAACTGCTGATGGAGCCGCCATCCACCGACACTGGCGAGCCTAACTGATGGGTGGTGTACTTCATGCTTACCCCGATCCCGAACGGCTGTGTGCCGCTAAGGTCGGCAAAGAGGGTGCTGTCCTGGCGGTCCGGGTCGTTGCTGAAGGAGGCGCCGAAACGATTGCCGAGCAGGTTCAGACCTCCGTAGAACTCCTGGCTGTTGAGCGGGCTGAGGGTGGGGTAGCTGTAGTGGATCAAGCCGACTTCGTAGCCCAGGGTCTGATCGAAAGGGTGTTTGAAGCCCATATACGAATCGATTTCGAGGTTGCTGGAGGAGGATAGCCCCATGTTCGGCGAGAACTGGCCGAAGTACAGGCCGCTGTCGTGGCTCAGATCCAGGCCGCCGTGGAACGAGCCACTGCCCGGCGACGTCGGCTTGACCAGGCCCTGGGCCATGCTGCGGCTGGGGGTTGTACCCAGTTTCAGGTCGAAGTCGCCCAATTCGCGTTGGAAGATTTGCGCTTCGGCCAGAGGGCTGGCGACCAGGGCAGTGATCAGGAATATGCAGGGTTTAAACATGCTTCACTCCATGAAAAGCGAGGAGCAGTGACGGAAAAATCGGGCAGATGCCCGCGCTAGACGCGTGCAAGGATACCGGCGAATAGCAGTCGGTGAGGCCCGTTCGTCGATTAGGGTGCTATTGAATGCAATGGGAGGGTGGTACTGACGCTAGTCCTAGCGCCTTGAAGGCAAGGCGCTTAGGGACCAGGTGTGTTGCGAGAGTGTTACTTCTTGCCCAGGCTGATCTGCTTGGACGGGCCGAAAGTCTGGCCGCTTACGCCCTTGGCAATTTGCTGGATTTCGCCACCGGATTTAAGGAACGCAGCAATCTGGCTGTTGATCGATTCGCTGGTTTCAACGGCGGGAGCTGGCTTTGCTTTGCTGTTGGATGCTTTTACACGCATGGCGGCCACTAACCTGTAGAGAATTAACTTGGCCAGGCATCGTACATGAAATACTTGACAATTGCTTGGTAAATATCCCCTGAGAATAAAGCGCCCGGTTGAAAATGGGCAAAGTTGGGCCTATGAATAACCCGCTAACTTACTGTTTTAACTGGAAAGCCCTGGAACGACTGGCCTGGCGCTCCGGGCAAAATTCATCGGGATGATCTGACGAGCGGGGCAGGGCCAGCAGAAAGCCACGCAACCCCTGGATTTTTCAGGCGTGCGCGCGTGGCGGGCACAACTCGGGTAGAATGCCGCCCACGTAACGAGGGGTTTGGAAATGGCTTTAGTCGGGCGCTACAACAGCTTGCAAGTGGTTAAACACACTAACTTTGGTTTGTACCTCGATGGTGCGCAAGACGGTGAAATCCTCTTGCCTAATCGGTATATCCCCAAAGATATTCCCAGTGAAGATGAAGACTGGCTTAACGTTTTTATTTATCTGGACAGCGATGACAAACTTATCGCTACAACTGAAAAGCCCAAAGTTCAAGTGGGCGAGTTCGCCAGTTTGAAAGTAGTGGAAGTCAACAGCATTGGTGTATTCCTCGATTGGGGGCTGCCCAAAGATCTGTTGCTGCCTTACTCGGAAGAAAAGCGTCAGTTGAGCGCGGGTGAGTATTGCGTGGTGCATGTCTATCTCGACAAGCACACTAAGCGCATCACCGCCACCGCGCGCCTTGATCGCTACCTGGACAAGACACCCGCCAACTATCAGGTGGGCCAGGAAGTCGATCTGCTGGTGGCTGAAGCCACCGATATGGGTTTCAAGGCGATCATCAACAACAAGCACTGGGGCTTGATCCACAAGAACGAAGTCTTCAAATTCCTGCGTCCCGGCAAGGAAGAGAAAGGCTTTATCAAGGAGATCCGCGCCGACGGCAACATCAGCTTGAGCCTGCAACCGGTCGGTCAGGAAGCGGCCTCCAGCCTGAACTCGAAGATCCTCGCCAAGTTGCGCGAAAACAACGGCACCTTGCCGGTCAGCGATAAAAGCGATCCGGCGGTGATCAGCAACTTGTTCGGCGTGAGCAAAGGCAACTTCAAGAAAGCCATCGGCGCGCTCTACAAACAGGGCCAGATCGTGATTCATGCCGATCGCATTGAACTAAGCTGAGGGCGTTTTGCTCTTCTGTAGGCGCTGACCGGCGCCTACAGAGGCTGTTTCCATGACCAAGAAAATCCTGTTTGCCTACCTGGGCACGTTGCTCGCCTTTTTGATTCTGGACGGCCTCTGGCTCGGCGTCCTTATGGGCCCCACCTACAAATCCCTGCTGGGCCCTCTGATGCTCGATCAACCTCGGCTGTTGCCCGCGGTGCTCTTCTATCTCTTGTATGTGCTCGGCTGCGTGGTATTCGTGGTGCTGCCCAGCGTCAGTTGGCAGCGCGCGGCGCGCTTGGGCGCATTGTTGGGGCTGGTGGCGTACGGCACTTATGATCTAAGCAACTGGGCCACGTTGCAGGGTTGGTCCGCTCAACTGGCAGTGATGGACATGGCTTGGGGCACCTTCCTCACGGCGGCCTGCTGCACGGTGGGTTACGTGTGTGCACATCGGGTGCACTGATGATTGTGTACAGGATAAATCTGCACCGTTGCTGAGCGAAGTGCCGCTGATTAAGGTTCGCTGATCCCCTTGGACTGCCGTAACACAGGGATTGTGTGCCATTGGCACGTATTCTGCTGACGATCTCGTATACAAACCATGCCGCCTCCCGTATGCACCTGCTACGGCAGCGCAGGCCGGTATGACGAGGAGCCAGCGATGACCGAACAATTGCCCAACGGCTACAGCCCACGCCTGTACAACCAGGACCTTGGTCCACTCCCGCAAAAGTGGACCTGGTACAACATCTTTGCCTTCTGGATGAGCGACGTGCACAGCGTCGGTGGCTACGTGTTCGCCGCCAGCCTGTTCGCGCTGGGGCTGGCCAGTTGGCAGGTGTTGATCGCCTTGCTCGCCGGCATCTGTATCGTGCAATTGATCGCCAATCTGGTGGCCAAGCCCAGCCAGCAAGCGGCAGTGCCTTACCCGGTGATTTGCCGTCTGGCGTTCGGGGTGTTCGGTGCGAATATTCCCGCGGTGATTCGCGGCCTGATCGCCGTGGCGTGGTATGGCATTCAGACCTACTTAGCGTCGAGTGCCTTGATCATCGTGGTACTGCGATTCTTCCCACAAATGGCGGTCTATGCCGAGCCGCATTTCGCGGGCCTCTCCTACCTGGGCTGGTTTGGTTTTCTCAGCCTATGGGTGCTGCAAGCCGCCGTGTTCTGGGCCGGGATGGAATCCATCCGCCGTTTTATCGATTGGGCGGGCCCGGTGGTGTACGCCGTGATGTTTATCCTGGCCGGCTGGATTGTGTGGAAGGCGGGTTGGGCGAATATCAGTTTCACCCTGGCGGAAAAATCCCTGTCGGGTTGGCAAGCGTTTGGCCAGGTGATCGTCGCCACGGCGTTGGTGGTGTCGTACTTTTCTGGGCCCACCCTGAATTTCGGCGATTTCAGCCGCTACTGCCGCAGCATGCAAGACGTGCGACGCGGTAATTTCTGGGGCCTACCGGTGAATTTTCTGGCGTTTTCCCTGGTCACCGTGGTGATTGTTTCAGGCACCTTGCCGGTGTTTGGCGAGATGCTGCATGACCCCATAGCCACCGTCTCGCGGATCGATAACAGCATGGCTGTTCTGCTCGGTGCCTTTGCATTTGTAACCGCGACCATCGGCATCAATATCGTCGCCAACTTTGTATCCCCGGCGTTCGACTTCGCCAACGTCGCGCCGAGCAAAATCAGCTGGCGCGCCGGGGGCATGATCGCGGCGGTGGCCTCGATCTTCATCACCCCGTGGAACCTGTTCAATAACCCGCTGATGATCCACTACACCCTGGATATTCTCGCGGCGTTCATCGGGCCGCTGTTCGGCATCCTGCTGGTGGACTTCTACCTGATCAAAAAACAACGGATCGATGTGGATGCGCTGTTCGATGACAGCCCGAACGGACGTTATTACTTCGAAGGCGGTGTGAACTGGACAGCCGTCAAGGCGCTGGTGCCCGCGACGCTGGTGGGCGTTGCGATCACCTTCACCCCGGCATTGCAGGGCCTGGCCAACTTCGCTTGGTTCACTGGGTGTTTGCTGGGCGGCCTGTTCTTTCTGGTGCTGGCGCGACGCGAGCAGGGTCGCGTGCCGGTGCCGTTGGTTGCGAGCTGAGGACGATCCCGCCCGCCACTAACAGACCTGCACCGGCGATTACCAACGCTGGCTGCAAACCGCCGCTCACATGGCTGCTGATCGAGGCCAGCAACGGGCCGCTCAGTTGCCCGATGGCGAAGCTGGCGGTGAGCAGCCCGGTGTTGCGCTGGTAGCCGTGGGGCGCGATCTCTCGCAGACGCGCCATCACCAGTTGCATGCAGGCCAGGAACGGCCCGCCGCATAGCAGCACGCCCAAGGCCAGGCCCCAGCCATTGCCCAGCAGGCAGGCGAACACCCCGGCCGCTTGCAGCCATAAGGTCGTCATCAGCCAAACTCGGGTAGTGTGCGCATCCTTGCGGCGCAGGCTCGCGGCCACCACGCCAAGGGCCGATGCCAGGCCAAAGCAGGGCCAGAACAGATCGGCCTGCCAGGCGCCCTTCAATTGTGCACTGGCCATTTGCGACAGAAAGGTCGCCGGGATGATGTAGCCCACGCCGTACAGCACGTAAACCCAGCACAGATGCGTGATGCTGCCATTGCGGCCAGCGCTGACGTCGGCCCCTGGCGCGGCGGTTGCCTTGACCGGCGGCAGGAACGGCAGAATCGCCAGCAGCATCACCAACGCCACGCCGCCATACACCCGCCACAGTATTGCGCTACTTTGCCCCACTTGGTTGGCGACCAGTGCCAGCACCCCCGTCAGCAAAATCCCCAGCCCCGGTCCGGCAAATACCAGTGCCCCCAAGCGCGGGCGGCCGGCGGCAAGCGCCAGGGGCTGGCTCAGGCTGGTGATCATCACCAACGCCCACGCGCTCGCCACTCCCGTGCCGAACCGGAGTAACAAATGCGCCCAAAAGCCATGGGCCCAAGACGAGGCCACGGTCAGCAGCACACACAGCCATAAGCCGCCGTACAGACGGCCGCGAATATGCTGATGGCTGCGGGCGAACATCGAATCCACTGCGCCGACGAAATAGCCCAGGTAGTTGGCGGCCGCGATCAGGCCCGCGTCAGTCAGGTCGATCTGGCCTTCATTCAATAGGTGGGGCAGTTGCGGAGTGAGCGCGAAACGGCCAATGCCCATAGCCATCATCAAGGCGATGAAGCTGGCGAGTAAGCGGATTAACGGCGACATGGTCAGGGGTTCCTGCAAGAAACGTATGACGGTCAGCCTAAGGTGCATTGACTTTCTGCAAAAATGAATAATAGTGAGCAACTTGTTCAGTTTTGGAGAAAGGCATGGAGTTCAGTCAATTGCGCATCTTCCAGGCGGTGGCCGAAGAGGGCTCCATCACTCGCGCGGCCGAGCGCCTGCACCGCGTGCCGTCGAACCTGTCGACACGCCTCAAGCAGATGGAGGAACAGCTCGGCGTCGAATTGTTCGTGCGCGAACGTCAACGCTTGCAGTTGTCCCCGGCAGGCAAGGTGCTGCTGGACTACAGCACGCGTCTATTGGCCTTGCATGACGAAGCCCACAGCGCGGTGCAAGGCGGTCAGCCGGCAGGGGATTTTGTGCTGGGCAGCATGTACAGCACCGCGGCGATTCACCTGCCGACCTTGTTAGCGCGTTATCACAAGGCTTATCCGCAGGTGAACTTGCAGGTGCAGTCGGCGCCCAGTGGCGAATTGCTTGAAGGCCTGATCACCGGGCGGCTCGACGCGGCCTTGGTGGACGGCCCGCTGACCATCGCCTCTTTGGATGGCATCCCGTTGTGCGAAGAGCGCTTGGTGCTGATCTGTGAAGCGGACCATGCGCCAGTGCGCGGGCCTCAGGACGTGGCTGGTCGCGCAGTGTTCACCTTTCGCCGCAGCTGCGCTTATCGCGCGCGTCTGGAAAGCTGGTTTGCCCAGGATCGTGTGGCCATGGGGCGCGCTATTGAGATCGAGTCGTATCAGGGCATGCTCGCCTGTGTGATTGCCGGTTCGGGAGTGGCGTTGATGTCCGAATCCATGCTTGCCAGCCTGCCGGGCAGGGACAGTGTGTCCGTTCATCCGCTGATAGGGCAATTTGCCACTGCGACCACCTGGTTGATGTGGCGAAAAGGTATGCTCGGCGCTAACCTCAACGCATGGATCGACCTGCAGCAAACAGGCAAGGCCGAGTTGCTGCCAGACACCCGCGCCATCGCTTGAGCGATCCGTCAGGATTCAGACCTATTCGGTAATAGTTCGTTGTGGTTTGCCGCAAGCAATACGTAGTACTTAGGGCTATTATCAGTAGGAAGCGGCGATATTTTATGTAGGGCAATTCAGCTTCCGCCGATCCGCACTACCCTCAAAGGGGGCACCACCATGAAAGAGAAAATTCAAAACTGGCTCCATGACCTCGGCGTCGCCCTGGGCTTGATCGAGCCACCGCTGCAGCCGGTGCCGATTCGCACGGATGATGAGCAGCGTCGCCCACGTCGCCGGTGAGCCGCGATTAAGGGAACATTGAGCACTTCGCAACTGTAGCAGCAGGCTTGTTAGGGCAAGTCTGCCACCACAGGTGTCTTAGTCTGCTCTGTGTCACACGTTCGTCTTTGAGTATCGGAATCGGACTACTTGTTTGTCAGATTCGCCTGGCTTAGTTAATCCGAAAAATCAGCGTAGAAAAAATCTCCAGCACCTACATGAATCTGCTGGAGATAAGCCCATGACGCTCTCATGTGTCCCGCCCGTCGCCGCTTCACTGATCGCCACCCTCGACACGGTTTTACACATCGCCCCTGTCTCTAGACGCTGGAGGGCCGACGCCCCCGGCAACGTCGTGTTTCTTCCCCCCACCCTGGCCAAGCAGACACTGCTGTTGCAGATCGCACTGTTGCGGCCGTCCGCGTTGATTGTCGCGGACCAAGTCATCGACGCCGAAATCATTGAGCGCTGGCGCACAGCCCACCCATTTGGCGACCTGTGTCTGATTCGTAGAGGCACGAGCCTGGATAAAGTACGACTGGACTTGTGCGAAGCGAACGATATTCGAGTAATCAATACCCCGGGCATCAACGCGCCGCATGTGGCGGCGTATATGGCGCATTGGCTGACGCTTGGCGAGGGGGCCTTGCCTTCTGAAGTCGGCGTAGTTGGCTACGGGAATGTGGGCAAGGCGCTTGTCAGATTGTTGCTTGAGCGTGACCCCCATGTGCGAATCAAGGTGCTGGGTGAGCATCAGTCCCAAGAGACCGCCGACAGCAGAGTGACATTTGCGGTGGACCGGTTCGAAGCGCTGACGGGGGCCCATGCTGTCGCCCTATGCCCGACCCGGAATGACGAAACCACGCCCCGCATCGATGGGGCGTTGATTGAGTGTCTGCACCCACACGCCCGTCTGGTTTGCGTCGTCGAGCCAGACGTGTTCAGCGACGATGCGGTCCAGGCCCTGGCAGTGGCTGAACACCTTCAATTGGTGCTGGGCTGCGGGTCCGTCACATTGGGTGAGTTTCGCTCGCGCGCTCAACTGCTTGGATGCAGTCTCGATACCTGGCGCAGGCCGGTGACCTTCACCATTCAAGCCACCTCCAGCGATGCCTGCCATGGCGACCTTGACCACGCCGTCTGCGTTCAGCAGAGCCTGATGGCCGTGCGCGGCCTGCTCAAGCGGTCCCTTGCCAAATCTTTCACTATCCCGACCGTGCAAACTGATGCCGCCGCGCCATGTGTGTCGATCGTCGGCAGGGGGATCAATAGCCTGTTTCAAGCCGTGATGTTCCGCTTGGCCAACTATCAGGTCACGGTGTACGGAACCGAACGACACAGCGATGATGCCCGCCTTAAGCACGTCAATATGTGGCCCATGTCAACAACGCAGCCGACAGCAGAACCAGAGCCCGACCACCGCTTGCCCGTTGAGTGTCACCGCGCAGGGCTAGAGCTGTTCGAAAAGCTGCTGGCGGACAACCCTTCGTTGGCACGACTCGCACACGGGCAGGCGACCACTGCGTTGTGGGATGAGCTTGAGGCGCTCTTGGGTGCCTCTGGGGTCCGGTTTCTGCCCCAGCAGTTGAGTCCGGCTCAAACTGCCGCACTGAGTAGGCGGCACTGCGTTGTGTCGGTCTTGGAGGGTGATGATCTCGAAGAACTATCCATCGTGTACCGCTGCGCCCACAACCGCATGGTCGCCGGCGGAACCTATGCCGCGGGCACCACGCAGGGGTTGCTGTGGGCTTCTCTGGTGCAGGAAATCATCCAAGCCAAAGCGCCTATGGTTTTGGCCATGAACGCCCAATAAAAAAAGCGGGTGCGACCTCCGACGTTGCACCCGCTGAAGAAACCGCTTTGTCTCACACCGCCCGAGCTGTCACGCCTTGTGGCTTGCGCGACAGCAGGCTCACCGCGACAAAGCTCACCAGCCCCACCGCCAGGCTGTAGTAGATCGGTGTGTTCGCATCCAGGCCATCCTTGAACATGAAGACCAGCGCCGTCACAAAGCCCAGGGCCATGGAGGCGATCGCGCCAGGTGTGCTGGCGCGTTTCCAGAAGATCGCGCCGATCAGCGGGATCAACATACCGCCCACCAACAGGTTGTAGGCCAGGGTCAGAGCGCTGATTACGTCGTTGACCACCAACGCAATGCCCAGCACTGTCGCGCCGGTCAGCAGGGTGAACAAGCGGTTGAGGCTCAGGCTCGACTGCTTGCCGCCGCGCAGGCGCGGCAGCAGGTCTTCGGTCAGCACGGTAGAGGCGGCCAGCAAACCGGCGCTGGCGGTGGACATCATCGCTGCCAGCGCTGCGGCGATCACCAGGCCGCGAATGCCGTCTGGCAGCGACAGTTTCACGATAGCGGCGAAGGCGTTGTTGACGTTGTCCAAGTCCGGGATCAGCACATGGGCCGCCATGCCGATCAATGCACAGGCCAGCCCGTAGAGCACGCAGTAGAAACCGGCGAAGGTTCCGGCGTACTGCGCGACTTTTTCATCACGGGCGGTGAACACCCGCTGCCAGATGTCCTGGCCGATCAAAATGCCGAAGAAGTAGATCATGAAGTAGGTGATGATGGTGTCCCAGCCGATCGCGGTGAAGCTGAAACTCGACGCCGGAAGCTTGGCCACCAGTTCATCCCAGCCACCGACGCGGTACAGGCAGATCGGCAGCAGGATAAACATCAGGCCGACGGTCTTGATCACGAACTGCACGATGTCGGTAAGGGTCAGCGACCACATGCCGCCGATGGTCGAATACACCACCACCACGCCGCCGCCCAGTAGCACCGACACCCAGAACGGCAGGCCGAACAGCACTTGCAGCACGGTGCCGATGGCCAGGATCGAGGTGACGCCGATCATCAACGCATACGCCAGCATGATCACCGCGCTGGCCTGGCGCGCCATGGGGTTGTAGCGTTTTTCCAACACCTGAGTGACGGTGAAGATCTTGAGCTTGAGCAGCGGCTTGGCCAGAAACAGATTCAGCGCAATGATCCCCATGCCCAGCGCCGCGCACAGCCAAAAGCCCGAGATGCCGTGCACATAGCCCAGGCGCACCGTGCCGACGGTAGACGCGCCACCCAGTACCGTGGCGGCCATGGTGCCCATGTACAGCGACGGGCCCAGGTTGCGGCCGGCCACCAGGTAATCTTCGTGGGTCTTGGCGCGGCGCATGCCGTAATAGCCGAGCACGAGCATGCCGGCGGCGTAGATGAGTACGACGAATAAATCCAAAGCCATGACGGCGAGTCTCCGATTATTGTTTTAGGCGGTTTGCACGCGGGTAGTGGCCAAAGCCCTGGCCGACTCGGTCGGTCCATACACCGACGCCGGCTCCGGGAACACCCGCAACAGCGTCAGGTACACCACCGAAGCCAGCCCCAGGGTCACCGGCAGGCTGATGTCGATGCCGTCGGCCAGGTTGCCCAGCGGCCCGACGAACTGCCCCGGCAGGTTGACGAAGCACAACCCCACCAGCGCGCTGGGAATCCATGCCCCCAAACCGCGCCAGTTCCAGCCGTGGCTGAACCAGTAACGCCCGCCGGTCTCGCCGCGGGTGAACACTTGCAGGTCATCCGGGCAATAGAAGCCGCGGCGCACGATCAGGCCGATGATCATCATCACCATCCATGGCGTGGTGCAGGTGATGATCAGCACGGCGAAAGTCGACACGCTCTGCACCAGGTTGGCGGCGAAACGTCCGATAAAGATGAAGGCAATCGACATCACGCCGATCAGCAATGTCGCCCTGACCCGAGAGAGCACGCGCGGGAATACGCTGGACATGTCCAAGCCGGTGCCATACAGCGAGGTGGTGCCGGTGGACATGCCGCCGATCACCGCGATCAGGCACACCGGCAGGAAGAACCACGTCGGCGCCACCGCCAGCAGGCCGCCGACATAGTTGTTGGCCGCGATGTAATCCGGCGCCTTGACCGCCACGATGGTCGCGGTGGCCAGGCCGAACAGAAACGGAATCAGCGTGGCGATCTGCGCGGCGATCACCGCCAGCATGATGCGCAGTTTCGGCGTCTCGCGCGGGATGTAGCGCGACCAGTCCCCCAGGAACGCACCGAAGGAAATCGGGTTGCTCATGGCCACCAGTGCCGCGCCGATAAAGGCCGCCCAGAAGCCGCTCTGGCCGAGGGCCAAGCTGCCGGCGAAATGGCTGTCAAAGGTCGGTGCGAAGGCAAAGATGCCCAGTAGGAACAGTAGGCTGGCCGCCCACACGGCAATGCGATTGACCCACAGCATGAAACGAAAGCCATAGATGCACACCGTCAGCACCAGCAGGGCAAACATGCCGTAGGCCAGGCCAAGGGTCAGGTCGGTTTCCGGCAGGCCGATCAGACGTTTCGCTCCGCCGACCAGCGCATCCCCCGAGCTCCACACCGACAGGGAGAAGAAGGCAATCGCCGTCAGCAATGACAGAAACGAGCCGACAATGCGCCCATGCACGCCGAAGTGCGCGCCGGACGACACCGCGTTGTTGGTGCCGTTGAGCGGCCCGAACAGGCCCATGGGCGCCAGGATCAGCGCGCCCACCAGCACGCCCAGCACAATCGCCCACACACCGGCCTGGAATGACAGGCCGAACAGTACGGGGAAGGAGCCCAGCACGGCGGTGGCAAAGGTATTGGCACCGCCGAAGATCAGTCGGAACAGATCCTTGGGGCTGGCGGTGCGCTCGTGGTCCGGGATCTGTTCGACCCCGTTGGTTTCTATGGTGCGAATACTTTTTTGGTTGTTTTTATTATTCATGATCAGCTCCGATCACATTGGCTAAGGGGGCGGCAGCCCTTCCGGCATAGCGGACAAATGTTCGTGACAGGCCAGCCACAGGCCTTGTTTTTGTTGTGTGCCAGACCCTTGCCGAATAAACACAATGGTCTCGCGTTCCTGGCTGGAGCAGTGCTCCCCATGCATGCGCAACTCGGTGGCCACGTCATGCATAAAAATCGCCACATCCCCGTGCAGGCTGACGTGGGCATTACTCGACGTGCAGGACAGCACCTCGAATCCTTCGTCCCTGCGCCAGCTGTCCCACAACGTCTGGTACGCGTCGCGACTCAGCAACGGCTCGGGCAGGGTATAAAACACAAAGCTGGCATCGGCGGTGAATGCGTCGAAGTAGGCGGCGCGGTCATTGCGTGCGAACGCGGCCACCAGGTCGGCGGCCGCTTGCAGCACCTCGTGCGCGCTCATCAACGGTGCGCCACGCCAGGCAGCACGCAGAGCATTTCGTACAGCAGATTCGCGCCCAGCAGGGAGGTATTTCCGGTGGTGTCGTAGGGCGGCGACACTTCCACCAGGTCGCAACCCACCAAGTCCAGGCCCTGGCAACCGCGGATGATTTCGATCGCCTGAATGGTGGTCAACCCGCCGATTTCCGGGGTGCCGGTGCCAGGTGCCCAGGCCGGGTCGATACCGTCGATATCGAAGCTCAGGTACACCGGGCCGCCGCCGACTTTTTCCCGCACTTCGGCCATCAGAGGGGCGAGGGAGTGGTGCCAGCATTCTTCGGCCTGGACTACGCGAAAGCCCTGCTTGCGGCTCCAGTTGAAGTCTTCGGCGGTGTAGCCCTGGGCGCGCAGACCGATCTGCACCACGCGGTCGCAATCGAGCAGGCCTTCTTCCACCGCGCGGCGGAACGTGGTGCCGTGGGCGATTTTCTCGCCGAACATATGGTCGTTGACGTCGGCGTGTGCATCGATGTGCACCAGTCCGACCTTGCCGTGTTTTTTGTGGATCGCCCGCAGGATCGGCAGGGTGATGGTGTGGTCGCCGCCCAGGGTCAAGGGGATCACGTCGTGTTCGAGGATCTCGTGATACGCCTCTTCGATAATGCGCACGGCATCCAGCAGGTTGAAGGTGTTGATTGCCACGTCACCGATGTCCGCCACCGACAGCGAGTCGAATGGTGCGGCGCCGGTGGCCATGTTGTAAGGGCGGATCATTACCGATTCGGCGCGGATTTCGCGGGGCCCAAAGCGGGTGCCGGCGCGCAGTGAGGTGCCGATGTCCAAGGGCACGCCGATAAACGCGGCGTCCAGACCCTTGGCCGTTGGCAGGTGGGGCAGGCGCATCATGGTGGCGATGCCGGCAAAGCGCGGCATTTCGTTGCCGCCCAGTGGTTGGTGAAAAATCTTGTCCACGGGAGTGCCTCATCGTTGTTTTGGTTGTTGGGGGCCGATTCTGCGAAAAGCGCGGCGCCGGACAAATCGGCTGAGGCAAATACTTAGTTCAGATTTTTCTAAACTAAAGTAGGCAGGTAGACTGCCGCTCTCAACCCTCGGAGCCGCCCATGGCCAACGCCTTGCCAGACCTGAAACTCCTGCGCATCTTCGTCAGCGTCGTGCGGCACCAGGGGTTCGCCAATGCCCAGCACGAACTCAACCTGTCGACATCGGCTATCAGCACCTATATGAGCCAGCTGGAATCGGCGCTCGGCCTGGTGCTGTGTCATCGGGGGCGCGGCGGCTTCAGCCTGACCAGCAAGGGCGAGTTGTTCCATCAGGAAACCCTGCGCTTGCTGGCCGAGCTGGAAGGCTTCGAGCAGTACGCCGCCGCGCTCAAAGGGGAATTGCGCGGTACCCTCAAGCTCGGCGTGCTGGACTCCACGGTCAGCGACAAGGCGCTGCCGTTCGCTGAAGTGATCGGCGCCTACAGCCAGGAACACCCGGCGGTGCACCTGCATCTGTCGGTCATGAGTCCCTACGAATTGCAGCTTGGCGTGCAGGACAATCGCCTGGACCTGGCGATTGGCGCCTTTTCCAATCGCATGAGCGGGTTGATCTATATGCCGCTGTACCGCGAGCAGCACTGGCTGTATTGCAGCTCGCGCCATCCGCTGTTCGGCGAGCGGCGTATTCCGGAACAGGTGATTACCCAGCAGCGCATGGTTGGACGCGGCTATTGGAGCCAGGCGGAACTGGCGCGCCATGGTTTCAAACACAGCGCGGCGACCGTGGAAAGTATGGAGGCGCAGTTGATCCTGGTGCTGTCCGGCGCCTATATCGGTTACCTGCCGGAACACTACGCCCAGGCCTGGGCCGACAAAGGCGATCTGCGGGTGTTGTTGCCCGCCACCTTTGGTTATCAGGCACCGTTTTCGATGATCATGCGCCGGGGCCGCAGCCGCGAACCGTTGATCCAGACTTTCCGCGACTTACTTAAAGCTCAGCTCAATCAGGCCTGATACCAGCATGTCCAGACCCCAATGTTCCCGTTGCCTCAGGCCCGCCGCCCATTGCTTGTGCGCGCTGATTCCCCGTCTGGATAGCCGCACTCGGGTGTTGTTGTTGCAGCATCCGAGCGAGGTCAACCATGCGCTCAATACCGCGCGCCTGGCGGCATTAGGTTTGAACAATGCGCAACTGGTGGTGGGCGAGGTGTTCGATGATCTGCCGACCTTGTTGAACCCTCCCGGCTATCAGGCACGGCTGTTGTTTCCCGCTGACGACGCCCAGCCATTGCACGCTTATGGGCTCGACGCCCAGCCGCTGTTGCTGGTGGTCCCCGACGGCACCTGGCGAAAAGCACGTAAATTGCTGCACCTGAATCCGTTGTTGGCGGCGTTGCCACGGGTGTCGCTGGCCGAGGGCGGTGTGTCGCGCTATCGGCTGCGCAAGGCGCCCGGGCCGGGAGCCTTGTCGACGGTTGAAGCAATTGCGCAGGCATTGCAGGTGCTGGAGGCACCCACTTCTTTCGAGCCGCTGCTCAAACCTTTTGAAGCATTGATCGACGGGCAGATTGCGGCGATGGGGGACGAGGTTTTCCAGAAGAATCATGGCGGCGGGCATTGGGAGTAGGCGGGGGGCGTTGCAGCTTGAAATGCGCTCGCATGTGGGAGGGGGCTCGCCCCCGATAGCCCCTCACAGCTGCCCATTTCCCTCGCTTATTCCCATAAGCCATAAGTACCGCACTTTGCGTGATATGGCCCGCCGACCTTTCCCGGTATGATGTGCGCCCCGCAGTCTGGATTGCGAATACGCCATGACCTTGCAGTACCCCACTATCGCCGATTGCGTCGGCAACACGCCTCTGGTCCGCTTGCAACGCATGGCGGGTGAAACCAGCAATACCCTGTTGCTCAAGCTCGAAGGGAACAACCCGGCCGGCTCGGTAAAAGACCGCCCGGCGCTGTCGATGATCACTCGCGCCGAGTTGCGCGGGCAGATCAAACCGGGTGACACCCTGATCGAAGCCACCTCGGGCAACACCGGGATCGCCCTGGCCATGGCCGCCGCGATCAAGGGTTACAAAATGATCCTGATCATGCCCGACAACGGCAGCGCCGAGCGTAAGGCGGCAATGACCGCCTATGGCGCCGAGTTGGTGCTGGTGACCCAGGAAGACGGCATGGAAGGTGCCCGCGACCTCGCTGAGCGCATGGCCGCCGCAGGCCGTGGCCTGGTGCTCGACCAGTTCGCCAACGGGGATAACCCTGAGGCGCACTACACCAGCACCGGCCCGGAAATCTGGCGCCAGACCCAGGGCACCATCACCCATTTCGTCAGTTCCATGGGCACCACCGGCACCATCATGGGCAACTCGCGTTTCCTCAAGGAGCAGAACCCGGCGATCCAGATCGTCGGCCTGCAACCGATGGAAGGCGCGGCCATCCCTGGCATTCGCCGCTGGCCAGAAGCCTATCTGCCGAAGATCTACAACGCCTCGCGGGTCGATCGCATCATCGACATGGCCCAGCGCGAAGCCGAAGACACCACCCGCCGCCTGGCCCGTGAAGAAGGCATCTTCTGCGGCGTTTCCTCCGGCGGTGCGGTGGCCGGCATGCTGCGGCTGTCGAAAGAAGTGGAAAACGCGGTGATCGTCGCGATCATCTGTGACCGAGGCGACCGTTACCTGTCGACCGGCATTTTCGACGAACCCAACTGATGGCCAAGCACGACAGAGGCCTGCGCTTCCAACCGACGGGCGGCAGCCGGGCCCCACAGATTCCGGTGGGCAAGAAACAACGCCTGACCATTGAGCGCCTGGCCAATGACGGGCGCGGCATCGTGTTCTTCGAAGGACGCACCTGGTTCGTCAATGGCGCCCTGGCCGGCGAAGAGGTCGAAGCGCGGGTGTTGGGCACCCACGGCAAAGTGGTCGAAGCCCGCACCGAGCGGGTGTTCAGCGCCAGCGAACTGCGCCGCCCTGCACCTTGCGCGCATTTCGGCCGCTGCGGCGGCTGCAGCGTGCAGCATCTGGCGCATGACGAACAACTCGCCCTGAAACAGCGCATGCTCGCCGAGCAACTGTCCCGTGTGGCCGGTATCGAGCCGTCGGAATGGGCGGCGCCGTTGAGTGGCCCGGAATTCGGCTACCGTCGCCGCGCCCGCGTGGCCGTGCGCTGGGACGCCAAGGCCAAGACCCTTGAAGTGGGTTTTCGCGCGGTGGCCAGCCAGGACATTGTTGCCATCGATGAATGCCCGGTGCTGGTACAGGCCTTGCAGCCGATCATGCAGCGCCTGCCGAACATGCTGCGCCGCTTGAGCAAACCTCAAGCCCTGGGGCATGTGGAGTTGTTCAGCGGGTCGTCCATCGCTGTGTTGTTGCGACATATGGCGCCGTTGTCCGAAGCGGACCTGCTGGTGTTGAAAGAATTCTGCGCGTTCCATAACGCTCAATTGTGGCTCCAGGGTGAGGGGCAACCGGCACCGGTGGAGCCCGATCTGACCCTGGGATTTGGCCTGGAAGCCTGGGATCTGGAGCTGGCGTATCGGCCAGGGGATTTTGTTCAGGTCAACGCCGGGGTCAATGAGGCAATGGTGGCCCAGGCCCTGGAATGGCTGGCGCCGCAACCCGACGAGCGGGTGCTGGATCTGTTTTGCGGTCTGGGCAACTTCGCCTTGCCATTGGCGCGCCAGGTGCGTGAAGTGGTCGCGGTAGAAGGTGTGCAGACCATGGTGGACCGGGCGGCGCTCAACGCCGTCAGCAACAATTTGCATAATGCGCGGTTTTTTCAGGCCGATTTGTCTCAGCCTTTGACTGACGCAGAATGGGCCAAGCAGGGCTTTTCTGCGGTACTCTTGGACCCACCTCGCGATGGTGCTCAGGAGGTGGTGCGCAAGCTCGCCACCCTGGGAGCCAAGCGTCTGGTGTATGTGTCCTGCAACCCGGCGACGCTGGCGCGGGACACGGTTGAGTTGGTCAAGCAAGGCTACCGGCTAAAACGTGCCGGGATCCTCGATATGTTTCCGCAGACAGCGCATGTCGAGGCCATGGCGTTATTTGAAGCGGGCTAGGATGCCCGTTTAATCCGACTGGCCTGCATTCTCCAGGGCCGTGATCCGCCAGGGAATCTGCAGGGTGAGCTTTAGTGATAAAGCAGGTTGGCGATGATTTTTGACGCATCGAAGGTGCGTCGTAGGGAAGGTAAGCAAGATGGTACAGGTGAGAGCACACCAGCCGATCAACACTGACGGCAGTATCAATCTCGAGGCATGGCTGGATCATGCGGTCAGTGTCGATCCGGCACTGGACCGTGAAGCCTTGAAGGCCGCCTGCGAGTTCGCCCGTGAGTCTGAGCAACAGGACAACGCGGCGAAGAACCTGTGGGCCGAAGGCACTTCAAGTTTTCGCACCGGCCTTGAGATCGCCGAGATCCTTGCCGATCTCAAGCTGGACCAGGATTCGCTGATCGCCGCCGTGCTCTATCGCGGCGTGCGCGAAGGGCATATTCCGTTGCCGACGGTCAGCCAGCGCTTCGGTGCGGTGGTGGCCAAACTGATCGACGGCGTGCTGCGCATGGCCGCCATCAGCGCCAGCCTCAGCCCGCGCCAGTCGATGGTGCTGGGTACCCAGGGCCAGGTCGAGAACCTGCGCAAGATGCTGGTGGCGATGGTCGACGACGTGCGCGTGGCCCTGATCAAGCTGGCTGAACGCACCTGTGCGATCCGTGCGGTCAAGAACGCCGACGACGAGAAACGCAACCGCGTCGCCCGCGAGGTCTTCGATATCTACGCGCCCCTGGCGCACCGCCTGGGTATCGGCCATATCAAGTGGGAGTTGGAGGACCTGTCCTTCCGATACCTGGAGCCCGATCAATACAAACAGATCGCCACGCTCTTGCACGAGCGCAGGCTGGATCGCGAGCGCTTCATCACCGATGTGATGAACCAACTGCGTTCCGAGCTGCAGGCCACCGGGGTCGAGGCTGACATCAGTGGCCGCGCCAAACACATCTATTCCATCTGGCGCAAAATGCAGCGCAAGGGCCTGGCTTTCAGCCAGATCTACGACGTGCGTGCCGTGCGCGTGCTGGTGCCGGAAATGCGCGACTGCTACACCGCGCTGGGTATCGTCCACACCCTGTGGCGGCACATTCCCAAGGAATTCGACGACTACATCGCCAACCCCAAGGAAAACGGCTACCGCTCGCTGCACACAGCGGTGATCGGCCCCGAGGGCAAGGTCCTGGAAGTGCAGATCCGCACCCATGCCATGCACGAAGAGGCAGAGCTGGGGGTGTGTGCGCACTGGCGCTACAAGGGCACCGACGTCAAGGCCGGCTCCAATCAGTACGAGGAGAAAATCTCCTGGCTGCGCCAAGTGTTGGAATGGCACGAAGAACTCGGCGACATCGGCGGCCTGGCCGAACAACTGCGGGTCGATATCGAACCGGACCGGGTCTACATCTTTACGCCGGACGGCCACGCCATCGACTTGCCCAAGGGCGCCACGCCGTTGGACTTCGCCTACCGCGTGCACACCGAGATCGGCCATAACTGCCGGGGCGCCAAGATCAACGGGCGCATCGTGCCGCTCAACTACAGCCTGCAGACCGGCGAACAGGTCGAGATCATCACCAGCAAACACGGCACCCCCAGCCGCGACTGGCTGAACCCGAACCTGGGTTACATCACTACATCGCGGGCGCGGGCCAAGATCGTCCATTGGTTCAAACTGCAGGCCCGCGACCAGAACGTCGCCGCCGGCAAGACCCTGATCGAACGCGAACTGGCGCGCCTGGGGCTGCCCCAGGTGGACTTCGACAAGCTGGCCGAAAAGGCCAATATGAAGATTGCCGAAGACATGTTCGCCGCCCTCGGTGCCGGCGACCTGCGCCTTGCGCAGTTGGTCAACCTGGCCCAGCAACTGGTGGAGCCGGAGCGCGGCAACGAACAACTGGAGCTGATCCCACGCAAAGCCACCGGCTACAAACCTGGCAAGCGCGGCGATATTCAGATCCAGGGCGTGGGCAACCTGATGACGCAGATGGCCGGTTGCTGCCAGCCGCTGCCGGGCGATGCCATCGTCGGCTACATCACCCAGGGTCGTGGCGTGAGCATTCACCGTCAGGACTGCGCTTCGGTGTTGCAGCTGGCCGGGCGTGAGCCGGAGCGCATCATCCAGGTCAGTTGGGGGCCGGTACCGGTGCTCACCTATCCGGTGGACATCGTCATCCGCGCCTACGACCGTTCGGGGTTGCTGCGCGACGTCTCGCAAGTGTTGCTCAACGAGCGAATCAACGTGTTGGCGGTCAACACCCGCTCGAATAAAGAGGACAACACCGCGTTGATGTCACTGACCATCGAGATTCCCGGGCTGGATGCGCTGGGGCGGTTGCTGGGGCGGATTTCCCAGTTGCCGAACATCATCGAGACGCGGCGTAATCGCACGCCATCATGAGTAGCCCGATGTACAGCCTCGAAGACCTGCTGCACCTGATGAATCGCCTGCGGGACCCGCAATACGGGTGCCCGTGGGACATCAAGCAAACCTACGCGAGTATCGTCCCGCACACCCTCGAAGAAGCCTACGAGGTGGCCGATGCCATCGAGCGTGGCGACTTCGATCACTTGCAGGGCGAGCTAGGCGATTTGCTCTTTCAGGTGGTGTATTACAGCCAGCTGGCGCGGGAAGAAGGGCGCTTTGAGTTTGCCGGGGTGGTCGACAGCATTACTCGCAAGCTGATTCGGCGTCACCCCCATGTGTTCCCGACCGGCGATCTGTATGCGCCGCTGGATGTCCCGCGACTCAGCGAAGAACACGTCAAGGAACGCTGGGAGCAGATAAAGGCCGAGGAGCGCGCGGAAAAATCCGACGCTCCGCAGCAGCTTTCACTGCTCGACGATGTGCCCAGCGCCTTGCCGTCCCTGTCTCGTGCCGCCAAGTTGCAGAAACGCGCCAGCCAGGTCGGTTTCGACTGGCCATCGGCCTTGCCGGTGGTGGACAACGTGCGCGAAGAGTTGGATGAAGTCCTCGAAGCCATGGCCGATAACGACCCGGCGGCCATTGCCGATGAAGTCGGCGACCTGCTGTTCGCGGCGGTCAACCTGGCCCGTCACCTCAAGGTCGACCCCGAAACCGCGCTGCGTGGCGCCAATGCCAAGTTCGAACGACGCATCCGATTTATCGAACAGGCATTGCGCGAGACCCAGCGTCCCATGGAAGATTGCACCCTCGAAGAGTTGGACGCCCTATGGGGCGAAGCCAAACGTCAGGAAAAGAACGTGTCCAGCTGCGGTTGAGCAGTTGCCTAAGTGAGTAAGCACCATGAGCCTTTCCCTTCGCGACCAGTTGCTCAAAGCAGGTCTGGTCAATCAAAAGCAGGCCAAGCAGGTCGGCAAAGAGAAACAGAAGCAGCAACGCCTGGTCCACAAAGGCCAGGCCGAAGCCGATGACACCCAGGCGCGCCTGGCCCTTGAGGCCAAGGCCGAAAAGATCAAGCGCGACCAGGAACTGAACCGCCAGCAGCAGGAAAAAGCCGAGGCCAAGGCCCGTGCGGCCCAGGTCAAGCAACTGATCGAAACCTCGCGCCTGCCCAAGCTGACCACCGAGGACTACTACAACTTCGTGGATGACAAGAAGGTCAAGCGCCTGTCGGTCAACACGTTGATGCGCAACAAACTGAGCAACGGCTCCCTGGCGATCGTGCATCACGGCGGCGGTTATGAAGTGATCCCACGGGAGGCCGCGTTGAAGATCCAGGAGCGCGCACCCGAGCGCATCGTGCAGCTCAATATCCTCACCGAGAGCCAGGTGCCGGACGAGGATGATCCCTACGCGGCTTACCAGATCCCTGACGATCTGATGTGGTAAAGAGCCGGCTTGTTGTGGTGAGCGGGCTTGCCCCGCGTTGGGCTGCAAAGCAGCCCCAAAACCTGGTTGAGATTCTGTCTGACGGAATGCGTTAGCCGTGCTCAGGGCTGCTCCGCAGCCCAGCCCAGGACAAGCCTGCTCACCACAACCCTCTACACGATTTCGGGTTTCAGGCGCTTTCTGCCTGGCGTCTCATCTCGAGCATTTCAAGCTCGTTCTTATAGTTCTGAGCGTCGCTTTCGTTATGAAACATGCCGACCAGCAGGTCTTGTTGGTGTACATCCCAGATGTGAATCCCATGGCCCAACGCTTCATGGGACATATGTGCATCGTCGCGTTCAGTTACTTTTACAGTCATCTGCTTGCTCCAATCTCTGGTGGATCTGCGGCAAGTCGTCGCAGGCTTTTGTTATATGTTTTGTTAGCTTGCTAAGTAAACCGGTTTTGCCTGCAACAATTCATTGCATGAAACGCAACAGTGCTGCAGGCCCCGTAAACCGCGACATTGCGCCGCAGAGCCGTGGGCTTGATGACAAAAGTTTCATGTGAAAGGGCTTGCCCCACCCTGTGCGAGCGAGAAAAACAGGCGAAAAAAAGCCCCGCATTCGCGAGGCTTTCAGTCTTATCGATCGATCAACTGCCTTTGACCGCTTTACCGTCAACGGTGCCGTCTTGCAGCATGATGTTGTATTCCTTGCCGTCGGTCTCAACCTGGCGCAGGGCTACCAGAATGCCGCCCTGGTCCTTGGCAAACCACATCTGGGTGATGCGCTTGCTTTGCGTCGGATCACGTACCCGCTCGACCTTGATGGCGTCGATGGAGCCGACCTTGGTCTGGACCTTTTCCGGGCCGATCACGCGGAAGTCGTAGGTGTCGACATCAGTGCCTTCCACCACGTTGTAGCTCATGCTCTTTTTGCCGGCCGCGACATCGCGCTGCAAGGCCAACTGGTAGGTCGACTTATCGAGCATGCCGCTTTGCAGAGGCACATTCACGGCGTCTTTGTTTTCGAAGCCGGTGACTTTCTTGGCTGCCTGATCGAAGTCCAGGTTGATTTTCTTGGCTTTGCCCAGGCCGCCGCGTTCGAAGGTGTAGCTCTTCGGTTGCAGGCTGTCCTTGTCAAACAGGATCACGCTGGTTTCAGTCAGGCTGGCAATCATCATGGAAGCCTTGAAGTTCAAGGTCCACGTGCCGTCGCTATTCTTGGTCAGGCTGCGTTCGGCCGAACCACTCATGGGCAACTGTTTCCAGTCGGCGGTGTAGCTTACGGAGAAGGGATGAAGGTCTGCCGCTTGCACCGCAGGCAAGGCGAACAGCGCAAAAGCGAAGAGCAAGGCACGACGCATAAAATCTCCTAGGTTCGAATCAAGTGGCCGCTGGCCGCGAGTAACTGGCCGTCCAATAATGCACCCTGGTCACCGAGAATCAACCGCCCCTCGGCAAACCAGCGAACCGCCAGCGGGTAAATCCTGTGTTCCTGGGTGTGAACCCGTTGCGCAAGCGTCTGCGCCGAGTCATCCGACTCTACCGGAACCACTGCCTGTACGACCAGAGGCCCGCCATCGAGTTCCTCGGTGACGAAGTGCACGCTGCAGCCATGCTCGCGGTCACCGGCATCAATGGCACGTTGGTGCGTGTGCATGCCCTTGTATTTGGGCAGCAGGGAAGGGTGGATATTCAGCAGGCGCCCGGCGTAATGGCGCACGAAGTCAGCGCTGAGGATGCGCATGAAACCGGCCAGTACCACGAGCTTGGGATCGAAGGCGTCGATCAGTTCCACCAGGGCGCGATCAAAAGCCTCGCGGCCGTCGAACGCCTTGTGATCCAGGGAGCGGGTTTCGATTCCCGCGTCCCTGGCGCGTTGCAGCCCATAGGCGTCGCTACGGTTGGAGATCACCGCAGCGATGCGCACCGGGCTGTCGCCGGTGCGCGTGCTGTCGATCAGGGCCTGCAAGTTACTGCCGGTGCCGGAGAGCAGCACCACGACATCACAGGTTGCCGGCATCAGTGCGCCTTAAGGTTCTTCAGTTCAACCTGGGCCGCGCCTTCCGGAGCGGTGGCGATCTGGCCGATGACCCAAGGCTGCTCGCCGGCTTCGCGCAATACGTTCAGCGCGGTTTCCACATGTTCCTGCGCTACGCAGATGACCATGCCCACGCCGCAGTTCAGCACACGGTGCATTTCGGTTTCGTTGACGTTGCCTTTTTCCTGCAACCAATCGAACACCGCAGGACGCTGCCAGCTGGCGACGTCGACAATAGCCTGAGCGCCTTTTGGCAGGACGCGCGGGATGTTGTCCAGCAGGCCGCCACCGGTGATGTGGGCCATGGCCTTCACGGCGCCGGTGTCCTTGATCAGCTTGAGCAACGGCTTGACGTAGATGCGGGTCGGCGCCATCAGCAGGTCGGTCAGTGGCTTGCCGTCGAGCTGGGTGTTTTCGATGTCGGCACCCGACACTTCGATGATCTTGCGGATCAGCGAGTAGCCGTTGGAGTGCGGACCGGAGGATGGCAGGGCGAGCAGGGCGTCACCAGCGGCCACTTTGGAGCCGTCGATGATTTCGGCTTTTTCTACAACGCCGACGCAGAAACCGGCCAGGTCGTAGTCTTCGCCTTCGTACATGCCAGGCATTTCAGCGGTTTCGCCGCCTACCAGGGAGCAACCCGACAGTTCGCAGCCAGCGCCGATACCGGTGACCACTTGTGCGGCGGTGTCCACGTTCAGCTTGCCGGTGGCGTAGTAGTCGAGGAAGAACAGCGGCTCGGCGCCACATACCACCAGGTCGTTGACGCACATGGCCACCAGGTCGATGCCGATGCTGTCGTGCTTGTTCAGGTTCAGGGCCAGGCGCAGCTTGGTGCCCACGCCGTCGGTGCCGGACACCAGGACTGGCTGCTTGTAGCCGGCCGGGATCTCGCAGAGGGCGCCAAAACCGCCCAGGCCGCCCATGACTTCGGGGCGCGCAGTGCGCTTGGCGACGCTCTTGATGCGTTCGACCAATGCTTCACCGGCGTCGATGTCTACACCGGCGTCCTTGTAGCTCAGGGAGGGTTGCTTGCTCATGATCCAGGCCTTTAGGGGGGATTTCTGGGTAACGACCGAGCGGGCGGGGGCTTTTGTAAAGAGGCCCAGCCGTTGACGGTCTGCGAAGGCGCGCGATTTTATCAGGCTTGAGGGGCAGCGGCCATCCTCGGGCCGACGGGCAGGGCCATATCGGCTAAAAAAGGCGATTAAAAAAATGCTAATCGACTCGGCTTCAGCGCCTATTAAGGTATAGCCTTGAACCCGCTAGTACTGTGACAGTACGAAAACTTACCGAGACCCCGTGAATGTTTTACCGGTCGCCGTGGTCCCAGCCCAGGCGAAACCGAGTTCGCGCGGTCTGTTCCAGCCGCTAAATCTGTCGTTCGGGAATCTTTCATGCGTCTGTGTAATGTGTTTTTTGTGGGCTGTTTGTCGTTGGTCAGCCTGGCGAGTCATGCCGAAACCCTCAACGGCCTTTATCAAGTACTTGAACCGGTCAGCAGCCAGTCGCCCCAGGAGCGCGACCAAGCCACCCAGCGCGCGGTGCAGACCCTGGTGATCCGCCTGACTGGCGATGCCAAGGCCGCCGAAGGCCCGGGCCTGGCGGCGGTACGCAAAGACCCGCAGCAGATCATCAGCCAGTACGGCTACGACGCCGGCCCGCCGGAAAGCCTGCAAGTGGATTTCGACCCGGTGAGCACCGATCGCGCATTGCGTGACGCCGGGTTGTCTATCTGGGGCAGTAATCGGCCCTCGATCCTGGGCTGGTGGCTGAATGATTCCACCGAGGGCAGCAGCCTGGTGGGCGACGGCCAGTCCGCCGCCCAAGCGCTGCGTCGTGCGGCGCAACACCGTGGCTTGCCGCTGCGTCTGCCATTGGGCGATCTGGAAGAGCAAGTAGTGGCCACCGCGCCGAACCTGGAGAGCGCCGATGCCACGCCGCTGCGGGCTGCGTCCGAACGCTACGGTGCCGATGCGTTGCTGGCGGTGCATGCGCGTCAAGAAGGTAATCAGTGGCAGGCCAAATGGCGCCTGTGGTTGGGCGACAAGGCTGATCAAGGCACCGCCGAGGGCGCAGACACCGCAGCGCTGGCGGATGCGGTGATGTTGGCCGTCAGCCAGAAGCTGGCGCCGCGTTTTGCGGTCAAGCCGGGCGTCAGCACCGAGCAGTTGCTGGAAGTGCAGGGCATGAATCTGGAGCGCTACGCAACGCTTGGGCATCTGCTTGAGCCGTTTGGCGGTCAACCGCTGCTGGTCGATGGCGACCGCATTGTGTATCGCGTGAACGGCAGCGCCGAGCAATTGCGTACCCAGTTGAGCCTGGCCAAGTTGCAGGAGGTTCCAGCGGCTGAAGCCCAGCCAGTGACCGACGGAACGCCACCGGCCGCTGCCCCCGAACCCCAGGCGCAACTGCGTTTTCGCTGGTAAACGTTCTTCCTTATATAGATAGAAGCAAACAGATGGAGTGGTTTATGGCGGATACGCGTCGTTGGGTGTGGCTTGGCGGGATTGTCCTGCTGTGCGTTTTTGTGTTCTTGCTGCATTCGATCCTGACGCCGTTCCTGGTTGCGTTACTGTTGGCCTACCTATTCGATCCCGTGGTGGATCGTCTGGAAAAAGCCGGCCTTTCGCGAACCTTGGGCGTGGTAACGGTGTTCGCGCTGTTCACCTTGATCGTCACGGCCCTGGTCCTGGTGCTGGTGCCGATGCTGGTCAAGCAGCTGTATCGATTGTATGAGCTGGCGCCGCAAATGCTCGACTGGCTGCAGCACACGGCGATGCCGTGGGCTCAATCCAAGCTGGGGCTGTCGGATGGCTTCTGGAAGTTCGACAAAGTTAAGGCGGCCATCAGTGAGCACATGGGCCAGACCACCGATATCGTCGGTGTGGTGCTTAGCCAGGCCACCGCTTCCGGGCTCGCGCTGATCGGTTGGTTGACCAACTTGGTGCTGATCCCGGTGGTGGCGTTTTACCTGCTTCGCGACTGGGACATCATGATGGCCAAGATCCGCAGCCTGCTGCCGCGTGACCGCGAAGAGCGCATTGTGTCCCTGGCCGAAGAGTGCCATGAAGTGCTGGGCGCATTCGTGCGTGGTCAGTTGCTGGTGATGCTCGCCTTGGGCGTTATCTATGCCGCCGGGTTGATGGCCATCGGCCTGGAGCTGGGCCTGTTGATCGGGCTGATTGCCGGTTTGGCTGCGATCGTGCCGTACATGGGGTTTGTGACCGGGATCGGCGCGGCGTTGGTGGCGGGTCTGTTTCAGTTCGGCGGCGATCTTTACCCGATGCTGGGTATCGTTGCAGTGTTTATGGTCGGCCAGGCGCTGGAAGGCATGGTGCTCACGCCGCTGTTGGTGGGGGATCGCATCGGTCTGCACCCGGTGGCCGTGATCTTTGCGATCCTGGCGGGCGGGGAGTTGTTCGGTTTTACCGGCATCCTGCTGGCCCTACCGGTGGCTGCGGTGATCATGGTGCTGGTGCGCCATGTGCATGATCTGTACAAGGATTCGGATGTGTACACAGGGGTCGAAGACCCCGACCTGTAATCGCAGTGTCACAAGCCCGGCGCAACGCCGGGTTTGTTGTTTATTCAGGCGTGGCGTCAAACAATTCGCGTAAAACCAACAAGTTAACGCAAACCTTTGATTTTGCTTGAGGTCTGCTGCATTGTGCGCCCGACGTCACGGGTATAAACTTCGCAAACTTTTCACAGAGGCCACTAACGGTTCGATGGGAGCCGTTCAGTCAGCATGAAACCGATTCAGCTGCCCTTGGGTGTGCGTCTGCGTGACGACGCCACCTTCATCAATTACTACCCAGGCGCCAACGCCGCTGCACTCGGCTATGTCGAGCGGCTCTGCGAAGCCGACGCCGGGTGGACTGAAAGCCTGATCTATCTGTGGGGCAAGCATGGCGTGGGGCGTACCCACCTGTTGCAGGCCGCGTGCCTGCGCTTCGAACAGATGGGCGAACCGGCGGTGTACCTGCCGTTGGCTGAGTTGATGGATCGCGGCGTCGGCATTTTCGACCACCTTGAGCAATACGAGCTGGTCTGCCTCGACGACCTGCAGGCCATAGCCGGCAAGGCTGACTGGGAAGAAGCGCTGTTCCATCTGTTCAACCGCCTGCGTGACAGTGGCCGACGCCTGTTGATTGCGGCCTCCACCTCGCCGCGGGAATTGCCGGTCAAGCTGGCGGACCTTAAATCGCGCCTGACCCTGGCGTTGATCTTCCAGATGCGCCCCTTGTCCGACGAAGACAAATTGCGCGCCCTTCAGTTACGAGCCTCGCGGCGCGGCCTGCATCTCACCGATGAGGTCGGGCATTTCATCCTGACCCGTGGCACTCGCAGCATGAGCGCATTGTTCGATCTGCTTGAACAGCTCGATCAAGCTTCCTTGCAGGCGCAAAGAAAATTGACGATCCCTTTTCTCAAAGAGACATTGGGCTGGTAACGCCTTGATTTTCAATGTTTCGGCACTTTTCAGGCGCCAGAAAACCTGCGTATGAGCCCGGCGAGCTACGCATTTTTGTCGATAAATGGAATTACGGCTTAGATGTCAGGGTCGAATCGGGAAGTCACAAAAGGCACGATTGAATTTGCAAATCGATGTGATAGAGGGCATAGTCGCGGCTTCTAAATCTATCAGCCACGGTCGTGCCCATGCTAAATCGCTTCGCACCCCTCGTGCCTCTCGCACTCGTCACCCTGTTGTTTGGTTGCGCGTCCCACCCTCAACAGGTGGCAGAACAGCAAAAACCACAGGTTCAAAACCAGGCAAAATTCGTCGCGGCGCAATCTTCCACTGTTTATGAGGAAGAAGTGGCGACCGAAAAAGAGCTGGCCGACTTTTCCGGCAGCAAGCCTTATCAACTCCCAGTTCTGGCCGACAGCATTCTTGAGCGCGGCATGTCCCTGATCGGTACCCGTTACCGTTTCGGCGGTACCTCCGAGGCCGGCTTCGATTGCAGCGGCTTTATCGGTTATCTGTTCCGTGAAGAGGCCGGCATGAACCTGCCGCGTTCGACGCGCGAAATGATCAACGTTAATGCACCGCTGGTCGCGCGCAACAACCTCAAGCCCGGCGATCTGCTTTTCTTCAGTACCAGTGGTCGTGGGCGCGTCAGCCACGCCGGTATCTATTTGGGCGATAACCAGTTTATCCACTCCAGCAGCCGTCGCAGCGGCGGTGTTCGAGTCGACAATCTGGGCGACAGCTACTGGAGCAAAACCTTCATCGAAGCCAAGCGTGCCTTGGCGATGGCTCCGACTACCGTTACCGCCAGCAAGTAAAGTTAAAGTGATACTTGAAGTTTGACGTGTAAGCGCTAGAATCCCTGGACATTGTTGTAATCGGTACGCGCGAGCTTTGCTTGCGCGTTCTGGTTTTCAGCGTTCGGCAGCGAAAGCCGCATCCAGACCAGGATTGTTCTGCACATGTCGACCTCGGCCCGCCTGATTCTTATCCTCTGCGCCGCGCTTATCAGCGCCTGCGCCAGCCGGCCACCGCCCGCGCCCGTCGCGGTCAAGCCCAAGCCGGTGTTCAACTATTCCACGCAAAGTTTCTCGCCTGCCGCCGAAGACGTGCTGTTTCGCGCGCTCGGCCTGGTCGGCACGCCTTATCGCTGGGGCGGCAACACCCCGGACTCTGGGTTTGATTGCAGTGGCCTGATCGGGTTTGTGTTCCGCGATGCCGCCGGCATCTCGTTGCCGCGCACCACCCGAGAGCTGATCGTGATGCGTGCCCAAGATGTGAGCGAGCAGAACCTGCAGACCGGCGACCTGCTGTTCTTCGCCACCGGCGGCGGCTCCCAAGTCAGTCACGCCGGTATCTATGTGGGTGAAGGCCGCTTCGTACACGCACCGCAAACCGGCGGTACGGTGAAACTGGACACCTTATCCAAAGCCTATTGGCAGAATGCCTACCTGAGCGCCAAACGCGTGTTGCCGGCTGAGCATTTGGCACGCAATCCTTAATCCAATGTGGGAGGGAGCAGTTCCCTCCCACATGGTTTTTGCGGTGTTTATTTAGCGGCCGACACCCGCCACACCTTGTTCCCCACATCATCGGCCACCAGCAAATCGCCTTGCTGATCAATCACCACGCCCACCGGCCGGCCCATGGCTTTTTCATCTTGATCGAGGAATCCGGTAAGTACATCCACAGGTTGCCCTTTCGGCTGGCCACCCTCGAACGGTACGAAGATCACTTTGTAGCCACTGTGTGGCTTGCGGTTCCACGAGCCGTGCTGGCCGATAAACGCGCCGTTGCTGAAGGCGGGTGGCAATTTGCTCCCTTGCGCAAACGTCAGGCCCAGTGAAGCGGTATGTGGCCCCACTGCATAGTCCGGGGCAATGGCTTTGGCCACCAAGTCCGGATTCTGTGGCGTGACGCGTTCATCCACGTGCTGGCCGTAGTAGCTGAAGGGCCACCCGTAGAAAGCGCCGTCTTTGACCGACGTGATGTAATCCGGCACCAAATCGCTGCCGATCTCGTCGCGTTCGTTCACTGCGGTCCACAGTTTGCCGCTCTGGGGTTCCCAGGCCATACCGTTGGGGTTGCGCAAGCCTGAGGCGAAGATGCGGTGCTGGCCGCTGGCGCGGTCCACTTCCCAGATCGCAGCGCGGCCTTGTTCGGCCTCCAGGCCATTTTCACCGACGTTGCTGTTGGAGCCGACGCTCACGTACAGCTTGCTGCCGTCCGGGCTGGCGATCACGTTTTTGGTCCAGTGGTGGTTCAGCGGTCCGCCCGGCAGCTCGACCACCGTGGTGCCTGCGGTCTTGATTGCAGTGGCGCCCGGTTGATAGGCAAAGCGCAGCAGTTTGTCCGAATCGGCGACATAGAGGTCGTTGCCCACCAGTGTCATACCGAACGGCGAGTTGAGATTTTCCAGGAACACCGTGCGGGTTTCCGCCACACCGTCGTGGTCGGCATCGCGCAACAGGGTGATGCGGTTCGGGCTGGGTACGCCGGCGCCAGCGCGGTCCATGACCTTTTCCATTACCCAACCACGAATGCCTTTGGCGTCATCCGGCTTGGGCGGCGCGTTGGTTTCCGCCACCAGCACGTCGCCATTGGGTAAAACGTACAGCCAGCGCGGGTGATCCAGACCTTCGGCAAAAGCGCTCACCTGCAAGCCTGGTGCTGCCGTGGGCTTGGCGCCGTCGGGCCAGCCGATGGCCGGGGCGATGTTGACGGTGGGGATCAGGGTCTTGTTCGGTTGCGGTAAGCGCGGCGATGGCCCCGTGCCGTCGCTGATCTGCAACGTGGAGCTTTCACCGCAGGCGGTGAGGCTGCCGGCGAGCATGATCAGTAAGGCGAGTCTGGTTTTATGCATGGTGTTCTCCTTGATACCTGTAGGGATAGAGGAGGGCGCGGGTGCGATGGTTCAAGAACAAGGCCGGCTTTAATTGACGCTCCACCCCCAACCCACTAACCTTCGCGGCTTGTTTCAGGTGCTCCGTGACCCACGGGTCGACGGAGTGAAACAGGGAAGCCGGTGAGTGAGCGCACTTGTACACAGTGTGGCCGCGATCCCGGCGCTGCCCCCGCAACGGTAAATGAGTCAAGACGCTGCCTTTGGCCACTGTATCCCCGCGATACGGGAAGGCGCAGCGTCGGTCTGTTCCTGGTTCGCCGGGAGCGGGCCACTTATGAGCCCGGAGACCGGCCTGGATCATTCAACAGCATCACGGTGGGCGATGCTTGGCTGTCTGATTGTGTTTTTCCCTGCCCGCCGTTTTTGTCCAGCCCCAACGGAGAGCTGCCATGACCGATTCCCCCGACCGCGACGAACGCCACCTGGCGCGCATGCTGCGCAAAAAAGCCGTGATCGACGAGCGCATCGCCAATTCCCCCAATGAGTGCGGTTTGCTGCTGGTGCTTACCGGCAACGGCAAAGGCAAGAGCAGCTCGGCCTTCGGCATGCTGGCCCGGGCCATGGGTCACGGGATGCAGTGCGGTGTGGTGCAGTTCATCAAGGGCCGCCACAGCACCGGCGAAGAGCTGTTCTTCCGGCGCTTCCCCGAACAAGTGCGCTTTCATGTCATGGGCGAAGGCTTCACCTGGGAAACCCAGGACCGCCAACGCGACATCGCCGCCGCCGAAGCCGCCTGGGCTGTGTCCCGCGCGATGCTGCAAGACCCGACTATCGGCTTGGTGGTGCTGGACGAACTGAATATCGCCCTCAAGCACGGCTACCTCGATCTGGATCAAGTGCTAAGCGACCTGCAAGCTCGCCCTCCGATGCAGCATGTGGTGGTCACCGGCCGTGGCGCCAAGCCCGAAATGATCGAGATGGGCGACACCGTCACCGAAATGGGCATGCTCAAGCACGCTTTCCAGGCCGGTATCAAGGCACAGAAAGGCGTCGAACTTTGAATCAGCCTCGTCATTGCCCGGCCGTCCTGATCGCCGCACCGGCGTCCGGCCAGGGCAAAACCACCGTCACCGCCGCGCTGGCCCGCTTGCATCGCAACCTGGGGCGCAAGGTGCGGGTGTTCAAATGCGGCCCGGACTTTCTGGACCCGATGATCCACGAGCGCGCCAGCGGTGCGCCGGTGTATCAACTGGACATGTGGATGGTGGGCGAGCAGGAAAGTCGCCGTCTATTGTGGGAGGCCGCCGGCGAGGCCGATCTTATTCTGATCGAAGGCGTAATGGGCCTGTTCGACGGCACGCCTTCCAGCGCCGACCTGGCGCGGCATTTCGGCGTGCCGGTGCTGGGCGTTATCGACGGCACCGCCATGGCCCAAACCTTCGGTGCCCTGGCCTTGGGCCTGGCGCGTTACCAGCCGGACCTGCCGTTCGCCGGGGTGCTGGCCAACCGCGTCGGTACGCTGCGTCATGCGCAACTGCTCGAAGGCAGCCTCACCGAGGGCCTGCGCTGGTATGGCGCGCTGTCCCGCGAAACCGGGATCGAGTTGCCCAGCCGCCACCTGGGCCTGGTGCAGGCCAGTGAGCTGAATGACCTCGACCTGCGCCTGGACGCCGCCGCCCAAGCCTTGGGCAGTAGTTGCGAAGTGGCGGTGCCGCCGCCGGTCACGTTCGCCGCGCCGACAATCATCGAAGCCGAACCGCTGCTGGCCGGTGTGCGCATCGCGGTGGCCCGCGACGAAGCCTTCGCGTTTACCTACGGCGCCAGCCTCGACCTCCTACGGGCTATGGGCGCCGAGTTGCACTTCTTCTCACCGATCCACGACCGCGAACTGCCCGACGTCGACAGCCTCTACTTGCCCGGCGGCTATCCGGAGCTGCATCACCAGGCCCTGGCGCAAAACACTACGATGCTGGCCGCCATCCGCGCCCATCACGCGGCCGGCAAACCGATGCTCGCCGAGTGCGGCGGCATGCTCTACCTGCTGGACTCGCTCACCGATGTCGACGGCAACCGTGCCGAACTGGTGGGCCTGTTGCAGGGCGATGCGGTGATGCAGAAGAAACTCGCCGCCCTGGCCCTGCAAAGCGTCGAATTGCCCGAAGGCGTACTGCGTGGCCATACCTACCATCATTCCCTGACCAGTACCGAGTGGCAGCCGATTGCCCGTGGCCAAAGCCCGAATGGTGGGCGCGGTGCCGAGGCAGTCTTCCGACAGGGGCGGATGACCGCCTCTTACGTACACTTTTATTTCCCGTCGAATCCGACGGCGGTCGCCGCTTTGTTCGCCCCGGACCGAGCTGAAACCCCCTCCACTGTGGGAGGGGGCTTGCCCCCGATAGGGCCATGACCGACAACGCTTTCCCCCAGGCCGACCGCGACGCCGTCTACCGCGCCATCGCCGAACGCCGCGATATGCGCCACTTCAGCGGCGGCAGTGTCGCTTGCGAGGTGTTGCAGCGCCTGCTCCAGGCTGCGCATCAGGCGCCGAGTGTCGGCCTGATGCAGCCGTGGCGCTTTATCCGCATCAGCGACCGCGTATTGCGTGGGCAGATTCAACAACTGGTGGAAGAGGAGCGAGTGCGCACCGCTGAGGCGCTGGGCGAGCGCTCTGACGAGTTTATGAAACTTAAGGTCGAAGGTATTAACGACTGCGCCGAAGTCCTGGTGGCGGCGCTGATGGACGATCGCGAGCGGCATATTTTCGGGCGCCGTACGTTGCCGGAGATGGACATGGCGTCGCTGTCCTGTGCGATCCAGAACCTGTGGCTGGCCGCCCGCGTCGAGGGGCTGGGCATGGGCTGGGTCTCGTTGTTCGAACCCCAGGCCCTGGCCGATTTGTTGGGGCTGCCTGCCGGTGCCAAGCCGCTGGCGGTGTTATGCCTGGGCCCGGTGGCCGAGTTTTACCCGGCACCGATGTTGCAACTCGAAGGCTGGGCCGAACCTCGGCCGCTGAGTGACATGCTGTATGAAAATGTGTGGGGAGTGAGTCGATGAGTGTGGCCTTGCTGTGTGTCGCCGCAGTGGCGCTGGATGCGCTGCTGGGCGAGCCCAAGCGTTGGCATCCGCTGGTGGCGTTCGGCAATTTCGCCGGGCGCATCGAGCAGCGTTTCAACAGCGGCGGGCGCGGCTGGCGCAGCCATGGCGTCACCGCCTGGTTTATCGCGGTGGTGCCGCTGACGCTGCTGGCCACCGCTTTATCGTGGGCGCCCTATATCGGTTGGGTGCTGGAGATTCTCGCGCTGTACTGCGCCCTCGGTATGCGCAGCCTCGGCGAGCATGTGTTGCCGGTGGCCCAGGCATTGCGCGGGGATGACCTTGATGAGGCGCGCAAACGCGTGAGTTATCTGGTGAGTCGCCAGACCAGCGACTTGGACCGCACCGAAGTCGCCCGCGCCGCCACCGAATCGGTCCTGGAAAACGGCAGCGACGCGGTGTTTGCCGCGCTGTTCTGGTTTGTGATCGCCGGTGTGCCCGGTGTGGTGCTGTACCGCCTCAGCAATACCCTGGACGCCATGTGGGGTTATCGCAACGAACGCTTCGAACGGTTCGGCTGGGCGGCGGCAAAAATCGACGATGTACTCAACTACATTCCCGCGCGTCTGGTGGCGTTGACCTACGCCGTACTCGGCAAAACCGGCCTGGCCCTCAAATGCTGGCGCACCCAGGGCCCGACTTGGGACAGCCCCAACGCCGGCCCGGTCATGGCGTCCGGTGCCGGCGCCTTGGGCGTTGAGTTGGGCGGTGCAGCGATCTATCACGGTGAACTGCACCAACGTCCGCCACTGGGCGAAGGCCCGGCGGCGGATGCGGATGCCATCGAGCGGGGCTGGCAACTGGTGCAGCGCGGCGTATGGTTGTGGCTGCTGATCCTGTGCGCGGGGGCGCAATTCTATGCTTGAACATGGCGGGCGACTGCGTAAGGCATCCATTCAATATGGGATCGCCGAAGCCAATTGGCTGGACCTGTCCAGCGGCCTCGCGCCCTGGCCTTGGCCGATCCCCGAAATCCCGCTGCGGGCCTGGGCACGCCTGCCGGAAACCGACGACGGCCTGGAGCAGGCCGCCAGCGAGTATTACGGCGCGCCCCACTTGTTGCCGGTGCCCGGCTCCCAGGCCGCGATCCAGTTGCTGCCGCGCCTGCGCCGCGCCGGCAAGGTCGGCGTGGTGTCGCCGTGCTACGCCGAACATGCCGAAGCCTGGCGCCGCGCCGGTTACGTGGTGCGCGAGGTCCAGGAGCAGGAAGTGGACTTTTACCTCGACGGCCTCGACGTGCTGGTGGTGGTCAACCCCAACAACCCGACCGGTCTGAGCTTGAGCCCCCAACGCTTATTGGACTGGCACGCGCGCCTGGCCCAGCGGGGCGGCTGGCTGGTGGTGGACGAAGCCTTTATGGATGTCACGCCGCATTTGAGCCTGGCGGGTCAGGCCCATCTCGTCGGCTTGATCGTATTGCGTTCGTTCGGCAAGTTTTTCGGCCTGGCTGGAGTGCGCTTGGGCTTTGTCCTGGCCGACCGTAAGTTGCTCAAGCTGCTCGCCGATCAGGTCGGGCCATGGGCAGTCAGCGGGCCGACGCGGGTGTTGGGCCAAGTCTGCCTGCGCGATGCCGAAGGGCAGGCACGCCAGCGTGCGCGTTGCCTGGAGGCCGGTGCGCGTTTGTATGCGTTGCTTGAACAGCGGGGGTTCCAGCCGCAAGGCGGCTGCGCGCTGTTCCAATGGCTGATCACGCCGCATGCCGAACGCATGCATGAGTTCATGGCCCAGCGCGGCATCCTGCTGCGCTTGTTCGTCCACAACAGCAGCCTGCGCTTCGGCCTGCCGGACACCGAGGCCGATTGGCTGCGCCTCGACGAAGCCCTGGTCGCCTATAAGGACGCCACATGAGTACGCTGATGGTGCAAGGCACCACCTCCGACGCCGGCAAAAGTACTCTGGTAACCGCGCTGTGCCGTTGGCTGATTCGTCAGGGCGTTGCCGTTGCACCGTTCAAACCGCAGAACATGGCGCTCAACAGCGCCGTGACCGCCGAAGGCGGCGAGATCGGCCGCGCCCAGGCCGTGCAGGCCCAGGCCGCGCGGCTGGCGCCCCACACCGACATGAACCCGGTGCTGCTCAAACCCAACAGTGACACCGGCTCCCAGGTGATCATCCATGGCCGCGCCGTGACCAGCATGAACGCCGTGGCCTATCACGATTACAAAGCCATCGCCATGCAGGCCGTGCTGGCCTCCCATGCGCGACTGAGCGCGGCCTACCCAGTGGTCATGGTCGAAGGGGCGGGCTCCCCGGCGGAGATCAACTTGCGCGCCAACGACATCGCCAACATGGGCTTCGCCGAAGCGGTGGACTGCCCAGTGTTGCTGATCGCCGATATCAATCGCGGCGGTGTGTTCGCTCACTTGGTGGGCACTCTGGAATTGCTCTCGCCCAGCGAGCAGGCGCGGGTCAAGGGCTTCATCATCAACCGCTTTCGCGGCGATATTGCGCTGTTGCAGCCAGGCCTGGATTGGCTGGAGGCGCGCACAGGCAAGCCGGTGGTGGGGGTTCTGCCCTATGTGATGGATTTGCACCTGGAGGCCGAGGACGGCATCGACCGGCGCCAGATCGACAAAGCCGCCCAGGTCCTCAAGGTGGTGGTGCCGGTGCTGCCGCGCATCAGCAACCATACGGATTTCGACCCGTTGCGCCTGCACCCCCAGGTGGACTTGCAATTTATCGGCCCGGGCCAAGCGATCCCGGCCGCCGACCTGATTATCCTGCCGGGCTCTAAAAGCGTGCGCAGCGACCTCGCCTACCTGCGCGGCAATGGCTGGGACAGTGCCGTGGCGCGGCACTTGCGCTACGGCGGCAAGGTGCTGGGTATTTGCGGCGGCCTGCAGATGCTCGGTGAGCAGGTGCACGACCCCCTGGGTCTGGAAGGACCTTCCGGTTCCAGCGATGGCCTGGGGCTGCTGGCCTTCAGCACGACCCTGGAAGAAGAGAAGCAATTGCGCAATGTGCGCGGCCGTTTGCTGCTGGAAGACGTCGAGGTCAGCGGTTATGAAATCCATGCGGGGGTAACGTCCGGCCGGGCTCTGGCGAGCCCAGCCGTGCGCCTGGACGACGGCCGCCATGACGGCGCGCGCAGTGCCGACGGGCAGATCCTCGGCACCTACCTGCACGGCCTGTTCGAAACGCCGGCCGCATGTAGCGCGCTGCTGCGCTGGGCGGGGCTGGCGAATGTGCAGGAGGTGGATTATCACGCCCTGCGCGAGCGCGATATCGAGCGTTTGGCGGATCTGGTGGAGCAGCATTTGGATACCGATTTATTGCGCAGCCTGTGTGGAGTGGCCCCATGCACCAACTGATCCTCGGCGGCGCCCGCTCCGGCAAGAGTCGACTGGCGGAAACACTTGCGGTCGACACGGCGTTGCCGGTCATTTATGTCGCCACCAGCCAACCCCAGGACGGCGAGATGAACGCACGGGTGGCCTTGCATCGCCAGCGTCGTCCGGCGCACTGGGGTTTGATCGAAGAACCGATCGAGCTGGCGCGGGTGCTGCGTGAACACGCCGCCGCCGACCGCTGCCTGCTGGTGGATTGTCTGACCCTGTGGCTGACCAACCTGCTGATGCTCGAAGATCCGCAGCGCCTGGCGCTGGAGCGCGACCACTTGCTGGAGACCCTGGCCACGCTGCCGGGGGAGATTATTTTTGTCAGCAACGAGACCGGTCTGGGTGTCGTGCCGCTGGGCGAATTGACTCGCCGCTATGTGGATGAAGCCGGTTGGCTGCATCAAGCCTTGGCCGAGCGGTGTCAGCGCGTGGTGCTGACGGTCGCCGGACTGCCCCTGACATTGAAAGGTACTGCGTTATGACTGACACCTGGTGGCTCAACCCCTGTAAGCCTGTCGACACCGAGGCGTACGAAAACGCCTTGGCACGCCAGCAGCAATTGACCAAACCCGCTGGCTCCCTCGGCCAGCTGGAAGCGTTGGCGGTGCAACTGGCCGGCTTGCAGGGGCGAATCAAGCCTGCGGTGGATCAGCTGTGGATCGCGATCTTCGCCGGCGATCACGGCGTGGTGGCCGAAGGGGTGTCGGCGTTTCCCCAGGCGGTGACCGGGCAGATGCTGCACAACTTTGTCAGTGGCGGGGCCGCCATCAGCGTGCTTGCCCGGCAATTGGAGGCGCGTCTGGAAGTGGTCGACCTGGGCACGGTGACACCGTCCCTGGACCTGCCGGGTGTGCGTCACCTGAATATCGGCGCGGGTACGGCCAATTTCGTCGACAGCCCGGCGATGAGCGTCGCTCAGGGGCGGTTGGCGTTGCAGGCCGGACGTGACAGCGCACAGCGCGCATTGGAACATGGCACGCAGCTGTTTATCGGCGGCGAAATGGGCATCGGCAACACCACGGCGGCGAGCGCGCTGGCCTGTGCCTTGCTCGATTGCCGAGTCAGCGACCTCACCGGTCCGGGCACCGGCTTGAATGCCCAGGGTGTTAGTCACAAGGTGGCAGTGATTGAGCGTGCATTGGCACGGCATGCTGCCCAGCGCGGCGATGTGTTGCAGACGCTGTTCAACCTGGGCGGCTTTGAAATCGCCGCGTTGGTGGGCGCCTACCTCGCCTGCGCCCAGGCCGGCATCGTGGTGCTGGTGGACGGGTTTATCTGCAGCGTCGCCGCACTGGTGGCCACGCGTTTGAATGCGGCCTGTCGCCCGTGGCTGCTGTTTGGCCATCGCGGCGCCGAGCCGGGCCACCGTCATGTGCTGCAACACCTGGATGCGCAACCGTTGCTGGACATGGGCCTGCGCCTGGGCGAAGGCAGCGGCGCGGCGCTGGCGGTGCCGTTGCTGCGCTTGGCCTGTGCGCTGCACGGGCAGATGGCGACCTTCGCCGAAGCTGCCGTGGCGGATCGCCCGGCATGACCTTGCACCTGGACCTGCTGCGCCACGGTGAAACCGAGCTGGGCGGCGGCCTGCGCGGCAGCCTGGACGACGCGCTTACCGCCAACGGTTGGGCGCAGATGCGCGCCGCCGTGGCGCAACAAGGCCCGTGGGACCGGCTGATCAGTTCGCCCCTGCAACGCTGCGCGCGGTTTGCCGATGAACTGGGCGCCCAGCTCAACGTGCCGGTGAGTCTGGAAAAAGATTTGCAGGAATTGCACTTCGGCGCGTGGGAAGGGCAGAGCGCAGCGGCGCTGATGCAAACCGATGCCGAGGGGTTGGGGCGCTTCTGGGCCGATCCCTACCGGTTCACGCCGCCCGAGGGCGAGCCGGTTGAAGATTTTTCCCAGCGGGTTCTGGGTGCTGTCGCACGTTTGCATCAGGCGTATGCCGGTGAGCGTGTCCTGTTGATCAGTCATGGCGGGGTGATGCGTCTGTTGCTGGCCCGCGCGAGGGGGCTGCCTCGTGAGCATTTATTGAATGTCGAAGTCGGCCACGGTGGGTTGTTCAGCCTGCGTGTCGCCGCCGATGGCGCATTGTGGGAAGGAAGCTGACGATGTTGCCGTTCTGGATCGCCTTGCAATTTCTGAGCAGCCTGCCGATTCGCCTGCCAGGCATGCCGCAGCCGCAGGAAATGGGACGCTCGTTGCTGTTTTACCCGGTGGTCGGTGGGGTGTTCGGTGTGCTGTTGTGGGGGCTGAGTATCGCATTGACGGGCGCGCCATTGCTGCTGCACGCGGTGCTGCTGCTGACTGCCTGGGTCTTGCTCAGCGGCGGCTTGCACCTGGACGGTCTGGCGGACAGCGCTGACGCCTGGCTGGGTGGCTTCGGTGATCGCGAGCGCACCCTCACTATCATGAAAGATCCGCGCAGCGGGCCGATTGCCGTGGTGACGTTGGGCCTGGTGTTGCTGCTCAAGTTCAGCGCGTTGGTCGCCTTGATCGAACAGCACAACACTGCGGCATTGATCCTCGCGCCGTTGATTGGCCGCGCGTCGATGCTCGCGTTGTTCCTGAGTACGCGTTATGTGCGTGCCGGCGGCTTGGGTCAGGCACTGTCGGAGCATTTACCAAGGGCTGTGGGGCAGCAGGTGCTGATCCTCAGCGGTCTGGCGTGCCTGCTGATCGGTGGGTTCAGCGGCGGGGTGGCAGTGCTGCTGGCGGCTATCGCCTTTGTAGGCCTGCGCCAATTGATGATCAATCGCCTCGGTGGCACTACCGGCGACACTGCCGGTGCGCTGCTGGAGCTGCTGGAAGTCGTGGTATTGGTCGGCTTGGCGCTGTAACACTTTCTTGCATTTGCTCAATCGCGGGTATATACACGTTCCATGCTTGCCTCCCAATGTTTATGCACCAACCTGCGACGTGCCGCCCGTGGCGTCAGCAGGCATTACGACGGCGCCCTCGACGGCTTCGGGATCAACGTTGCCCAGTATTCTTTGTTGAGCAACCTGCAACGCCTGGATCAACCGAGTATCTCCAGCCTGGCCGATGCGATGGGGCTGGATCGCAGTACCCTGGGCCGCAACCTGCGGGTGCTGGAAGGTGAAGGGCTGGTGCAACTGGTGGAAGGCGATGATTTGCGCAATCGCCTGGTGCAGCTCACCGCGGCCGGTGAAGCACGCCTGGCTGCCGCGTTGCCGGCCTGGGAAGCGGCACAGCAGAAACTGATCGATAAATTGGGCGCGCAAAAACGCGAAACCCTGTTGGCCTTGCTGGATGAACTCGCCTGAACGCGGGTTTGTTCGATGATAAGCGGGTATATACCCGCGAGCGGAGAATAAGAAATGACCTCGATGTGGCGCACCAGTGGCTGGGTTCTTTTGGGGAGTGCGCTGATCCTGGCGTTATCGTTGGGTGTGCGGCACGGGTTCGGCCTGTTTCTCGCGCCGATGAGTACCGAATTCGGCTGGGGCCGTGAAACCTTCGCCTTTGCCATCGCCTTGCAGAACCTGATCTGGGGCCTGGCGCAGCCGTTCACCGGCGCGTTGGCGGACCGCTTCGGCGCCACCAAAGCGGTGTTTGTTGGCGGTGTTTTATACGCGGCGGGCCTGGTGCTGATGGGCATGTCCGATTCAGCGTGGTCGCTGTCGCTAAGCGCGGGCTTGCTGATCGGGATCGGCCTGTCGGGCACTTCGTTCTCGGTGATCCTGGGGGTGGTGGGCCGCGCCGTGGCTCCGGAAAAACGCAGCATGGCCATGGGCATCGCCAGCGCGGCCGGGTCGTTCGGCCAGTTCGCCATGGTTCCGGGCACCTTAGGCCTGATCGGTTGGCTGGGCTGGTCCGCCGCATTGTTGGCGCTGGGCTTGATGGTGGCGTTGATTCTGCCGCTGGTCAGCATGCTCAAGGATCGGCCGCTGCCGGTCATGGCGGGTCAGCAGACCCTGGGTGAAGCGCTCAAGGAAGCCTGCGCTCACTCCGGGTTCTGGTTGCTGGCCTTTGGGTTTTTTGTGTGCGGTTTCCAAGTGGTATTTATCGGCGTGCACCTGCCGGCCTATCTGGTGGACCAGCACCTGCCGGCGACCGTCGGCACCACGGTGCTGGCGCTGATTGGTCTGTTCAATATTTTCGGCACCTATACCGCCGGTTGGCTCGGCGGGCGCATGTCCAAGCCGCGCCTGCTGACGGCTTTGTACCTGCTGCGGGCGGTGGTGATCGTGCTGTTTCTGTGGGCGCCGGTCACAGAGATGTCGGCCTACCTGTTCGGCATGGCCATGGGTTTCTTGTGGCTGTCCACCGTGCCGCTGACCAACGGCACCGTCGCGACGCTGTTTGGTGTACGCAACCTGTCCATGCTCGGTGGCATCGTGTTTCTGTTCCACCAACTCGGTTCATTCCTCGGTGGGTGGTTGGGCGGGGTGGTCTATGATCGAACCGGCAACTACGATTTGATCTGGCAGGTGGCAATTCTGTTGAGCCTGCTCGCCGCGGCCCTGAATTGGCCGGTGCGCGAGCGGCCGGTGGCGCGTTTGCAGGCGCAAATGGAGGTGGCATGAGTTCGACCTGGTATTGGCTCGGCGGCGCAGCAGTCGTGGCGCTGTTGCTGGCGCTGGCCTGGTGGGGCTGGCAGCGCGGCGGTCTGGCGTTGATGCAACTGGGCATGTCGATCTGTTAAGTTCGATCCCTGAATTCTTAAAAGGATATTTCCCCATGCAGATGCGCTGGCTTGCAGTACCCGTGCTGATGGCGGCCTTTGGCGGTGTGGCGATGGCCGCCGACTGCCCACCCTTGCTGGAGGGGCAATTGCCGAAGTTGCGCGCCAAGGAGTCCATCGATCTGTGCCAGCGCTTTGCCGGCAAGCCGCTGGTGATCGTCAATACCGCGAGCTTCTGTGGTTTCGCCCCGCAGTTCAAAGGTCTTGAGGCGCTGTACCAACGCTACAAGGACCAGGGCTTGGAAGTGATCGGCGTGCCCTCCGATGATTTCAAGCAGGAAGCCAAGACCGGCGAAGAGACGGCCAAGGTCTGCTACGTCAACTACGGCGTGACCTTCACCATGACCGAACCGCAGAAGGTCAAAGGCCCGGACGCGGTGCATTTGTTCAAAGTGCTGGCGCAGCAGAGCAATGCGCCGAAGTGGAATTTCTACAAGTACGTGGTTGACCGCCAGGGCAACGTAATTGCCGATTTTTCCAGCCTGACCAAGCCGGACAGTCCGGATCTGATCGAGGCGGTGGAGCAGGCGCTGGCCTCCAAACCCTGATCGACACCCATTGAAAAGCCCCGCCTCGTTTGCAGGAGAGCGGGGCTTTTTTACGCCTCGGTGAAATCAGAAGCGATAGGTCATGCCCAGGCCGAAACCATTGGCGCTGTTTTCGTACTTGGCGTTGTAGCTGGCCAATTGGTTGGAGCGCGCAATCTTGACGTCTTCTTCCTTCAGGTAGGAGTAGGCCACGTCGACCGTCATGTTTGGCATGACCTCGTAACCCAGGCCCAGGCTGAAGATGGTGCGGTCACCGGTAGGAATACGCGGCGAACGGTCAGTGTTGTTGGTCGGCGACTGGTCAAATGTCAGGCCGGTACGCAGTACCACCTGCTTGGTCAACTGATACGACGTGCCCAGGGCGTAGGCCCAGGTATCGTGCCAGTTCTGTTCTTCCTTGATGGTGCCGACCAGAGCGGGGGCGAGCGCGCCGCCCGTTGCGCCACCCACGACGCCTTCGTTCTTGACTGTGATGTCTTTCAGGCGGCTCCAGCGGGTCCATGTGGCACCGGCATAGAGCTTCCAGGCGTCGGTCAGGTCTTGAGTCACCGACAGGTCGTAGGACTCAGGGGTGTCGATCTTCAGCGACGCGTCGTAGCGGTTGCTACGCAACAGGCCCGAAGTAGCGGTCGGTGCGCTCACCTCGGTGTGGCCGTCCAGCTTGTAGCTGACTTTGGAGTGGTAGGTCAGGCCCACGCGAGTGGTGTCGGTGGCTTGTACCAGTACGCCGACGTTGAAGCCCAGCGCGGTGTCATCACCTTTGATCTTGATGTTGGTGTCTGGCGCCGCTGGGTTGAACGACAGGTCCGATTCCAGGGTACCGGCGATGCGGTTGATGGTCGGGCCGAAACCGACCGAAACGCGATCATTGAAGGCGTAGCTGACAGTCGGTTGGAAAGTGATGACTTTCACTTCGCTGTTGCTGCCGAAGCTGCGGCCCTGGAAGCCTTTTTCGTAGTCGGTCACCAGGCCAAACGGTGCGTACACGCCAAAACCGACAGCCCACTGATCGTTGAGTTTGTTGGTGTAGAAACCGAAAGGCACGGCAGTGAAAGGCACCATATCGCCTTTGTTGCTGCCGCGGGAGCGGCCGCTGACGTCGCTGATATCGGTGGAGGCATCAATGGCTGCTACGCCGCCAGTGATTTGCTGGCCATTCAGGCGAGCCATACCGGCTGGGTTACCGTAAACAGTGCTTGCATCATCGGCAGTGGATGAACGACCTGCGAAACCCGTACCCATCCCACTGACACTCTGTTCGTTGAGTGCGAAACCACTTGCGAACAGTTGGGAGGAGGCCATGGCAACGGCGAGGCTAAGTGTGGTCTTGAGCATTACTTTTTTCATTATTAGAACTCCGTGGTGATCACCGCTGCGGAAAGTATCAATAAAATACACAACGCGCTACAGGCTGTAATACTGGAGATAGAGCGGTTTTGTAGGACAATCCGACCAAAATTCGCGTTTTTTGCCGAATCTTGCAAATTGCCCGGTCAACAGGCCATGTGTTTCTTGGGCGAAACACAGGTTTGCCAGGCTTGGGTGAAATCTCGCAGTCTCCCTTGAGGGTGAAAAATTTCTTTCCAGATACGCGCCATGCCTAAAACATCGCCGGGCGGTGGCAGGGCGGCGGCATGTTGTTCCACCAAAAGCCAAGCGATGGCGGTGGCGTAACGCAGGTTGACGGTGAGTTCAAGCTGAGGAGCGCTGAGAAACGCGTGCTGGCTGGCCAAGCCGCGCACCAGGCTGGCCCGGTCCGGGTCCAGCGCCAAATAGGTGTCCCACAACGCGCGATGGCACGGCTCGGTAATGCTGTACAGGCCGTGACCACGCCGATCATGCAGCGCCGAGCCCAATTCGGATTGGCTGGCGGCGATACCCAGCAGCAGGGATTCCGCGTTCGGGTCGTGACGGCCGAGGTACATCAAGGTCGGCCGGATCACATATCGACACAATTCGCTGGCAGCGATACCCATAAACGTCTCAATCCATAAAAGGGGTAGGCGAGGCCTGAGACAGTAAGGGCTTGGCAGCGGTGGATCGGATCTCAGGCTCGCCGGAAGCGGATCATGCCGCTTGAGTTGAAGTGTAGTGTCATATTTGTGATGTAAAGGCCTGTTTTTAAAACATCTTATTCATTTAGTTATATCGTTTATATCTATTTGAACTTAACCGAAATCGGTAAAACAGTTATTTCGGGCAATAAAAAACCCTGTGGGTTAAACAGGGTTTTTTGTGTTTCAGCGACTCGGGTCGATCAGGCAACCAGTGCCTGGCGGGTACGCTCGATCACGGCCTGCAGCGGTTCTGCGCTGGAGTATTGATCGGGGTACAGGCGTTCGCTATGACGGGCGATGCCATGCTCGTTGACCAGGGTGAAGCTGAAGCAGCCTTTGCGAGCGGCCATGATCAGGCAGTTCATTGGAGCAAAAGCGTTGGTAAGGGTGCGAATGGCATCCTGAGTATGGATTTGAGTGGACATATTATTGGTGTTCCTACAAATGACACGGTTAAGAACCGTGCAACGTTAAAACGTTCCAGTGACGTTGATCACCATTGATCAAACGAAGAACCCGACTGGAACAAAGCAGCCAGTTTGAAGCGCTGTTCAATAAGGCGCGCTTGGGCTGGCAGGTAGGTACTTAGGAGGGCAGGCAACACGACAAGGGCAAAGGTTCTGGGCCCGGGGTGAAGATCCTGATCAATTTGCAGGTTGGTTCGGTCAGAGTATTGAAACTTCGCGGCACCCTTTGCTTGTTCAAAGGCAGTGTCGACGCAAGTGATACCTGGAAACCATCGAGGTGGTCGATCCCGTGTTGTTCAGGGGATTTGTTCGACCAGAATTGACTTTCAGCTTGGTACTAACGCCGCGGATAGTAACGGATTGAAACAGGTAAGGGAAGTGTGTTCGCCAAAAAACCAGTCAGCCTGTGAGCAGGCCGCGATAGACCAGCACCGTCGCGGCAGCCGCCAATGAGCAGCCCAACGCGTAGGCGGCCAGGGTCAGACGCAAGGATTGACCGGTTTCTACCACTGTAATCAGGCCGCTCATGTCGTTGATGCGTCCTTCTCCCAGCTCAATGCACAAACTAACCGCAGTGAACGTGGCAGACAGCAGAATTGCGATGGCAAACAAGGCTCCGTCTGGAGAAGGTAACGCGGCATTGATTCCCAGGGAGATGGCGCAGATGGCCAGTAACAACACGGCGAACAACAGCATTCCCTTCATCGACCCACCCAGCCTTGCATTGCAGGTCCGGCAGTGTGGACAGCCTGGGAGGATCTGAAAAGTCCTTAATGGGATAGGGCGGTAACAATTCTGACGCGTGTCGCTTAAAAAATCGCGGCGATATAACCGGCGCATGGTACTTGTGCACATTAGTTGCAGCGTATGTAACCAAGCCGTCAACTTCTGGAAAAGCGCGCCATTTGCCTGCATTGGAAATTTAAGTCAATGAAAAATCTGGCTTTTTTTTATTGGTGAAAAAATCGTCAGTTTGACTGCGAGCCCCGTTCCATGGGGCTTTGCGCCAGTTGAGGGCGGGTTGTCCACTGAGTTATCCACAGCTTCTGTGGATTGTCCCAAGCGCTTGCTCTAGCACGGGCGTGCACGGTTTTTTCAGCTTTACCTGTGCGAAAAAAAGAGTAGAGTGGCGCGCCTTCCGTTCTGTCCCACAGTGCTTTATGAAGTTTCGCTCAGTATCACCTGCCGTTACCGATACCCTCCAAACTGTTACCGCACCCAAGCGTTTTTCCTTGAAAGTCGCGCTGTGGCTGCTCGACAGCCCACGCCTGGGGCATAGCGCCAATGTCAAACATTTCGCCGGGCGCTTGCTCAAGCAGCCTGCCCGGGAAGGTGTAGTCGCTGCTCAGAGCCGTCTGGGTCAGTTGATGTGCCGCGAGTGCGGCAGTGCCCGCGACCGTCGCATCGGCCATGATCTGCTGCGCCAGGCGGCCCGTGCCGGCGACGTGCGGGCCCAGCGCGAATTGCGCCAGGTCGAAGACTGAGCTGTCCTCTGACCCTGTGCTTGGTTAACCTTGCTCTTTTTCGGTGATGGCAGACATGGCGATGGCTTTTGACTGGACCAGTATTGCCCTGGGCCTTGCAGGCGCCGCAGTGCCGCTGTTGGCAGTGTGCTGGCAGCTTCAGCGGCGACTGAGCGCGCGTATGGCCGGCTGGGAAGTGCTCGAAGAACGCTTGGCCAACGCGCAGTTGGCCCAGGAAGGTCTCGCCGCGCAACTGGATGCCAGTCGCGATGAAATCAGCGACCTGAACCAGGCCAACACCGCCAAGCAGGCCGATCTGGCGGCGCTGCGCCGCGAAGTCGAACTGTTGCAGATCGACCGCGACAATGCCCGCGATGCCGCCCACGCCTGGAACCTCGACCGCAGCGCCAAGGAGGCCGAATTGCGTCGTCTCGATGCGTTGGCGGCCGCGCTGAGCGCTGAACTGCGCGAGCAACAGGACAGCCATCAGCAACGCTTGGCCGATCTGCAAGGCTCGCGCGATGAGTTGCGTGCGCAGTTCGCCGAGTTGGCCGGCAAGATCTTCGATGAGCGTGAGCAGCGTTTCGCCGAGACCAGCCAGGAACGCCTGGGCCAGTTGCTCGATCCGCTGAAAGAGCGCATTCAGTCCTTCGAAAAACGTGTGGAAGAAAGCTATCAGAACGAAGCGCGCGAGCGTTTCTCTTTGGCCAAGGAGCTTGAACGCCTGCAGCAACTGAACCTACGTCTATCGGACGAAGCCACCAACCTGACCCGTGCGCTGAAGGGCCAGAAAACCCAGGGCAACTGGGGCGAACTGATTCTTGAGCGGGTGCTGGAGCACGCGGGCCTGGAGAAAGGCCGCGAGTACCAGACCCAGGTCAGCCTCAAAGGCCCGGACGGCGAGCGCTTCCAGCCGGATGTGCTGATCATGCTGCCCGGTGACAAGCAAGTGGTGGTGGATTCCAAGGTCAGCCTGACCGCGTACCAGCAGTTCGTCGCGGCCGAAGATCAGGTGATCGGCCAGGCGGCGTTGAAACAGCATGTACTGTCCCTGCGCAATCACGTCAAAGGCTTGGCCAGCAAAGACTACAAGCGCCTGGAAGGTCTGCACAGTCTGGATTTCGTGTTGTTGTTCGTGCCGATCGAAGCGGCTTTTTCCGCCGCGCTGCAGGCTGAGCCGAACCTGTTTCAGGAGGCCTTCGACCGGCATATCGTCATCGTCAGCCCCACCACGTTATTGGCCACGCTGCGGGTGATCGACAGCCTGTGGAAGCAGGAGCGCCAAAGCCAGAACGCCCGTGAGATCGCCGAACGCGCCGGCTGGCTGTACGACAAGTTCGTGCTGTTTATCCAAGACCTGGATGAAGTGGGCAACCGTCTACAGCAATTGGATAAAGCTTACAGCGCCGCGCGAAACAAGCTGACAGATGGACGCGGCAACCTGGTCAGCCGCACCGAGCAGCTCAGATTGCTCGGGGCGCGTGCCAGCAAAAGCCTGCCGGCGGATCTGTTGGAGCGGGCGATGACCGATGCGGACGGCGTGGCGCATCTGCCTGAATAATCGCCCCGCACACACTTGCCCTACAACGGCAGATGCCGACTCAACAGAGCCCGCAACGCCGCCGGTTTGACGGGTTTGGCCAAATAGTCCAAGCCCGCCGCATGCACTTCGGCCACGCTCTCCGGGCGCCCGTCGGCGCTGATGACTACGCCGGGAATCGGTTCGGCCAACTGCGTGCGCAGCCAGCCCATCAATTCCGTGCCGGTTTCGCCATGGTCCAGGTGGTAATCCACCAGCGCCAGTTGTGGTCGTACTCCCTCGGCCAGCAGCGCCGCGCATTCAGCCTGATCCCTGGCCGTCCACACTTCGCAACCCCAACGGGTCAATAGGCTGCGCATGCCGATCAGGATGCTCTCTTCGTTATCCACGCACAGCACCTGCGCGCCGCTGAGCGGCAAGCCGTTTTCCTGTGCTGGCTTGTGTAGCGGGCTGGCCTGGTTGCGCGCCAGCGGCACACTCACGCTGAACACGCTGCCCTTGCCGGGCCATGAGCGCACGCTCAGGCGGTGACCCAGCACGCGGCACAGGCCGTCGGCAATCGCCAAGCCCAGGCCCAGGCCCTTTTCCGCGCGGGTCTGGTGGCTGTCCAGGCGTTTGAACTCTTCGAAGATCACCTTTTGCTTATCCGGCGGGATACCGGGGCCGCGGTCCCACACTTCCAGGCAGAGTTCGCCTTCGCGACGCCTTACGCCGAGCAGCACCGGGCCGTCGGCATAACGGAAGGCATTGGTGAGAAAATTCTGCAGGATGCGCCTCAGCAACTTGATGTCGCTGTCCACCCGTAAACAGCTGCCGCGCAGGCGGAAGCGCAAACCTTGCTCCTGGGCCAACGCCTTGAATTCGGCGCCCAGGGTGTCGAACAGCTCGTTGAGAACGAACGGCTGGCGTTGCGGGTTGATCTTGCCGTTTTCCAGGCGCGAGATATCCAGCAGATCGCTGATCAGGTCTTCGGCCGAACGCAGCGAACTGTCCAGATGCTGCACCAGTTGCCGTGCCTCGTCGGAGAGTCCGTCGCTTTGGTGGGAGAGGGCGGCGGAGAACAGGCGCGCGGCGTTCAACGGCTGCATCAAGTCATGGCTGACCGCCGCCAGAAAGCGGGTTTTCGACTGGCTGGCGGTTTCGGCCACGCTCTTGGCGTCGGTGAGGGCCAGGTTAAGCTGCGACAGTTCATGGGTGCGTTCGGTAACCCGTTGTTCCAGGCCCTCGTTGGCCTCGGTCAGGGCCTGTTCGGCTTCACGGAACGCGGTGATGTCAGTGAAGCTCATGACAAAGCCACCGCCAGGCATCGGGTTGCCGATCAGTTCGATCACGCGGCCATTGGGAAACAAGCGCTCGGACGTGTGCGCACGGCCCTGGCGCATCCAGTGCAGACGCCGCGCCACATGCACCTCGGCTTCGCCCGGCCCGCACAGGCCACGCTCGGCGTTGTACCGGATGATGTCGGCAATCGGCCGGCCTACGCTGATCAGGCCCTCCGGGTAATTGAACAACTCCAGATAACGCCGGTTCCAGGCCACCAGTTTGAGAGACTGGTCCACCACGCTGATGCCCTGGGTGATGTTCTCGATGGCGCCCTGCAGCAGGGCGCGGTTGAACTGCAGCACTTCCGAGGCTTCGTCGGCGATGCGTACTACGTCCTCCAGTTGCATGTCCCGACCTTCAATCGCGGCTTTTACCACCGCGCGCGTCGAAGAAGCGCCGAGCACGCCGGCCAGCAGGCGTTCGGTGTGGGCGATCCAGTCGTTGTCGGCATTCTGGTTGGGGTTGAAGCCTTTGCCCTGGCGATAGGCAAAACGGATAAAGCTTTGCTGCGCGCGCTCTTCACCCACGAAACGCGCGGCCAGGCTGAGCAGGTCGCTGATCTGCACCGACAGCATCGAACGGGCGCTGGCACGCTGGCTGATTTCCTGGCCGATAAAGCGCCCGGCCTGCCAGTGCTCGGACACCCGCGTGCGCGACAGCATCGACACCCACACGAACAGCGTGAAGTTGCCCGCCAGGGAGAACACCGTGCCCAGGGTCAGCGAAGTCACGGACAGCCCTAGCGGGTGGGAATGCATCCACGTCAGCCCTGGGAACAGGCTTAGCGACCATCCCAGACTTTTCGCGGTAACCGGTAGGACCAAGGTGTAGAACCACAGGAACGTGCCTGCAGCGAGACCGGCAAACACTCCGCGCCGGTTTGCCTGCTTCCAATACAGCGCGCCGAGCATCGCCGGCGCCAATTGGGTCACGGCGGCGAAGGCGATCTGGCCGATGGTCGCCAGGCTCGCCGTGGAGCCCAGCAGGCGGTAACTGACGTACGCCAGCAACAGGATGATCACGATGCTCACCCGACGCACCGACAGCATCCAGTGGCGGAACACCTCGAACGGCCGCTCGGCGCTGGAGCGGCGCAACAGCCATGGCAGCAACATGTCGTTGGACACCATGGTGGATAACGCGATGCTCGCCACGATCACCATGCCGGTAGCCGCCGACGCGCCACCGATAAACGCCAGTACCGCCAGCGCTGGATGGGCTTCGGCCATGGGCAGGCTGATCACGTAAGAGTCCGGCAGTACCGAGGCCGGCAGCAGCATCTTGCCGCCGAGGGCAATGGGGATCACAAACAGCGCGGCCAGCACCAGATAGGCCGGAAACACCCACTTGGCCAGGCGCAGGTCCTGAGGCTCGATATTTTCCACCACAGTCACATGAAACTGCCGGGGCAGGCAGATGATCGCCATCATGGCCACCCCGGTCTGCACCACCATGGATGGCCAGTTAACGGTCTCTTGCCAGTATTCCTCCAGGCGAGGGGTGAGCATCGCCTGGTCGAGCAGGTCGCCGAAGCCGTCGTACAGGCCGTAGGTCACGAACGCACCCACCGCGAGAAAAGCGAACAGCTTGACCAGGGACTCAAAGGCAATGGCCAACACCATGCCGCGATGGTGTTCGGTGGCATCGAGGTTGCGCGTACCAAACACGATGGTGAACAACGCCAGTACCAGCGACACGATCAGCGCGGTGTCCTGAGCGCGCGTGCCTGTGGTGTCGGCCCCGGCGCCGATCAACAGGTTGACCCCCAGCACAATGCCTTTGAGCTGCAGGGCGATATACGGCAGCACGCCCACCAGGCAGATCAACGCCACCACCACCGCCAGGGATTGGGATTTGCCATACCGCGCCGCGATAAAGTCGGCGATGGAAGTAATGTTTTCCTGCTTGCTGATCAGCACCATCTTTTGCAGGACCCAAGGTGCCAATACCAGCAACAGCACCGGTCCCAGGTAGATCGGTATAAATGCCCACAACTGTTCGGCAGCCTGGCCGACAGCGCCGAAGAAGGTCCAACTGGTGCAGTAAACCGCCAGCGAAAGACTGTACACCCAGGCACGCATGCGCGGCGGCAGTGGCGCATGGCGACGGTCGCCGTAGAAAGCGATGGCAAACATAATGGCCATATAGGCCAGGGCGACGGTGGCGATCAGCCCACTGGACAGCGTCATGGGAACTCCGAACAAAAGAACACCCAGGCATTCCAGGCCCGGTGGGACAGTCTCGCATGATGCTCGGGGTTAGTCAGTGTCGACCAAGGTCGTGTGGGATCTTATGTCGCACACGGCGTTCAGCGCGGCGGCAGGGTTTTCTGGCGCAGGATATAGACAGTCACCAGCACGGCGCTGGTCAGCATGAACCCGCGTGCCCAAGGTAGTGGCACCAGATAGCAGGAAATACCGATGCTCAGCCACATCAGGCCGATGGCGTAGACCTTGCCCTTGAGCGGGATGCCATTGCCATCCAGATAGTCACGAATCCACGGGCCCAGGCGCGGGTGTTCCACCAGCCACTGGTAGAACCGCGGGGAGCTTCGCGCGAAGCAGGCGGCGGCGAGCAAGAGGAAGGGGGTAGTGGGCAGGACCGGTAGGAAAATACCGATCACGCCCAGGGCCACGCTCAGCCAGCCGATGGCCAGCAGTGCGTAGCGCAGCAGCGGCGAACGCTTGCCCATGGGTGTCACGGGCGAGCGACTCAGTGGTGACGTGGCTTGAGGATCGCCGGTTTTTCATCAGGGGCGTTGCACAGCAGGTACAGGGCGGTCAGGGCTTCCGGGATCTGTACGATCATGTCGTCCATCAGGTTGGCGTCGGAAGCGATGTCGGAAAATTCCGCCTCTTCTTCGAACAGGCCCGAACCGACCATGATCGGCAGCAGCATCTCGCTGACCTCTTCCTCGGCGGTTTCGAACCAGGCCGCTTCACGCAGGAACACGCCTTCCATGAAACCGATGCACCAGCCGCGCAGGTCGGAGTCGTCCGGGTCATCGCCCAAGTCCAGCTCGCACGGCAGCTCGAATTCCTCGTCGGATGCCAGTTGGCGACCGATATGGGCCTTCAGGGCCACCAGGGTGGACTCGATTTCTTCGCGCTGGGCGGCGTCGGCGTAGTGGGGTTCTTCGGCGAACAGCGCGTCGATCCATTCGCGGTCGGGCACGACCTCGGAGCAGATGGACAGGGCGGTCAGGTAGCCGTGGGCGGCCACATAGTCCAGCGCCTCCTCATGCAGCTCATCGGCGTCGAGGAAGGCTTGCAGGCGGGTTAGTTGCTCAGCGAAGGACATGAAGGACTACCTTGGGGATAAACGATGCTGAATTCTAGGCGTTCTTGCGCCCACAGGCCAGCCGCCATGCACATTTGCCCGGTTTTAAAGACGGGCTGCAATTCGTCAGTGGCGCCCTTTGCCGGATGACGCTCGGGTATACTGCCGCGTTTTGTGATGCCCCTACCGGCCAGGAGCCCGCCCGAGAAAACTTCGCTTACGGATTATTTTCCGAGGCCGCGTTTTTTTTCGGCCAGCCTATACGGAGGGTTTCGGCACTTTTTTGGAGTTCTACATGCTCGAGCAGGCTCAACGCGTCCTCAAGGACATCTTCGGCTACGACAGTTTTCGTGGCCGTCAGGGTGCGATCATTGAGCGCGTGGCCAGTGGCGGCGATGCCCTGGTGCTGATGCCTACCGGCGGCGGCAAGTCGTTGTGCTTCCAGGTGCCGGCGCTGTTGCGCAACGGGTTGGCGGTGGTGGTATCGCCGTTGATCGCTTTGATGGACGACCAAGTGGCAACCCTTGAGGAACTCGGCGTGGCCGCTGCTTCCCTGAACTCTACCCTCAGCGCCGAGCAACAACGCGACCTGGCCGCGCGGATCAAACGCGGTGAAGTCAAAATGCTCTACCTCGCCCCGGAGCGGCTGGTGCAGCCGCGCATGCTGGCGTTCCTGCAGGGGCTGGAAATTGCCCTGTTCGCGATTGATGAGGCGCACTGCGTCTCGCAATGGGGCCACGATTTCCGGCGCGAATACCTGCAACTGGGCCAACTGGCGGAACTGTTCCCCGACGTGCCGCGCATTGCGCTGACCGCCACGGCCGACAAACGTACCCGCGAAGAAATCGTCGAACGCCTGCATTTGCAGAACGCCGAGCGCTTCCTGTCGAGCTTCGACCGGCCGAACATTTTCTACCGCATCGTGCCCAAGGAGCAGCCGCGCAAGCAGCTGTTGGCGTTCCTGTCCGAGCGGCGCAGCGATGCGGGTATTGTCTATTGCCTGTCGCGCAAGAAAGTCGACGAAGTGGCCGCGTTTCTGTGTGAACAGGGTTACCCAGCCTTGCCTTACCACGCCGGCCTGCCGAACGACCTGCGCGCCTATCATCAGAAGCGTTTCCTCAACGAGGAAGGCTTGATCATGGTGGCGACCATTGCGTTTGGTATGGGCATCGACAAATCCAACGTGCGCTTTGTCGCCCACATGGACCTGCCCAAGTCGTTGGAAGCTTATTACCAGGAAACCGGACGTGCCGGCCGTGATGGTCTGCCGGCGGATGCGTGGATGGTCTACGGCCTGCAAGACGTGGTGATGCTCAAGCAAATGCTGCAGAACTCCGAAGGCGATGAGCGCCACAAGCGCCTGGAACAGCACAAGCTCGATGCCATGCTCTCGCTGTGCGAAGAGACCCGTTGCCGCCGTCAGACGCTGCTGGCTTATTTCGACGAAGACATGCCCGAGCCCTGCGGGCATTGCGACAACTGCGTGGACGGCGTGCAGACCTGGGACGCCACCGAACCGGCGCGCCAGGGGTTGTCGGCGATCTACCGAACCGGTCAGCGTTACGGCGTGGGCCATCTGGTGGATGTGTTGCTGGGCAAGGACAACGAAAAAGTTCGCAGCTTTGGCCACGAAAAACTCTCGGTTTACGGCGTCGGCAAGGCCCGCGCCGAAGGCGAGTGGCGCTCGTTGTTCCGGCAAATGGTGGCCCGCGGCCTGGTGGACATCGACCTTGAAGGGTACGGCGGGCTGCGCCTTAACGACAGTTGCCGGCCACTGCTCAAGGGTGAAGTGAGCCTGGAACTGCGCCGCGATCTCAAGCCGCAGACCACCGCCAAAAGCAGCACCAGCCAGGCCAGCCAACTGGTGCGCGGGGAAGAGCGCGAGCAGTGGGAAGCCTTGCGCGCCCTGCGGCGCAAACTCGCACAGGAACACAGTGTGCCGCCGTACGTTATCTTTCCGGACTCCACCTTGCTGGAAATGTTGCGCGAGCAACCCGCCTCCCTGGCGGAAATGGCCCGCGTCAGCGGCGTGGGCGCGCGCAAGCTGGAGCGCTATGGCCAGGCCTTTCTCGAAGTGCTCGGTGGTCAGGCCGAGGCGCCCAAGGAAGTGGCCGACATTCGCCACGAATTGATCAGCCTGGCCCGCGCCGGAATGACCCCGATCCAGATCGCCGGCCAACTGCAATGCTCGGAAAAAAACGTCTACACCTTGCTCGCCGAATCCATCGGCAAGCAACAGTTGTCGTTGGAGCAAGCACTGGATTTACCGGAAGATTTGCTGGGTGAGATCCAGGACGCTTTCCTTGACGGCGAAGGCGAATTGCCAGCTGTCGCGGAGATCGCACCGTTGTTTACCGGGCGTGTGCCGGAGGGGGTTCTGTACTGCGTGCGAGCCGCTTTGCAGTCAGAATTCGAAATTTAATGTGTCAATTACGACAATGTCACAGATCAGTACTGAGCGGCGCTTGCCTAAGGGCAAGGCTCATGCTTAGCTGACTAATAATTAGCCACATTTTATTTTCAGTCTAAAACATGAGTTTTTTATGCCGTTAACCGATCAACACCGTTTTGGCATGCAGCTGGCGCAAATGTCCCGAGGTTGGCGCGCCGAGCTGGACCGCCGTTTGGCGGGGCTGGGCCTGTCCCAGGCGCGTTGGCTGGTGCTGTTGCACCTGGCCCGTTTCGAAGAAGCTCCTACTCAGCGTGAGCTGGCCCAGAGCGTCGGGGTAGAGGGGCCGACCCTTGCAAGGCTGCTCGACAGCCTTGAAGGCCAGGGCCTGGTGCAACGCCAGGCGGTGCTCGAAGACCGTCGCGCAAAGCGCATCCTGCTGTGCGACAGCGCCCGTCCTCTGATCGATCAAATTGAAACCATTGCCACCGAGTTGCGTCACGAGCTGTTTGCCGGCGTAAACGAGGCGGACCTGCGTGTGTGCATGCGGGTGCATGCGCATATTCTGGCGAATCTGGAAAAGTCCTGAGCTGCGCAGATGGCTGAGCCTGTTGTGATGAGCAGGCTCACCCCATCTTAAAAACCTGCCGCATTGACCCTATGCGCGCAGGCTCCCTAGAAAGTCTGCCCCAGGTTCAGGTACACCGCCTTCTGGTTATCATCGTTGAAGCCATAACTGAAATTCAGTGGCCCCAGTGGCGTGTCGAACCCGAGGAAAACACTCGCGGCGTTGATATAGCCGCTGTCGAATTCATTGTCGTTGTTCCACGCCCGCCCACGTTCCAGAGACGCGCCCAGGTACAGCGGGAAATCCAGCGGCAAGTACGAACGCGGCGTCAGCCGGCGGTAGTACACGGCGCGCATCAGGCTGATGTTTTGCCCCGAGATCGCGTCCTGGCGAAAGCCTGACAGCTGTCTGGCACCGCCGAGCAGGAAGCTGGAAATCACCACGTCCGAATCGTCCAGGGTGCGCCCGTAACGTCCGCCCAGCACCAAAGTGTCCGGGCCGTGGCTCATGGCTTTGTCGAGTTTGAACTCCCATTGACGGTAGCGTTGATCCGAGCCTAACCCCGGTTCGAATTCGCGATAAGCCAGGCCGATGTCTTCACCGGAGTGGGGGAAGTACACGTTGTCCAGAGAGTCGAAGGAGTATTTCAGCTCATAGAAGCCTTCGCTGAAGCTCACGCTCGGCAGGTCGCGGTCGCCGATGCGTACGTCCGCCTGGCCCCAGGCTTCGCCGACACCGAAGCGAATCTCACCGCTGTTACCGATCTGCCGCCCCACATTCAGGCCGAAGCCGTAACGTTCCAGGCGATATTCGGAGATGGGGTCGTTATCCAGGATCAGCTCGACGTTCTGTGCCTGGGCGCTGATATAGGGCGCGACGAAGTAACGCGAACCGGCGTCCATCGGTTGGTAGAACTCGCTGTACAGCTCTTGGCGGTCGCCGATCTGCACGCGCGTCAGCCATTCCGCGCCAAGGCGGTTGATGCCGTTGATGCGGTAGCTGGCGCCCAGGTTGAAGGCACTGTCGCCGCGCATGTCATCCGACAGGTTCAGCCCCAGGCGCAGGTAGTCGGTGCCGCTGCGTTTGCCGTGGGCGCTGATTACAAGGGTGTTGTCCTGGCCTTTCTTGATCACGCGGTATTGCACCTGATCGAAGTAGTCCAGGCCATACAAGGTGCCCATGTCGGTTTGCAGGCGACCCAGATTGAGCGGTTCGCCCAAGGGTTGGCGGATGTAGTAGCGGATCACGTCGTCGCTGACTTTCGAGTCGTTCTCCACGGTGATGGCGGTGATGACCGGGGTGCGCTCGCCCGGCGTGCGCGCGGCCACCAGCTGCGGGTCGATCGGCGCAGCCGGACGCAGGTGCGCCAGGCGCACGTCGAGGGCGCGGGTGGCGCGGTAGCCGGCGTCGATCATGTCCTTGGCGCGGCCGAAATCGGTCACGCCATAGGCTGCCAGCGGCGGCTGGATCAGCACATCCCTGGGTTGCAGGGCTTTGAGTTGCTCTTCGGAATTGCGCCGGGTCATCAGGGTGATGGACTGGTTGAGTACGTCCACCACCGTGGCCAGTTGCTTGCGCGAGCGTAGCGGGGTGCCGATGTCCACCACGATGGCGATATCCACGCCCATCTCCCGCGCGACATCCAGCGGGATGTTATCGGTCATGCCGCCGTCCACTAGCAGCCGGCCGTCTAGCTCCACCGGGGCGAACACGGCTGGGATCGACATACTCGCGCGGATCACCTTGGGCAAGTGGCCCTTGCCGAAGACGACTTTTTCACCGGTGGTGATATCGGTGGCCACCGCGCGGAAAGGGATCGGCAGTTTGTCGAAATCGCGGGTGTTGCTGCTGTGGGCGAACATGCTTTCCAGCAGCAGCGCCAGGTTCTGGCCCTGGATTACCCCCAGCGGCAGGCCGAGGCTGCCGTCATCGCGGAAACTGAGCTTCTGCTTGACCAGGAAGTCCCGGTCATCCTGCTTGCGGCGAAACGGCACGTCTTCGCGCGGCGGTGCGTCGGAGAGCGCCTGTTGCCAATCGATGTTCAATGCGAGTTTTTCCAACTCGTCGATCTTGTAGCCGGAGGCATACAGCCCACCAATCACCGCGCCCATGCTGGTGCCGGCGATCGCATCGATCTGGATGCCTTGCTCTTCCAGCGCCTTGAGCACCCCGATATGGGCCAGGCCTCGGGCGGCGCCGCCAGACAGCACCAGGCCGACCTTCGGGCGCGGAGCGTCCACGGCATGGGCAAGGAGGGGGAGCAGGCACAAAAACAGGCAGGACAGCAGGCGGCGCATCTTGAATCTCGGAGCTGGACGATAAAGGCCGCTATTATAGCCACCCGATCCTCCGCGTCCGTTATGCCAGGAACCTGTCAAATTATGTCGTCGATTAAACCCGAGGTCGTCATCACCTATTGCACCCAATGCCAGTGGCTGCTGCGTGCCGCGTGGCTGGCCCAGGAACTGCTGAGCACATTTGCCGATGACCTGGGTAAGGTCTCACTGGTGCCGGCTACCGGTGGCACGTTCCATATCACCTGTGACGGTGTGCAGATTTGGGAGCGCAAGGCCGACGGCGGTTTCCCCGAGGCCAAGGTGCTCAAGCAGCGGGTGCGCGACCAGATCGACCCGGCGCGCGATCTGGGCCACAACGACCGTCCCCAATGACGTCACCGCCCCGTGCAAGGGGCGGTGAACTGAGCGCTATCTGGCGTCCAACTTCTGTTTGATGAATCCGACAACCCAGGTCAACACCGCACCGCCCACGCCGCCGCCGAGGATATTGCCGCCAACGGCCGCCACATCCAGCGCTTCGCCGCCTGGAGTACCGGTCAATGCCGAGACAAGCTGACCCAGAACCAGCCCGCCGACACCGCCCAACATCGTGTTAAGCCCGGTACCCAGGCTTTGTTTGGTCATGCCGGCGATGTTTCCGCCAACAGCGCCGCTGACGATTTGAACCAACACGTTAATGAGCATTTCCATGATCAAGTCCTGCATAGCGTTAAGGGAGTGACCACTCGCTTGCAGCAACTGCGGAAAATGCCCTGGCTGTCGTCGAGGAGCCGTTATCCGTTGAACGACGACAGACTGTTGCGGATGCCCGGAGTATAGATCAGGCCGTTGCGGTCGGTTGTTTGGCCGGGCCGGCGCTGCTCATCAGGCCGGAAATCACGATGGCGACGATGATCAAGGCGCCCCCCAGCAGCATGCGCAGGGTCGGCGTTTCGGCAAACAGCAGCCACGCCATGGTGATGCCGTAGACCGGCTCCATGGCAAACACCACCGACGCCGTACGCGCCTTGATCACCGCCAGGCTGGCGACAAACAGGCTGTGGGCCAGGCCGGTGCAGAACACGCCGAGCAGGCCGATCCACAACCAGTCCAGCGCTCGCACATGCGCCAGGCCCGGTGCGGCTACCGGCAACAGGCACGCCGCGACTACCAGGTTCTGGCACAGCGCCGCCTGCACCGCCGGAATGCGCCCGGAGCCGGCGCGGTTGTTCAGCGACAACAGGGAAAACAACAAGCCGGAAAGGATGCCCCAGAGCAGGCCGCCGGTGGCTTCACTGGCCAGGTTGAAGTCGGGGGTCACCAGCACCAGGCCGATCGTGACCAGTACCACCAGCAGTACTTCGTTGGCGCGAATACGCTCGCGGAATATCAGCCCTTCCAGAATGACCGTAAACGCCGGGAACGCTGTGAACCCCAGAGTCGCGACCGCCACACCGGCCACCTTGACCGCAAGAAAAAATGTCACCCAGTGCGCCGCTAGCAACACGCCGCTGACCAGCAGCCGACGCCAGTCGCGCCGCTCCAGGTGCTTCCACGGAGCGCGGCTGGCGAACCGGGCGAACACCGCCAGGGCGAGCACGGCAAACACGGCGCGACCAAACACGATGATGGCTGGCGAAGCGGCCGCCAGTTTGCCGAATACGCCGGTAAGGCCAAACATCAATGCGCCGATATGCAGGGCGCCCAGGGCTGTGCGGGGAGTCATTGCGTTCCTTCAAACCACGAGAGTGACAGGCTCGCAGTCTAGTGGCTTGGGATGGCTGGCGTCTGTCGTGAGGCTCGCGCGTTTTAGCGCAGGACTCGCCCTAAGGCGAGCGCCGCAACGCGCCGGGAGACGCGCCGAACTCACGGGACATAGCGGCGGCAAACGCGCTCTGGGAGCTATAGCCGACCCGCTCGGCGACTTCACCGATGGGCAGCGCGGTATCGCGCAGCAGACTCAGGGCTTTATGCAGGCGTCGGCTGCGGATGTAGTCCATCGGCGTCTGCCCGCACTCGGCGACGAACCGCGCGTGCAGGCGCGCCACCGACAGCCCGGCGATGCGCGCCAGATCGGCCACTTGCAGGGGGTGCGCCACGTGCCGTTCGATATGGGCATTGAAGGCCGGATAGGGCAAGCGTCGACCTGGCACGGGCTGGGGTTGCGCAGAATTGAGGCTGGCCAGCAGCAACACCGAACCTTGCTGCACGATCAGCGGGTCGTCCACTGGGCTGTGGGCCAGCCACTGCACCAACTGGTGCTGACGTGCATCCAGGGCCAGGCGCGCGGGTTGGTCGAGCAGGCGTCGGCTCGCGTCGGCATGTTCGCCAAGGGACTGCAGCAGCCAATGTTCGGTGGGTACGTCCAGCACCAGGCAGCGGCTGCCATCGCGACTGCCGCAGGCGTGATGGGCAGAGAAGGGCAGTACCATCACGCTGCTTTCGCGCACTTGGCTGCCACGGCCATCGACCTCCAGATCCAGATGCCCGGACAGGCCGAACACCAACTGCGCATGCGCATGGCTGTGGGCGATGGGCGCTTCGAGGTAGTGGCGTAGGGTAAGGGACGGTCTCATCACGGTCTCCTGGACGGCGAGGCGTCAGTCTACAACGCATCGTGGGCGCCGGTCGCTGTCATCAGACTGACCCACACTTGTCATGGGCCATTAACCGCCATGGCGCAAGCTCGCGAAAACACCGTCGAGGGATGCCCATGACCAGTGCCGAGTTCGCCAAGCCCAGCCGCAAACAACGGGTGCGTACCCTGTGGATTTCCGATGTGCACCTGGGCACCCGGGATTGCCAGGCCGACCATCTTTCGCAGTTCCTCAAGGGCTATCACGCCGATAAGGTCTACCTGGTGGGCGACATTATCGACGGCTGGAAAATGCGCGGCGGCATGTACTGGCCCCAGGCGCACACCAACGTGATCCGCCGCCTGTTGACCATGGCCAAGCGCGGCACCGAGGTGATCTATGTCACCGGCAACCACGATGAATTCCTGCGCCGTTATTCCAAGCTGATCTTGGGCAATATCCAGTTGGTCGACGAAGCCGTGCATGTGACCGCTGACGGGCGCCACCTGCTGGTGATCCACGGTGATCAGTTTGACGTGATTACCCGTTATCATCGCTGGCTGGCGTTTCTCGGCGACTCGGCCTACGAATTCACTCTGACCTTGAACCGCTGGTTGAACCACTGGCGTGCGCGCTATGGCTATGGTTACTGGTCGCTGTCGGCGTACCTCAAGCACAAGGTCAAGACGGCGGTCAGTTTTATCAGCGATTTCGAAGAAGCGATCGCCCACGAAGTGACCCGGCGTGAATTGCATGGGGTGGTGTGCGGGCATATTCACCATGCGGAGATTCGCAAAGTGGGCGAGGTGGATTACCTCAACTGCGGGGACTGGGTGGAGTCTTGCACGGCGCTGATCGAGCACTGGGATGGCAGTATCGAGTTGTATCGGCTGGCGGATGCCCAGGCCAAAGAAGCGCAACTGAAGGCTGAGGTGGCTCAGGCACACCTTCTGTAACTTCAGATCGCCATCGGGGGCAAGCCCCCTCCCACATTGGAATGCGACCAAATGTGGGAGGGGGCTTGCCCCCGATAGCGGTGTATCAGTCAACCGGTGACTGACTTAGATGCGCAGTGTTCAGTTGCAGACGTCGGCAATAGCCTCGGCCAGCAACGCCAAGCGTGTCGCATCAATCCCCGCCACATTGGCCCGCCCCGAACTGACCATATACACACTGTGCTTCTCGCGCAGTTGCTTGACCTGCTCGGCACCCAGGCCGGTGTAGGAGAACATCCCACGTTGCACGCCAATGTGTGCGAATCGCTCGGATAAGCCATGGGGCGCCAGGGCCTCCACCAGCCCGGAACGCAACTGCGCGATGCGCCCACGCATGGCTTCGACTTCTGCGCTCCACTGCTGTTTGAGCTGGGCATCGCCGAGGATGGTCGCCACCACGGCCGCGCCGTGATCCGGCGGGGTCGACCACAGGTTGCGGGCGATATTCGCCAATTGGCTGCGCACATCCGTCAGCTTCTCGGCATCCGCCGCACACACGATCAATGCGCCGACGCGGTCGCGGTACAAGCCGAAGTTCTTCGAGCACGAACTGGTGATCAGTACTTCCGGCAATTCGGCGGCAAACAGGCGTGCGGCCCAGGCGTCCTGTTCCAGGCCATCGCCGAAGCCCTGGTAGGCGAAGTCGATCAGCGGCAGCAGGTGGCGTTCGCGCACGATCTGCAGCACCTGGCGCCAATCGTCGTGGGACAGATCGAAGCCGGTCGGGTTATGACAGCAGGCATGCAACAACACCACATCGCCTTCCGGCACGGTGGCGAGGGTCGCCAGCATCGCCGCCACATCCAGGCGGTTATCGGCGCCCACGTAGGGGTAATGGCTGACCTTGAGCCCGGCCTTGGCGAAGATGGTTTCGTGGATCGGCCAGGTCGGGTTGCTCAGCCAGACACCACGGCCTGGCAGGTTGGCGGCGATAAAATCGGCGCTCAAGCGCAGCGCGCCGGTCCCGCCCGGGGTCTGGGTGGCGCCGGCACGACGCCCGTGCAACAGCGCGGAGTCGGCGCCCAGCACCAGTTCGCTGATCAGCTGGCCGAACGCGGCGTCGCCATGACCGCCGATGTAAGTCTTGGTGGTTTGCTGGTCTACCAGGCGCTGTTCGGCGAGCTTCACCGACGGCGGAATTGGCGTCAGGCCCTGGTCGTCCTTGTAGACGCCTACGCCCAGGTCGAACTTGTGCGGGTTGGCATCCTGGGCGTACAGGTCCATCAACCCGAGGATCGGGTCGCCGGGCACGCGGCCAATGGCATCGAAATGCATTACTTGCGGCCCTCGGCGGTCTTGGCCACTTCGTCGGTGCGCGCGGCCATGATGAAGTCGTTGCGGTGCAGGCCCTTGATGGAGTGGCTCCACCAGGTCACGGTGACTTTGCCCCATTCGGTGAGCAGGCCCGGGTGATGGCCTTCGACTTCGGAAATCTCACCCACGGCATTGGTGAAGGCCAGGGCGAATTTGAAATTCTTGAACAGGAAAACCTTTTCCAGCTGCATCACGCCGTCGCGCACTTCGATGTTCCAATCAGGGATCTGCTTGATCAGTACCGGCAGTTCTTCATCGCTGACTTGCGGGGCATCGGCGCGGCAGGCTTCGCAGTGGGCTTGGTTCAAGGTGGTCATGTGGAAATGTCCTGAATTCGAATAAGTGAAGGTCAGTGGCGTCACCCTAAAGCAACGCGGCGCCAGGGAACAGACTCACCTGGCCTTAAAAGGCACGGTTCAAGCAGCCTTTGGTTTGGGCGGAAATTTCGGCGCGTGCAGACCCAACTGCATGCCACGCTCGACCATGCCCATGATGTCTTCCTGCGCCACCTCGAACAGACGCTTGAGGTCGGGCAGCACGAAGTACAACGGTTGCAGGATGTCGATGCGGTACGGCGTGCGCATCGCTTCCAGCGGGTCGAAGGCTTGATGCTCGGGCTCGGAGGACAGGCTGTACACCGTCTCCTTGGGCGACGACAGAATCCCGCCGCCGTAGATGCGCCGACCAGCCGGCGTGTCCACCAGGCCGAACTCGATGGTCATCCAGTACAGCCGCGCCAAGTAGACCCGTTGCTCCTTGGTCGCCGCCAGCCCGAGTTTGCCGTAGGTGTGGGTGAATTCAGCGAACCAAGGGTTGGTCAGCAGCGGGCAGTGGCCGAAGATCTCGTGGAAAATATCCGGCTCTTGCAAGTAGTCCAGTTCTTCGCGGGTGCGGATAAACGTCGCCACCGGAAACTGCTTGCTGGCGAGTAATTCAAAGAAGGTTTGGAAGGGAATCAACGCCGGCACGCGAGCGACTTGCCAACCGGTGGTCTCGGCCAGCACTTGGTTGATCTCGCCCAGTTGCGGGATGCGGTCCAGGGGCAAGCCCAACTTGTCGATGCCGTCCAGGTATTCCTGGCAGGCGCGACCTTCGATCACTTTCAACTGGCGCGTGATCAGGGTGTTCCATACCGCATGTTCTTCCGGCGGATAGTGGATAAACCCATGCGCATCGGGCTCGCGGGCCACGTAGTGCGTCTGCTTCATACGGCTCTCCTGCTAGGCATTCGTTCTTGTTATGTCCTGCGATAGGCCTATTGATAACCCGATGGCGTGCGGATGCCAGCCACCTGTGGCAGTGCTACGTAGGAAAATTTACCGTTTTTTGTAAAGTATTCGTTACGATTGACGACCTGCTCTTAGTGTTGGGCTGGGAAAAGCAGTCCGGCTGTCACATAATCTTGACGACTTTCTGCGCCCAGCGACAAAAAGACGCGGCGCCTTCCCTCTTTTCGGGCCTCATTCATGCGTATCAAAGTGCATTGCCAGAACCGCATCGGCATCCTGCGGGACATCCTCAACCTCCTGGTGGAATACGGCGTCAACGTTGCCAAAGGCGAGGTGGGCGGTGAGCACGGCAATGCTATCTACCTGTTCTGTCCGAACCTGGTGAATATGCAATTTCAGGCGTTGCGCCCGCAGTTCGAGGCGATTGCCGGGGTGTTTGGGGTCAAGCGGGTAGGGCTGATGCCCAGCGAGCGGCGACACATGGAACTCAATGCCTTGCTGGGCGCCCTGGAGTTTCCGGTGCTGTCGATCGACATGGGCGGCTCCATCGTCGCCGCCAACCGTGCGGCGGCGCAGTTGCTGGGGGTGCGGGTGGACGAGGTGCCGGGCATTCCGTTGTCACGCTACGCCGAGGATTTCGATTTGCCGGAACTGGTGCGCGCCAGCAAGTCGCGGATCAACGGCCTGCGGGTCAAGGTCAAGGGCGACGTGTTCCTGGCGGATATCGCGCCGCTGCAATCCTCCGAACACGATGACAGTGAAGCCATGGCCGGCGCCGTGCTGACGTTGCATCGTGCGGACCGGGTCGGCGAGCGCATCTACAACGTGCGCAAGCAGGAACTGCGCGGCTTTGACAGCATCTTCCAAAGCTCCAAGGTGATGGCCGCCGTGGTGCGTGAAGCACGGCGCATGGCCCCGTTGGACGCGCCGCTATTAATAGAAGGCGAGACCGGCACCGGCAAAGAACTGTTGGCGCGCGCCTGCCACTTGGCCAGTCCGCGCGGGCAGTCGCCGCTGATGGCCCTCAACTGCGCCGGCCTGCCGGAGTCGATGGCCGAGACCGAGCTGTTCGGCTACGGCCCCGGCGCGTTCGAAGGCGCCCGGGCGGAAGGCAAGTTGGGGCTGCTGGAGCTGACTGCGGGCGGTACGTTGTTTCTCGACGGTGTGGGCGAAATGAGCGCGCGCCTGCAGGTGAAATTGCTGCGCTTCTTGCAGGACGGTTGCTTCCGCCGCGTCGGCAGTGACGAAGAGGTGTACCTGGATGTGCGGGTGATTTGCGCGACTCAGGTGGATCTGTCCGAACTCTGCGCGCGCGGCGAATTCCGCCAGGACCTCTACCACCGCCTCAATGTGCTGTCGCTGCATATCCCACCGCTGCGCGAATGCCTGGATGGCCTGGCGCCGCTGGTGGAGCATTTTCTTGACCAGGCCAGCCGCCAGATCGGCTGCCCGTTGCCCAGGTTGGCACCGGCGGCGATGGAGCGCCTCCGCCATTATCACTGGCCGGGGAATGTGCGGCAGTTGGAAAACGTGCTGTTCCAGGCTGTGTCTTTGTGCGACGGCGGCACGGTGAAGGTCGAGCATATTCGTCTGCCGGATTACGGCGTGCGTCAGCCCCTTGGCGATTTTTCCCTGGACGGCGGTTTGGAGGCGATTGTCGGGCGCTTCGAGAAAGCGGTGTTGGAAAGCCTGTATGTCGAACATCCCAGCAGTCGACAGCTGGGCAAGCGCCTGGGCGTGTCCCACACCACCATCGCCAATAAATTGCGCGATTACGAAATCCTCAAGACCGATAAATAATCAACCGACACAACGTGGGCAAAAATGTGGGAGGGGCAAGGCAAGCCCTAATGCCAGTCAGTTAAGGCGAGAGGGGGCAATGACTAAAAAGTCAGCGCCAATATGCGGATCCAAACGCCCTCCTCATTATTAACTGGAAGAACCGGCTCAAAATGTGGGAGGGGGCTTGCCCCCGATGGCGCTGGGTCAGTCAGCCCATCTGTCACTGACCCACCTCCATCGGGGGCAATTCGAATCGTCGCACCGCCCCTCCCCAAATGGGTTCTCTGTCACCCGTAAGGCGGCCCTTGCCGTAAGCGGCAGTAGTCCGCCGTTTTTTCGACTCTCTCCTCTCCTGAAAAATGTGAAGGCAGCCCGCAAACCCCCGTCCCGCCTGAACTTTCCTGACTTTTTAAAAGTTGGTTCGCTAATTGCTTAAGCCTCATCAGTACAGCGGTGGGCGGCAAGCGTCCGTCATAAAGAGGAAAGAGCGTGGACAAGTACCTTTATGTGGCAATGACCGGCGCCAGCCAGAATGCGCTGGCGCAGAAGGCCCATGCCAACAACCTGGCGAACATTTCCACCAACGGTTTCCAACGCGACCTGGAGCAGGCGCGTTCGATGCCGGTGTTCGGTGACAGCTTTCCGGCGCGGGCATTCGCCCTGACTGAGCGTCCCGCCACCGACTTCACGCCTGGCGCGATGATCGAAACCGGTCGCGACCTGGATGTGGCTGTCAACGGCGATGGCTGGCTGGCCGTACAAACTCCGGATGGCGGCGAAGCCTACGTGCGCAGCGCCAGCATGAACGTGGACGCCCTGGGCGTGCTGCGTGCCGGCAACGGCATGCCGATCATGGGCAACGGCGGCCCTATCGCGGTGCCGCCGCAGCAGAAGATCGAAGTGGGCGCCGACGGCACCATCAGCATCCGTGCCATGGGCGAAGGCCCACGGGTGATGGCCGAAGTGGACCGCATCAAGCTGGTTCAGCCGGACCTGAAGAACATGAATAAGGGCCTGGATGGCACCATCCACACCAAGGATGGCCAGCCGGCTCAGGCCGACGCAGGCGTCAGGCTGACCTCGGGGTTCCTGCAGGCGAGCAACGTCAATGCCGTGGAAGAAATGACGGCGGTGCTGGCGCTTTCCAAGCAGTTCGAGCTGCACATCAAAATGATGAACAGCGCCAAGGAAGACGACCAGGCCATGACACGCGTCATGCAGATGAGCTGATCGCGGTTTCACTGAACCACTAATTTCGCAGCGCAGCGCCAACAAACAGGCGCACGAAGGAGAACAGCATGCTTCCGGCTCTATGGGTTGCCAAAACCGGTCTGTCCGCCCAGGACACCAACCTGACCACCATTTCCAACAACTTGGCCAACGTATCGACCACGGGTTTCAAACGTGACCGCGCCGAGTTCCAGGACTTGCTCTATCAGATCAAGAAGCAGCCGGGCGCTCAGTCGACCCAGGACAGCGAGCTGCCGTCGGGCCTGCAATTGGGTACCGGTGTGCAGATCGTCGGCACCCAGAAGAACTTCAGCGCCGGTAACCTGCAACAAACCGGTCAGCCGCTGGACATGGCCATCAACGGCCGTGGCTTCTTCCAGATCCTGCAACCGGACGGCACTACGTCCTACACCCGTGACGGTACATTCCACCTGGACTCCAACGGCCAGATCGTCACCGCCAACGGTTTTGCCCTGGAACCGGCGATTGTAGTGCCGGCCGATGCCAAGACCTTCACCGTCGGCAACGACGGCACCGTGTCCATTACCGTGGCCGGCAACCCGGCCTCGCAAGTGATCGGCAACCTGCAGACCGCCGACTTCATCAACCCGGCCGGCTTGCAGGCCATGGGCAACAACCTGTTCCTGGAAACCGCCTCCAGCGGCGCGCCACAGATCGGCACCCCTGGCCTGAACGGTTTCGGTACCACGCTGCAAAGCACCCTGGAAACCTCCAACGTCAGCACCGTGGAAGAGATGGTCAACATGATCACCACTCAGCGCGCTTACGAGATGAACTCCAAGGTGATCTCCACCGCCGACCAGATGCTCTCGTTCGTAACGCAGAATCTGTAATCAAGTCTATGGGGCGCCCTGAAAGCGTCTGCAACACCGTGAGGTAAGGGTCATGAATCGCTATGTTTCCGTTCTGGCATTGAGTGGGATTGCCGTGCTCGCGGGCTGTGTCGCCCCGACGCCAAAACCCAATGACCCGTACTACGCGCCGGTGTTGCCACGCACGCCGCTGCCGGCGGCGGCCAACAATGGCTCGATCTACCAGGCCGGTTTCGAACAGAACCTGTACAGCGACCGCAAGGCCTTCCGGGTCGGTGACATCATCACCATCACCCTGAACGAGAAGACCCAGGCCAGCAAGAACGCCAACTCCCAGGTCGGCAAGACCAGCAAGGCAGGCATTGGCCTGACCTCGTTGTTCGGTGCCGTACCTAACACCAACAACCCGTTGGGTGACGGCGATTTGAGCCTCAACGCTGGCTATAGCGGCGACCGTGCGACCAGTGGCAAAAGTGCGGCGGGGCAGGGCAACAGCCTGACCGGTTCGATCACCGTGACCGTGGCCGATGTATTGCCCAACGGCATCATCGCCGTACGCGGTGAGAAGTGGATGACCCTCAACACCGGCGACGAGCTGGTGCGGATTGCCGGCATGGTGCGCGCCGACGATATCTCTACCGACAACACCGTTTCGTCGACGCGAATCGCCGATGCACGCATTACTTACTCGGGGACGGGTTCGTTTGCCGATGCTAGCCAGCCGGGTTGGTTCGACCGTTTCTTCCTCAGCCCGCTGTTCCCTTTCTAGGTGGCCACTTTGAAATTCAAACAGCTGATGGCGGCGGCCCTGTTGCTTTCCTTGAGCGCCGTCGCCCAGGCCGAACGCTTGAAGGACATCGCCAGCATTTCCGGCGTGCGCTCCAACCAGTTGATCGGCTATGGCCTGGTGGTGGGGCTCAACGGTACAGGTGATCAGACCACCCAGACCCCGTTCACCCTGCAAACCTTCAACAACATGCTCTCGCAGTTCGGCATCAAAGTGCCGCCGGGGTCGGGCAACGTGCAGCTTAAAAACGTCGCGGCGGTGTCGATCAGTGCTGATCTACCGGCGTTCTCCAAGCCGGGTCAGGTGGTGGACATCACCGTGTCGTCCATCGGTAACTCCAAAAGCCTGCGTGGCGGTACGTTGCTGATGACGCCCCTCAAGGGTATCGACGGTAACGTTTACGCCATTGCCCAGGGCAACCTGGTGGTGGGCGGGTTCGACGCCGAAGGTCGCGACGGTTCCAAGATCACCGTCAACGTGCCGTCGGCCGGTCGTATCCCTGGCGGGGCCACGGTGGAACGCACCGTGCCCAGCGGTTTCAACCAGGGCAACAGCCTGACCTTGAACCTCAATCGCTCGGACTTCACCACCGCCAAGCGCGTGGTCGACAAGGTCAACGACATGCTCGGCCCAGGCGTGGCCCAGGCCATCGACGGCGGTTCGATCCGTGTGACCGCGCCGCTGGACCCCAGCCAGCGCGTCGATTACCTGTCGATCCTGGAAAACCTGGAAGTCGACCCGGGCCAGGCAGTTGCCAAAGTCATCATCAACTCGCGTACCGGCACGATCGTGATCGGCCAGAACGTCAAAGTCTCGCCGGCGGCGGTAACCCACGGCAGCCTGACGGTGACCATCACCGAAGACCCGATCGTCAGCCAGCCGGGGCCGTTGTCCAACGGCCAGACCGCAGTGGTGCCGCGCTCGCGGGTTAACGCTCAGCAAGAAGCCAAGCCGATGTTCAAATTCGGCCCCGGCACCACCTTGGACGAGATTGTCCGCGCGGTGAACCAGGTGGGCGCGGCGCCCGGCGACTTGATGGCGATCCTTGAAGCTTTGAAACAGGCCGGCGCCTTGCAAGCCGACCTGATCGTGATCTGAGGCCATGGCCATGGATATGCACAAAAGCGGGATTGTCAGTTCGGCGGACTCGGGGTCTTACTCCGACTTGAACCGGCTTAACCAGCTCAAGGTCGGTGCTGACAAAAACAGCGAAGGCAACATGCGCAAAGTGGCGCAGGAGTTCGAGTCGCTGTTTTTGAGCGAGATGCTCAAGTCCATGCGTTCGGCCACCGAGGCGCTGGGCAAAGACAACCCGATGAACACCCCGGCGGCCAAGCAGTACCAGGAAATGTACGACCAGCAATTGGCGGTCTCGCTGTCCCGCGAGGGCGGCGGCATCGGCCTGGCCGACGTGCTGATGCGCCAGATGCAGAAGAACAAGCCGGTGGACGCCCAGGCGGCCACCTTGCAGGGCCCGGCTGCGGTCGAGGCGGTCAAGAAAGTCGATGTGCCGACCGAGATCGCCGCCGGCACCCAGGCCGATGGCCCGCTGGGGCGCTCCAATGGTCAGCGTCCGTTGTGGGCGTTCCGTGTCGCCGAGCCTCAAGCCGGTGCTGCTGCCACTCACAGCAACGATATGGAGCTGATGAACCAGCGCCGTATCGCCTTGCCGAGCAAGCTGACCGATCGCCTGCTGGCCGGCATCGTGCCGAGCACCCAGGTCGCCACCGAGGCCAAGGCCGCGCCGCTGCGCAACAGCGCCCTGCAAGACAACGTGATCAACAGCGGCGCACGCAGTGTTGCCGCGGCCAACGGCAGCATGCAGGTCTATGGCCGCGCCGTGGCCCAGCCACCATTGGCGCCGGCCAAGAAAGCCTTCAGCTCCCAGGACGAATTTGTCGCCACCATGCTGCCGATGGCCGAAGCGGCCGCCAAGCGTATCGGCATCGATCCGAAGTACCTGGTGGCCCAGGCCGCTTTGGAAACCGGTTGGGGCAAATCGGTGATGCGCGCAGAAGACGGCAGCAGCAGCCACAACCTGTTCGGCATCAAGGCCGGCAAGAGTTGGCAGGGCGGCCAGGCTCGCGCGATCACCAGCGAGTTCCGCGACGGGGCGATGGTCAAGGAGACGGCGCAGTTCCGTTCCTACGACTCCTACCAGGACAGCTTCCACGACCTGGTGACGTTGCTGCAAAGCAACGATCGCTATAAAGACGTGGTGAAATCGGCCGATAACCCAGAACGCTTTGTACGCGAGTTGCAAAAAGCCGGTTACGCCACCGACCCGAACTACGCCAACAAGATCTCGCAAATCGCCCATTCGATGAACAGTTACCAGAACTACGCCGCCGCGGGCGCGACCACTCTTTTATAAGGTCTGAACCATGAGTTTGCTCAATATCGGGATGTCGGGGCTTAACGCCGCTCAAGGATCGTTGTCGGTCTTGAGTAACAACATCGCCAACGCCAATACCGCAGGCTATTCGCGTCAGCAGACTATCCAGAACGCTAGCGCGTCGAACCAGTTCGGCGGCGTATTCATCGGCAGCGGCACCACGCTGGCGGATGTACGGCGTGTCTACAACGAGTACCTGGACACGGCGTACCAGAACAGTACGGCATTGAATAATGACGCCCGCGCCTACCAAGACCAAATCAGTGCTGTCGATAAAGTGCTATCGGATAAGAACACCGGTCTGTCATCGGTACTCAGCACCTTCTTCGCCACGCTGCAGACCGCATCCTCCAACCCTAGCGATCTGTCGGCGCGCCAACTGCTGCTGAGCAATGCCCAGACTTTGAGCAATCGCTTCAACTCCATCTCCACCCAGTTGACGCAGCAGAAAGAAACCATCAACAGCCAGTTGAGTACCATGAGTGATCAGGTCAACCAACTGACTTCTTCGATCGCTGCGCTCAACCGGCAAATCTCTCAAGTGCAGGGTTCATCGAGCACCGCTCCGGCCAACCTGCTGGACCAGCGTAGCGAAGCTGTGCGTTCGCTCAATGAACTGATCGGGGTCACCGCCACCGAGAAGAACGGTCAGTTCAGTGTGACCACCGGCAGCGGTCAGTCGCTGGTTGAGGGCGGGTTGTCCAATACGATTACGGCAGTGCCGAGCAGCACGGATAACAGTCAATATACGATCCAGTTGAATGTGAGCGGAACGACACTGGATCTTGGCGCGGTAATCAGTGGCGGAAGCATCGGTGGCCTGTTGCGCTATCGCAGTGATGCCTTGATGCCGGCTATCAATGACTTGGGGCGTATCGCTATTGCGACAGCCGATACCCTGAACAATCAGCTCGGCCAAGGTCTGGATTTGAACGGTGACTTTGGTGTGTCGTTGTTCAACGACATCAATAGTGCAACTGCTATCGCCTCCCGTAGCCAGGCTACCGCCGGCAACAGCAGCGGTTCCGGCAACCTGAATGTGTCGATTGGCGACAGCAGTAAGCTCTCGACCTTCGATTACAAAGTGACCTTCAACGACAGCACCAACCTCAATAAAGCGACGGTGGTGCGTTCGGACGGCAAAGCCCTGGGCATTATCGATCTGTCAGCTACGCCGCCGACCCAGATCGATGGATTTACCTTGTCTCTGGACGGCAAGGGCCCTGTGGCAGTCGGAGACAGTTTCAAGGTCAGCCCCACCGCTACGGGCGCCAGTGGCATCGGCGTGGCGCTTTCTGACGCGAATAAGCTGGCGTTCGCCGGCCCGCTGTCTGGTACTCGTAGTACGACCAACAGTGGCACTGGCACGTTTACCCAGCCCACCTTGACTGTACCGTTGGATATTCATGGCGGGGCAGACACCGCACAGTTGCGCGCGGGTATCGAGAACTCGATGCCGGTCAAAATGGTGTTTGGCAAACCGGCGGCTGACGGCACTCAGCCCTATACCGTCAACGATGCGCAAGGCAACCCGATCGGCACCGGCAGCATCATTCCGGGGCAGGGCAACAAGATCACCGTGGATGTTCCGATGCGAGACGCTTCGGGAGCTGCCATTCCGGGTAAGAGTTTCAAATTCGACACTACCGTGAACGGTTCTCCGGCCGCGGGCGACAGCACCACGTTCGCGTTCAACAGCGGTGGCAAATCGGACGGCCGGAACGCGCAGGAACTGCTCAACTTGCAGACCAAGGCCAGCGTCGGCATGAACGATGGCAATGTCGGCGTAAGCCTGGTGGCGGCCAACAGTCGCCTGGTTTCTCAAGTCGGTTCCAAGGCCAGTCAGGCGGGGGTCGATACCACGGCTACTGGCGCGTTGCTCAGCGCCAACAAGGAAGCGCGCAACTCAGTGTCAGGGGTTAACCTGGATGACGAGGCGGGCGACATGATCAAGTTCCAGCAGTATTACACCGCGTCGTCCCAGATTATCAAGGCCGCGCAAGAAACCTTCACCACACTGATCAATGCTCTTTAAGGGAGGCCGGGACGATGCGTATTTCCACACAGCAGTATTTCGAGACCAGCTCCGCCAAGTACCAGTCCAACTACTCTAGTGTGGTCAAGGCTCAGGATCAGGCCAGCTCCGGCGTACGCGTGCAGACCGCGGCGGATGATCCTGTGGCGGCGGCGCGGTTGCTGATGTTGCAGCAGCAGAAAGACATGCTGTCGCAGTTCAATGGCAACATCGATACCCTGAAGAACTCGCTGGTAACCGAAGATAGCGTTCTTGATAACATCAACACCGCCCTGCAAAAGGCCAGCGAACTGGCCCTGAAGGCCGGTAATGTCGGGATCAGTGATGCGGACCGCAAATCGATTGCGGCCGAGGTCGGTGCCATTGAGGATCAGGTACTGGGCCTGCTCAATTCTAAGGATGCCGGGGGCAATTACCTGTTTTCCGGAAGCAAGACCGACACGCCGCCCTATACGCGCAACAATAACGGCACCTACAGTTATCAGGGCGACGACATCCCGTTGAGCCTGAAGATCGCCGAGAATATTTCCGTCTCGATGGGCGACACCGCCAAAAGCATGCTCGAGAGCTCCGCGAACACGGGTCGCACCCAGACCGCGCCGATTCTTGTGCCGCCTGCGGTCGATGACGGCAAGGTCACTATATCGGCGGGGTTGATCGCTGCCGAGACCAGCTATGACAGCAGCTTTGCCGATGGGCAGCCATACAAGCTGACCTTTGTCAGCAGCACTCAATACACGGTGAGCGACAACACCGGCAAAGACATCACCTCCGAGATTCCGGGTAACGGCACGTTCGATGCCACCAAAGAGGGCGCCTCGACCATCAATCTGCGTGGCGTGAAGTTCGACATCGGCCTGAACCTGGGTAAGGACGCTTTGGGTAAAGACGTGTTGCCCGGCGCACCGGCGGATGCGGTTGTCAAAGACCGCGAGTTCAGCCTGTCGATCAAACCGGACACCTTCAGTGTTTCGCGCACTCCCAGCAACCCGACCACGGCTCAAATAAGCGGTGGTACGGTCAGTGATTCGGCGGCTTATGCCAGCACTTTCCCCAACGCTGGTATGGTCATCAAGTTCGGCGCGGCGGGTGATTACAATGTGTATGCACAGCCGTATAGCTCGGATAGCAAGTCCATCGCCAGCGGCACCCTGGCCGCCGGCGCCACAACCTTGAGCGCGGCGGGTGTGACATTTGACGTCACGACCACGCCGCCACCGGGTGATGGCGACCAGTTTGTGATTGGCGCCACCAGCAACAAAAACGAGAACGTGCTCGACACTCTCAGCCATTTGCGCCAAATCCTAGAGACGCCCTCGGACGGAAAACCGGCGGCTCAGAAAGAACTCAAGGATGTGGTCGCCCGTTCCATCGGTAATCTGACCAACGCCAAGAGTCAGATCGACCAGGTGCGCGGCGCCATCGGTGCTCGCTTGAATGGTATGGATATCCAGTCCCAAGAGAACACCAGCTTGAGCCTGGCCAACGCCACCACCATGAACGCATTGGGCAACGTCGATTTTGCGGATGCCGCTATCAATCTGAGTCTGCAACAAACCATGCTGCAAGCCTCGCAGCTGGCCTTTGTGAAGATTTCGCAGTTGAGCCTGTTCAACAAAATGTGACTTCACCGCATCAGCACAGCGGCCTCGCCTGGAAACAGGCGGGGCCGCTGTCGTTTCAGGGGGCTCAATTGTTTAAAGGTTTTGCATAAACCGGAGAAAATTGAGTGACCTGTGAGTCATAAAGCGCATCTTCACTGTATCGTGTGAAAAGGATAAGTCGTCTCAGGGTCCTTGCGGGGCGGCTTTCAGCGGGATTTTTATGGGGTTACCCCCTTTATTGTCAGCACTCCAGGCGTCGGCCGTGGGGTGTTCTCCAGCTATTTAGTATTGGGAAGCCACAATGATTGGCATAAAAAGCATCGCCAGTTACGTGCCGGCGGACGGTATCGATAACTACGCCCAGGGTGCCAAATTCGCCAAGGATGAAGAGTTCATCATTGGCAAGATCGGTTCGGCGTTCCTGCCGCGCAAGGAAGCCACGCAGGAAACCTCAGATCTGTGTGTCGAAGCGGTCAACGCCTTGTTTGCCAACAACCCGGATCTCAAGCGCGAGTCGATTGACGCGCTGATCGTCGTGACCCAGAACGGTGACGAAGAGGGCTTGCCCCATACAGCCGCCATCGTCCAGGACAAACTCGGCTTGCCGACCCACGTCGCCGCGTTCGATATTTCCCTGGGCTGCTCCGGTTATGTCTACGGCATCTACGCGATGAAAGGCTTCATGGAAGCCGCCGGCCTGAAAAACGGCCTGCTGGTCACCGCCGACCCGTACTCCAAGATCGTCGACCCGGAAGATCGCAACACCACCATGCTGTTCGGCGACGCCGCCACTGCGACCTGGATGGGCGAAGACGCCTCGTGGCTGCTGGGCAAGTCCAAGTTCGGCACCGACGGTTCCGGCGCACCGCACCTGAAGGTCAGCGATGGCGTGTTCTTCATGAACGGTCGCCAGGTGTTCAACTTTGCCTTGCTCAAAGTTCCGGCGCATTTGCACGAGCTGCTCAATGAGTCGGACCTCAAGGCCGATGACATCGACGCGTTCTGCATTCACCAGGGCAGTGCGGCGATTGTCGACGCCGTGGCCCGTCGCTTCGAAGAGGCGCCGGTGGACAAGTTCATCAAGGACATGGTCGAGACCGGTAACACCGTGTCGTCGAGCATTCCGTTGCTGCTGGAAAAGCACGTGATGGACGCCACCTGGAAGCGTGTGGCGATCAGTGGATTCGGTGTGGGCCTGTCGTGGGGCTCGGCGATTCTGCATCGTCCGTGACGCGTCTTTAGACTGCGTTCACCGCAAAAGCAAACGCCGATGATCGAAAGATCATCGGCGTTTTTTATTTGGCGCCAGAAAAGCCACCAAAATCGGCGTTAAAACCCGGCTTAAACCCTTGAATTACAAGGGGTGGCACCACGCCAGTAAAAAAAATCAAAAAAACCCTCAAGCAACCGGCTACCACGACGATAACTATTACGTAGGTTCTCTAGGCCACACCCGGCGGTTGCCAGGGCCGGAAGCCGCAGTATCCAATACCAACGAGGATTTCGTCATGGCATTATCAGTAAACACCAACATCACTTCCCTGGGTGTCCAGAAGAACCTGAACAAAGCTTCCGACGCTCTGAGCCAGTCGATGAACCGTCTGTCCTCCGGTCTGAAAATCAACAGCGCTAAAGACGACGCTGCTGGCATGCAGATCGCCAACCGTCTGAACAACCAGGTCAAAGGCCTGAACGTTGCGATCTCCAACGCCAACAACGGCGTGTCGATTGCCCAGACCGCTGAAGGCGCGATGCAAGAATCCACCAACACCCTGCAGCGTCTGCGTGAACTCGCCCTGCAAGCGGCGAACGGTGATAAGAGCGACGCTGACCGTGTTTCCCTGCAGCAAGAATTCACCGCTAAAGTGGGCGAGCTGAACCGTATCGCCAGCACCACTACCTTCGGTGGTCGTAACCTGCTGGACGGCTCGTTCAACAACGTAGCGTTCCAGATCGGCGCCAACGCCAACGAGACTATCTCGTTCGGCATGACCGATATCAGCTCGACTGCGCTGAAAGGTAACTACAAAGAAGCTAGCGTAAACAGTACTGCCTTGACTGGCTTGGCTGCTACCGCTACTGGTTCAGTGCTGACTGACAAAGCGACTGTAGTAGGCAGCGCCGCGGCCACTGCGACTCTGGCAACCGACGCGTTCACGATTAACGGTACTGAAATTACCTTGTCTGCCGCCGGTGCTGGCGCTCCTGCCGGTAATGCTGCTGTTACCGCCATCAACGCTAAAACCGCTCAGACTGGCGTTACCGCTTCTGCTGATGCTGCTGGCATTGTGAGCCTTTCGTCGACCAGCCCTATCGTGCTGGCAGCCTCCGCAACTGGCGGTGCCACCGCTGGTTTGGCTAGCTTGGGTCTGACTGCAGGCACCACCGCTGTGTCGAGCAACTTGGGTGCGGCCGGTGCAGTAACAGTCAACGGCAACGCTGTAACCTGGGCAAAAAATGACACCATGGCCAGCGTCCTGACCAAGCTGACCACTGCTGCTGGTGGCGCTGCTAACGGTGCTTCCGCCACTTTCACTGATGGTCGCGTCAAGCTGACCTCTGGTAACGGTGACGACATCAAACTGGCTAACACCTCTGCCGGCTCGTTATCGCAACTGGGTCTGTCGGCTGGTACTACCCAAGCCAAACTGACTGCCGACACTTCCATCGACGTAAACGGCGTTGAAGTTAAGTTCAAGAAAGGTGACACCTCCGACGCGATCGTAGCTTCGATCAACAGCGCCAGCACTGGTGTACAGGCCAGCAAAAATACTGACGGCACCCTGAACCTGTTCGCCGACAAAGACATCACCATCAAGGACGGCAGCGCCGGTACTGGCCTGGCGGCACTGGGTCTGACCACTGTTGCTGCGGCCGGTACTAAAACCGCCGTCACTATGGAAACCAGCGTTTCCGACCTGAACATCCTGACTGCCGCTTCTTCGCAGCAGGCTATCCAGGCTCTGGACGACGCCATGCAGCAGATCGACAGCCAGCGTTCGCAGCTGGGTGCCGTACAAAACCGCTTCGCCAGCACCGTGGCCAACCTGCAGAGCATTTCGCAGAACTCCTCCGCTGCCAAAGGCCGCGTAGAAGACGCCGACTTCGCTTCTGAAGCTGCTGAACTGACCAAGCAACAAACCCTGCAACAGGCTTCCACTGCGATCCTGTCCCAGGCCAACCAACTGCCTTCCTCTGTTCTGAAGCTGCTTCAGTAATAGCGGTAGCGGTTAAATAACGGGAGGGTGCGTTTAACAACGTGCCCTTCCGTTTTTTCAGTTTGGAGGTGATGACATGGACATGAGCATCAAGCTTAACGCGTCTTACCCGGCTGGTATTACCCAGGCCAGTAGTGCGCCTGTAACACCGTTCAAGCCTGCGGCCCCCAGTGAACCGGTCAAGGGTGAAGAGCCCCAGCGCGTGGCATTGGAAAAAGCGGTGACTGATATACGAGAGTTTGTGCAGGCTTCACAGCGCAATCTGGATTTTTCCATCGATGACACCACCGGCAAAGTGGTCGTCAAGGTGATTGCCACGGACAGTGGCGAAGTAATTCGACAAATTCCATCGGAGACCGCGCTGAAGTTGGCGCAGAATCTGAGCGATGCCAGCAGCGTGCTGTTTGACAGCAAGGCGTGAGTTGGCACGAAACATGTTTCTGATTGCGGTCAGAGCACGCGAGCGCCAAAAAAACGGCCGCTGCAGGACAAGGAGAATGGCAAATGGCTAGTTCAACGATTTCCGGCCCAGGTTCGGGCTACGACACGCAGGCTATCGTCAAAGCGTTGGTGGGGGCTGAGCAGGCGCCCAAGCAGCAGCAGATCACCAACGAACAGAAAGCAGCCACCGTCCAGTTGTCGGCTGTTGGCTCGGTCAAGACGGCGTTGGAAGCCTACCAGGCGGCGATCACCAAGTTGAACAATGCCTCGGCGTTTAACGGGCTGTCGGCCTCCTCTTCGGAGGAGAAGAACATCAAGGTCACTCTGGGGGACGGTGCATCCAGCGGCAAATACGTGCTGAAAGTCACCAACCTGGCGACCGCGTCGAAAGTCACTACGGCGATGAATGCGGACGGCGCTTCTGGCAAGGCCAACAGCACCGACGGAGATCAGACGCTGACGATCAATCAGTCGGGCAAAAGCTATGACGTGGTAATTCCCGGCGGCGCGACCTTGCAGCAAGTGCGTGAGACGATCAACACCCAGCTCTCGGCTCAGGGCATCAGTGCCAACGTGCTGAGTGACTCCAACGGTGCGCGTCTGGTGCTGACCTCGACCACCATGGGGGATGGTACCGACATCACTCTCAGCGGTGATTCCGAACTGGCCACAGGCTACGACAAAGGCAAAGCCCCCACCAACGCCAAGTATTCAATCGATGGCGTTGAAATGTCGTCGAACACCAATAAGATCACCTCTGCGATCAGTGGTGTGACCCTGGACCTGCTGGACACGATCGATACGACCAAGCCGACGACCATCACCGTGGCCAGCAATACCGATACATTGAAGACGTCGGTGCAGTCCTTCGTCAGTGCCTATAACACGCTGATGACCGCGATCAACACCCAGACCAAAGTCACGGCTACCGGGGATGCCTCGACCACCACAGCCGCGGCGTTGACGGGCGACGCGTCGATGCGTCAATTGGTCAACAGCCTGCGCTCCGAACTGGTCAACGGCTCTGGCGCCGGCACCATGACCAGCTTGGCGCAGATGGGTATCACCACGGATCAGAAAACCGGGCTGTTGAGCCTGGACGATAAGACCTGGGACAAAGCGGTGGTCAAGGGCGCAGGCGATATTGCCAAGCTGTTTACCGGCGACACTGGCTTGATCACACGCATGAACAAGGCGACCAACAGTTACGTGGGCACCACTGGCACCTTGGCAGCCCGTGCGACCGACTTGAACAATAAGTTGACGGATTTGAACACCCAGACGGCGGATCTGACACGACGCATGGACGCCTTGCAAAAGTCCCTGACCGCCAAGTACACCGCGATGGACACCATGATCGCGCAGATCAATGCCAGTAGCTCCAGCATCATGACCACCCTCAACTCGCTGAACAATCCGAAGTCGAGCTGATAGTCGGTGCGCCTAAAAGCCCTGATCCAGGGCTTTGTCGCACAGTTCTGGATTAAAGTTTTTGTCGCCATGGTCGAAAAACTGGTTAAGCAACCCTATTCGATTGTAGCCCGTTACGAGGTAGCAACATGAACCCGATGAGAGCCCTTCGCCAGTACCAGAAGGTCAATTCCCATGCTCAGGTCTCCGAGGCCAGCCCGCATCGCCTCGTGCAGATGCTGATGGAGGGTGGTTTGGATCGTATGGCGCAGGCCAAGGGCGCGTTGAGTCGCGGTGATATCGCCCAGAAAGGGCTGTTGCTAGGCAAGGCCATTGAAATTATCTCCGGCCTGCGCGATGGCCTGGAGCCGGAGAAGGCCGAAGATCCGGAAGCGATTCAGCGCTTGGACGCGCTGTACAACTACATGGGTAATCGTCTGGTCGAGGCTAATCAGGTCAATGACGCCGAGATGATCGACGAAGTCGCGCGTCTGCTGATCACCGTCAAGACTGGCTGGGATGCCATTGCTCCACAATAAGGCGGACCGCCTAGAGGTACACATCATGAGCCACGCACTGCAACGTATTGACGAGACCCGCGAAGCCCTGATCGGCGCGCTGGCTGAGCGCAACTGGGAGGCTGTCAGCGAGTTGGATCTGGGTTGCCGTGCGGTGATTGATGAGGTGCTCAGCGAAGCCCCTGTGGACGAAGATGCGCTGCGTGAGAAGCTGGAGAGTCTGCTGGCGGTCTACCAGCAATTGCTGGAGGTAACGACCGGCGAGCGCCAGGCGATTTTCGAAGAGATGTCGCAGATCAACCAAGCGAAGAATGCGTCAAAGGTCTACCATCTGTTCGGCTGAACAGACGCAGTTAATCCGACCGGCGCGTCATAAATTTGACCGTGCCAGCTTTTTTGACTTAACTAGTGCTGTTTTCAGAGTTCAGACGTCTATAGAGTAAGAAGTCCTACAGCCGTCTCGATTGCCCTTACACTTGGGCAGGAAGTTTTACTAGGGAAGTTGCTATTGCATGTGGCGTGAAACCAAAATTCTGCTGATTGATGACGATAGCGTCCGCCGCCGCGATTTAGCGGTGATTTTGAATTTTCTCGGCGAAGAAAATTTGCCCTGCGGCAGCCACGATTGGCAGCAGGCGGTCAGCTCGTTGTCGTCGAGCCGTGAAGTCATTTGTGTGCTGATCGGGACGGTAAACGCTCCTGGCGCTGTTTTGGGCTTGTTAAAGACACTGTCTACCTGGGATGAGTTCCTTCCCGTGTTGCTGATGGGCGAAAATTCTTCGCTCGACCTGCCCGAAGACCAGCGCCGACGTGTCCTTTCCACCCTGGAAATGCCGCCCAGCTACAGCAAATTGCTTGATTCCCTGCACCGTGCCCAGGTCTATCGCGAGATGTACGACCAGGCTCGCGAGCGCGGTCGTCATCGCGAACCCAACCTGTTCCGTAGCCTGGTCGGCACCAGCCGCGCCATCCAGCACGTGCGCCAGATGATGCAGCAAGTGGCCGACACTGACGCCAGCGTGCTGATCCTCGGCGAGTCGGGCACCGGCAAGGAAGTGGTCGCGCGCAACCTGCATTACCATTCCAAGCGCCGCGACGGGCCCTTTGTACCGGTCAACTGCGGGGCGATTCCGGCAGAGCTGCTGGAAAGCGAGCTGTTCGGTCACGAGAAGGGCGCCTTTACCGGCGCCATTACCAGCCGTGCTGGGCGTTTCGAGCTGGCCAACGGCGGCACTCTGTTCCTCGACGAAATCGGCGACATGCCGCTGCCGATGCAGGTCAAGCTGCTGCGTGTGTTGCAGGAGCGCACCTTCGAGCGCGTGGGCAGCAACAAGACCCAGAGCGTGGACGTGCGCATCATCGCCGCGACCCACAAGAACCTCGAAAGCATGATCGAGATCGGCAGCTTCCGCGAAGACCTCTACTATCGCCTCAACGTATTCCCCATCGAGATGGCACCGCTGCGTGAGCGCGTGGAAGACATCCCGCTGCTGATGAACGAACTGATCTCGCGCATGGAACACGAAAAGCGTGGCTCGATTCGCTTCAATTCCGCCGCAATCATGTCCCTGTGCCGCCACGGCTGGCCGGGCAACGTGCGTGAGCTGGCCAACCTGGTGGAGCGCATGGCGATCATGCACCCCTACGGTGTGATCGGCGTGGTCGAGCTGCCGAAGAAATTCCGCTATGTCGACGACGAAGATGAGCAATTGGTCGACAGTCTGCGCAGTGACATGGAAGAACGGGTCGCCATCAACGGCCACACCCCGGACTTCGGTTCCACTGCCATGCTTCCGCCGGAGGGCCTGGACCTGAAGGACTACCTCGGTAACCTGGAGCAGGGCCTGATCCAACAAGCCCTGGACGATGCCGGTGGCATTGTCGCCCGTGCCGCCGAGCGCTTGCGCATTCGTCGTACCACCCTGGTGGAGAAGATGCGCAAGTACGGTATGAGCCGCCGCGAAGGTGACGAACAGGCGGATGATTGACGCCTGTTTTTCAACTGACTGAAAACTAAGCCTATTTTTTTAGGCACGGGTATTGCTACAGCCCTCGCAACGTTCCGTTTAACTGACGGTCAGCCAAGCGAGAGAGCATCATGCCCCACGCCGCCCAATTAGCCTCAGCCCCTGCCATCCAGGGGCTTGTTCCCTCCGCAGAGCCGCTCGCCCGGCAGGGTCTTGAACATGCGTTCTCGCATTTCAACCAGATGTCGAGCCAACTGAGCGACTCCTACAGTCTGCTGGAAGCCCGGGTCTCGGAGCTTAAAGGCGAGCTGGCGGTGGTCAGTGCTCAGCGTATGCAGGAGCTGGCCGAGAAAGAACGCCTGGCCAACCGCTTGCAAAACCTGCTCGACCTGTTGCCCGGCGGCGTGATCGTGATTGACGACCAAGGCCGCGTGCGCGAAGCCAACCCCGCCGCCTGCGACCTGCTGGGACTGCCGCTGGAAGGCGAGCTGTGGCGTCACGTCATCACCCGCTGCTTCGCCCCGCGCGAAGATGATGGTCATGAAATCTCCCTCAAGGATGGGCGTCGACTGTCGATTTCCACCCGTTCCCTGGACGCCGAGCCCGGCCAGTTGGTGCTGCTCAACGACCTGACTGAAACCCGCCACTTGCAAGACCAGTTGGCGCGCCATGAGCGCTTGTCGTCCCTGGGGCGCATGGTCGCTTCTCTGGCGCATCAAATCCGTACGCCCTTGTCGGCGGCGTTGATCTACGCCAGTCATTTGACTGATGAACAGTTGCCGGCCGCGACCCATCAGCGTTTCGCCGGGCGCCTTAAAGAGCGTCTGCACGAATTGGAGCATCAGGTACGCGACATGTTGGTGTTCGCTCGCGGCGAACTGCCGTTGACCGACCGCATCACTCCGGCCGAGCTGATGCAGACCCTGCAGGCGGCGGCCGCCACACACATTCAAGACGCGCAGGTGCGCTGGCAGTGCGACAGCCACCAAGGCGAGTTGCTGTGCAATCGCGACACCTTGGTGGGATCGCTGCTCAACCTGATCGAAAACGCCACCCAGGCCAGCGGCCCCGGCGCGCGGCTCAAGGTGCATCTATATCGCCGTCAAGATTCGCTGCGCCTGTGCATCAGCGACAACGGCAGTGGCATCGACCCGCAGGTGCTGCGGCGTCTGGGCGAACCCTTTTTTACCACCAAGACCAACGGAACTGGCCTGGGCCTGACGGTGGTCAAGGCCGTGGCGCGCGCCCATCAGGGAGAATTGCAGCTGCGTTCCCGGTTGGGGCGCGGCACCTGTGCATTGATGAGCTTGCCGCTGTTTTCAGGCGCGGCAAGCGCGGAGTAAAGAGTCATGGCTATCAAGGTTTTACTGGTGGAAGACGATCGCGCCCTGCGTGAAGCATTGGCTGACACGCTGCTGTTGGCGGGCCATGACTACCGGGCGGTCGGGTCTGCCGAGGAGGCCTTGGACGCGGTGGCACAGGAGGCGTTCAGCCTGGTGGTCAGCGACGTCAATATGCCCGGCATGGACGGTCACCAGTTGCTGGCCCTGCTGCGCGCCCGCCAGCCGCAACTGCCGGTGTTGTTGATGACTGCCCACGGTGCCGTGGAACGCGCGGTGGATGCGATGCGCCAGGGCGCGGCGGATTACCTGGTCAAGCCCTTTGAGCCCAAGGCCCTGATCGAGTTGGTAGCGCGCCACGCTCTTGGCGTGATCTCGGCGCACGAAGGCGAGGGTCCGATTGCCATCGAGCCAGCCAGCGCCCAGTTGCTGGAATTGGCGGCCCGCGTGGCGCGCAGCGATTCCACGGTGCTGATTTCCGGTGAGTCCGGTACGGGTAAGGAAGTGCTGGCGCGTTACATTCACCAGCAGTCGACCCGCGCCAAGCAGCCGTTCATCGCCATCAACTGCGCGGCGATCCCCGACAACATGCTGGAAGCCACGCTGTTCGGTCATGAAAAGGGCTCATTCACCGGTGCTATTGCGGCGCAAGCCGGCAAGTTCGAGCAGGCCGACGGCGGCACGATCCTGCTCGACGAGATTTCCGAGATGCCCTTGGGCCTGCAAGCCAAGTTGCTGCGTGTGTTGCAGGAGCGCGAAGTGGAGCGCGTCGGCGCGCGCAAACCGATCCAGTTGGATATCCGAGTGGTGGCCACCACCAACCGCGATCTCGCCGGCGAAGTGGCGGCGGGGCGCTTCCGTGAAGACTTGTTCTATCGCCTGTCGGTGTTTCCGCTGGCCTGGCGCCCTTTGCGCGAGCGTCCGGCGGATATCGTGCCCTTGGCCGAGCGCCTGCTGAACAACCACGTCAAAAAAATGAAGCACGCCCAGGCGCGGCTGTCGGCCGAGGCGCAGGCGTGCCTGATCGCCTATCCATGGCCGGGCAACGTGCGGGAACTGGACAACGCGATCCAACGTGCCCTGATCTTGCAGCAGGGCGGCTTGATTCAACCCCAGGATTTCTGTCTGGCCATGGGCAGTGGCGCGGCGCCGCTGCCGACACTGGCCCCCGCACCGTTGGTCGCCGAGGTGGAAACCGCCAGCGCTTTGGGCGATGACCTGCGTCGCCGCGAATTCCAGATGATCATCGATACCCTGCGCGCCGAGCGCGGCCGCCGCAAAGAGGCCGCCGAACGCCTGGGCATCAGCCCGCGCACCTTGCGCTACAAGTTGGCGCAGATGCGCGACGCGGGCATGGATGTGGAAGCGTATCTTTTCGCCACCTGAAAATAGCCAAGGCGTACAAGGTTTGTCGCCTTTTCTTACGAGTCGCCACGGATCTGGCACCCTTGTTGCTACCTCCCCTAGTAACTGCAGCGTAGTGTCAAATTTTTGCGGGTCGGAGAGAGAAGGTCATGAGCCAGGGTATTGAGTTCAATCGGTTGATGTTGGATATGCGCTCCATGCAGATGGATGCCATGGCTCAACCGAAATCCGTCGCGCCAGCGCCGGAGTTGGGCCAAAGCAGTTTTGCCGACATGCTTGGTCAGGCCATCAACAAAGTCAGCGACACCCAGCAAGCCTCCAGCCAGTTGGCCAGCGCGTTCGAGATCGGCAAGAGCGGTGTGGACCTCACCGACGTGATGATCGCTTCGCAAAAAGCCAGCGTTTCCTTTCAGGCTCTGACCCAAGTGCGTAACAAGCTGGTTCAGGCCTATCAAGACATCATGCAGATGCCGGTTTAAGGGCGAGATTTAAGTCATGGCAGAAGCAGTCGTGGACAACGTACCCGCCAAGACAGAAGGCAAGCCGCCGCTGTTTGGCCTGTCGTTCCTGGAAAACCTTTCGGAAATGACCATGTTGCGTCAGGTTGGCCTGTTGGTCGGCCTGGCTGCCAGCGTGGCGATTGGTTTTGCCGTGGTGTTGTGGTCGCAGCAACCCGATTACCGGCCATTGTATGGCAGCCTGGCTGGCCTGGATTCCAAACAGATCATGGAAACCCTGGCCGCCGCCGACATCGCCTACACCGTGGAGCCCAACTCCGGGGCTCTGCTGGTCAAGGCCGATGACGTCGCCCGTGCGCGCATGAAGCTGGCCGCTGCCGGTGTGACGCCGTCCGACAGCAATATCGGTTTTGAGATCCTCGACAAGGACCAGGGCCTGGGCACCAGTCAATTCATGGAAGCCACCCGTTATCGTCGCGGCCTGGAAGGCGAACTGGCGCGTACCATCTCCAGCCTCAATAACGTCAAGGGTGCCCGCGTGCACCTGGCCATTCCGAAAAGCTCGGTATTTGTGCGTGATGAGCGCAAGCCCAGCGCCTCGGTGCTGGTTGAGCTGTTCGCCGGTCGTTCCCTGGAACCCGGTCAGGTCAATGCCATCGTCAACCTGGTGGCTACCAGCGTTCCCGAACTGAGCAAATCCCAGATCACCGTGGTGGATCAAAAGGGCAACCTGCTCTCCGACCAAGCTGAGAACTCCGCGCTGACCCAGGCCGGCAAGCAGTTCGATTACAGCCGCCGCGTGGAAAGCATGCTGACCCAGCGCGTGCACAACATCCTGCAACCGGTGTTGGGCAATGACCGCTATAAAGCCGAAGTCTCCGCCGATGTGGATTTCAGCGCCGTGGAGTCCACCTCTGAGCAGTTCAACCCTGACCAGCCGGCCCTGCGCAGCGAGCAGTCCACCAGCGAACAACGCACCGCCAGCAATGGCCCCCAAGGTGTGCCGGGAGCCCTGAGCAACCAGCCGCCATCGCCGGCCTCGGCCCCGCAAACCACCGGTGGCGCCGCCGCTACCGCCGGCGCGATCCAGCCTGGGCAACCGCTGCTGGACGCCAACGGTCAGCAGATCATGGACCCGGCCACCGGCCAGCCGATGCTCGCCCCGTACCCGGCGGACAAGCGTAACCAGTCCACCAAGAACTTCGAGCTGGACCGTTCCATCAGCCATACCAAGCAGCAGCAGGGCCGTGTCAATCGCCTGTCGGTGTCGGTAGTGGTCGACGATCAGGTCAAGGTCAATGCCGCAGACGGCGCGGTCACCCGTGCCCCGTGGAGCGCCGACGAATTGGCGCGCTTTACCCGCCTGGTGCAGGACGCCGTCGGCTTCGACGCCAGCCGTGGCGACAGCGTGAGCGTGATCAACATGCCGTTCTCCGCCGAGCGTGGCGAAGTGATTGCCGAGCCTGCGTTCTACTCGCAGCCGTGGTTCTGGGACATCGTCAAGCAAGTGCTGGGTGTGCTGTTCATCCTGGTGCTGGTGTTCGGCGTGCTGCGTCCGGTGCTCAACAACATCACTGGCAATGGCAAGAAACAACTGGCCCTGGCCGGCGGCAGCGATGTCGAGTTGGGTGGCATGGGCGGCCTGGACGGCGAACTGGGCAACGACCGCGTCAGCCTCGGCGGCCCGCAAAGCATCCTGTTGCCAAGCCCGAGCGAAGGCTATGACGCGCAGTTGAACGCAATCAAGAGTCTGGTAGCAGAAGACCCGGGCCGTGTGGCTCAGGTCGTGAAAGAGTGGATTAACGCAGATGAGTGATAATCGAGCCGCTGTTGCCAAGCTCTCCCGAGTCGACAAAGCCGCAGTCCTGCTGCTGTCGTTGGGGGAAACTGACGCCGCCCAAGTGCTGCGCCATATGGGGCCCAAAGAGGTTCAACGGGTGGGCGTGGCCATGGCGCAAATGCGCAATGTGCACCGCGAGCAAGTCGAACAGGTGATGAGCGAGTTCGTCGAGATTGTCGGCGACCAGACCAGCCTGGGCGTCGGCTCCGACAGCTACATCCGCAAGATGCTCACCTCGGCCCTGGGCGAAGACAAGGCCAACGGCCTGATCGACCGTATCCTGCTGGGCGGCAATACCAGCGGCCTGGACAGCCTCAAGTGGATGGAGCCGCGCGCCGTGGCCGATGTGATCCGCTACGAGCACCCGCAGATCCAAGCGATTGTGGTGGCGTACCTTGACCCCGACCAGGCTGGTGAAGTGCTGGGTCACTTCGACCATAAAGTGCGTCTGGACATCATCCTGCGCGTGTCGTCGCTCAATACCGTGCAGCCGGCGGCCCTGAAAGAACTGAACACCATCCTGGAGAAGCAGTTCTCGGGCAACTCCAATGCCTCGCGTACCACCCTGGGCGGTATCAAGCGCGCGGCGGACATCATGAACTTCCTCGACAGCTCGGTCGAAGGCCAGTTGATGGACTCGATCCGCGAGATCGACGACACCCTGTCCGGCCAGATCGAAGACCTTATGTTCGTGTTCAACAACCTCTCCGATGTCGACGACCGTGGCATCCAGGCGTTGCTGCGCGAAGTGTCCTCCGACGTGTTGGTACTGGCACTCAAAGGCTCCGACGACGGCGTCAAGGAAAAGATCTTCAAGAACATGTCCAAGCGTGCGTCCGAACTGTTGCGCGACGACCTGGAAGCCAAGGGCCCGGTACGCGTCAGCGACGTGGAAACCGCGCAGAAAGAAATCCTCACCATTGCCCGCCGTATGGCCGAAGCCGGAGAAATCGTTCTCGGTGGGAAGGGCGGCGAAGAAATGATCTAAGGCGTTGTCCATGTCGAGCAAAGATGAGGCACCCAGCGATCTGATTCGCGCACGGGATGTCGGCGGGTTCGACATCTGGTCGTTGCCCAGCTTCGACCCGCATGTGCCTGAACCCGAACCCGAACCGGTGGAAGAACTACCGGTGGAAATGGAAGAAGTGCCGCTGGAAGAAGTCCAGCCGCTGACCCTGGAAGAGTTGGAAAGCATCCGCCAGGAAGCCTACAACGAGGGCTTTGCCGCTGGTGAAAAAGACGGTTTTCGTAGCACCACCCTCAAGGTGCGCCAGGAAGCCGAGGCCGCGCTGGCTGTGAAACTGGCCAGCCTGGAGCGCTTGATGGGCAGCTTGTTCGAGCCTATCGCCGAACAGGACACCCAGATCGAAAAAGCCATGGTGCGCCTGGTGGAGCACATGACGCGTCAGGTGATTCAGCGTGAGTTGGCGCTGGACTCCAGCCAGATCGAAAGCGTCATGCGCGGAGCCCTCAAGCTGCTGCCCCTGGGCGTCGGCAATGTGCGGCTATACATTAACCCGCAGGATTTCGAACAGGTCAAAGCCCTGCGCGAGCGCCATGAAGAAACCTGGCGCATCGTCGAAGACGCCGCGTTGCAGCCCGGCGGTTGCCGCGTCGAGACCGAGCACAGCCGCATCGATGCCACGGTGGAAACCCGCATCAGCCAGATCATGGCCAAGTTGCTCGATCAACAGCACGAGCAGGTGCTGAACCCGGCCGAACCGGACCTGAGCATCGACTTGGACGCCCCCGATGCGCCTTGATCGCACCAGCTTCACCAAGCGCTTGAGCGCTTACACCGAAGCCACCGAATTGCCCGGCCAGCCGATTCTGGAAGGGCGGCTGTTGCGCATGGTTGGCCTGACCCTCGAAGCCGAAGGTTTGCGCGCCGCCATGGGCAGCCGCTGCATGGTGATCAACGACGACAGTTATCACCCGGTGCAGGTTGAAGCCGAGGTCATGGGGTTTTCCGGCAGCAAGATTTTCCTGATGCCCGTGGGCAGCCTGGCGGGCATCGCCCCCGGTGCCCGCGTGGTGCCCCTGGCCGATACCGGCCGCCTGCCCATGGGCATGAGCATGCTCGGTCGCGTGCTCGACGGCGCCGGTCGCGCGTTGGACGGCAAGGGCGGTATGAAGGCCGAAGATTGGGTGCCGATGGACGGCCCCACCATCAACCCGCTCAACCGTAACCCCATCAGCGTGCCGCTGGACGTGGGGATTCGCAGCATCAACGGTTTATTGACGGTCGGTCGCGGCCAGCGTCTGGGCCTGTTCGCCGGCACCGGCGTGGGTAAGTCGGTGTTGCTGGGCATGATGACGCGCTTTACCGAGGCCGACATCATCGTGGTTGGGCTGATCGGCGAGCGGGGCCGGGAGGTGAAGGAGTTCATCGAGCACAGCCTCGGCGAGGAAGGTCTCAAACGCTCGGTGGTGGTTGCATCCCCTGCCGACGATGCGCCGCTGATGCGACTGCGCGCCGCCATGTATTGCACGCGCATCGCCGAATACTTTCGCGACAAGGGCAAGAACGTCCTGTTGCTGATGGACTCGCTCACCCGTTTCGCCCAGGCCCAGCGGGAAATCGCCCTGGCCATCGGTGAGCCGCCGGCCACCAAGGGTTACCCGCCGTCGGTGTTCGCCAAGCTGCCTAAGCTGGTGGAGCGCGCCGGTAACGCCGAGGCCGGTGGGGGCTCGATCACCGCGTTCTACACGGTGCTGTCCGAGGGCGATGACCAGCAGGATCCCATCGCCGACTCGGCCCGGGGCGTACTCGACGGCCATATCGTGTTGTCGCGGCGCCTGGCGGAGGAGGGGCACTACCCGGCCATCGACATCGAAGCATCCATCAGCCGGGTGATGCCGGCGGTGGTCACGCCCGAGCACATGACCCGTGCGCAGCAGTTCAAGCAGCTGTGGTCGCGTTATCAGCAGAGTCGCGACCTGATCAGCGTCGGCGCTTATGTGGCCGGCGGCGATCGCGATACCGACCTGGCCATCGCCCTGCAACCGCAGTTGGTGACGTACCTGCGCCAGGGCCTCAACGACAAGATCAGCATGGGCGAAAGCGAAGCGCACTTGCAGTCGATCTTCGCCCCGGCGCCAGGCGGCTAAGCCATGGCCAGCAGTCGCGCGTCACGCTTGGCCCCGGTGGTGGACATGGCCGAAAAGGCCGAAAAAACCGCGGTGCAGCGCCTGGGGTATTTCCAGGGCCAAGTGCGCTTGGCCGAAAGCAAGCTGGGCGACCTGGAGCGTTTTCGCGGCGAGTACCAGCAGCAGTGGATCGAGCGCGGCGCCAAAGGCGTATCGGGCCAATGGCTGATGGGCTATCAGGGCTTTCTCAACCAGTTGGAAACCGCCGTCGGCCAGCAGCGTCAAAGCCTGGCCTGGCACCAGAACAATCTCGACAAGGCCCGTGAGAGCTGGCAGCAGGCATTCGCACGCGTCGAAGGCTTGCGCAAACTGGTGCAGCGCTATATCGATGAAGCGCGGGCGATTGAAGACAAGCGCGAGCAGAAGTTGCTGGATGAACTGTCCCAACGCCTGCCGCGTCCGGAACAGTTCTAAATGACGGACTGTGTTGCCCGCACTCGGTTCAACTGCTAAACCTTGTGTGTACGTCACCTACGACAAGGAAGCAGTCATATGTCAGTCGAGTCAGTTGTATCCCCGGACGGGAAGAAGTTGACCATCGTTATCAAAGGCCGCTTCGATTTCAGCAGTCACCAGCTCTTTCGTGACGCTTACGAGCGGTTCTACAAGGATCCAGATACCTATATCGTCGACCTCAAAGAAACCACCTATTTGGACAGTTCCGCCCTGGGCATGCTGCTGTTGCTGCGAGACCACGCGGGGGGGGACGAGTCTGAGGTCAGGGTGATCAACAGCAACTCCGATGTGCGCAAGATCCTCGCCATCTCCAACTTCGACAAACTGTTCGACATCAATTGAGCGCCCTGGCCCCCGCCCATGAGGCGCTAACGATCCTGATCGCCGATGACAGCGCTACTGACTTGTTGCTGCTGTCGACCATTGTGCGACGACAGGGGCATCAAGTACTCACCGCCGCCAATGGGCGCGAAGCGGTCGAGGTATTCACGCGCACGCGTCCGCAACTGGTGCTGATGGATGCGCTGATGCCGGTGATGGACGGCTTCGAAGCCGCGCGCTGGATCAAGCAGTTGTCCGGCGAAGCTTTGGTGCCGATCATCTTCCTTACCTCCCTGACCGACAGCGCCGACCTAGCCGAGTGCCTGGACGCCGGCGGCGATGACTTCCTGGCCAAGCCCTACAACCCCTTGCTCCTGGCCGCGAAGATCAACGCCATGGACCGCCTGCGCCGCCTGCAAGCCACGGTCTTGCAGCAGCGCGACCTGATCGCCAAGCACAATGATTACTTGCTGCACGAACAGCGGGTGGCCAAGGCGGTATTCGACAAGGTCGCGCATTCGGGCTGTATCAATGCCGCGCCAAATATCCGCTACCTGCAATCGCCCTATGCGTTGTTCAACGGGGACTTGCTGCTGGCGGCCTACACGCCCTCCGGCGATATGCACGTAATGCTCGGCGATTTTACCGGCCACGGTTTGCCGGCAGCAGTGGGGGCCATGCCCCTGGCGGAAGTGTTCTATGGCATGACCGCCAAGGGCTATGGCCTGGCGCAGACTCTGCGCGAGATGAACGCCAAGCTTAAACGTATTCTGCCGGTGGACATGTTCTGCTGCGCGACCCTGCTGTGCCTGAGTACCGATCGGCGCGTGGTCGAGGTATGGAACGGCGGCATGCCCGAGGGCTATGTGCATGAGGTAGCCACGGGTAAGCGTACACCGCTGGTGTCGCGACACCTGCCGTTGGGAGTGTTGTCGGCGGAACTGTTCGACGACCGCACTGAAGTCTGGCCCATGGCCCTGGGCGACCGGGTGTTTCTGCTGTCCGATGGGGTATTGGAAACCGCCGACGCCAATGATCGATTGTTCGGGGTCGAACGCCTGCAACAAGTATTCGACGCCAACCGCGAGCCCGATCGTCTGTTCGACGACATCGAACAGGCGCTGGTCGCGTTTCGCGGTGAAGCCCGCGATGACGTGAGCATGGTGGAGATCACCTTGAGGTCAGGTCTGGCGACGCGCGCCACCGGGCCGTTATACGCCGACAGCGGCCAGTCGTGCCCACGGGATTGGTCAGTGAATTTCGAATTTCGCGCCGAAACCCTCAAGCACTACAACCCGTTGCCCTACCTGCTGCAACTGCTGTTGGAGATCCACGGCCTGCGTGCACAGAGCGGCGCGCTCTACAGTGTGATGGCCGAGCTGTACTCCAACGCGCTGGAGCACGGCGTACTCGGACTGGATTCTTTGCTCAAACGCGATGCCCAGGGCTTCGCGGACTATTATCGCCAGCGCAACGAGCGTCTGGCCCAACTGGACAGTGGTTACGTGCGAGTGCAAGTGCAAGTGGCGCCCAATGGAGCGGGCGGGACGATGACCTTGCGGATCGAAGACAGCGGCCCCGGGTTTGACGTGGAAAAAGTGCTGGCGCGGCCGGCGGATACCGACCGTCTGTCTGGGCGCGGCTTGAGCCTGGTACGCCAGCTCAGCCGCGATATACGCTGGTCCGATGGCGGGCGCTGTGTCTGCGTGGAGTTTTCCTGGGAGGCTCTGGCATAATCCGCCGATTCTTGATCAAGGAGCGAGCAAGTGGTCGATGTTCATCTGGACCCTGACGTGTTGTCGGGTTTGCAGGAAGTCATGGAAGGTGAGTACCCCAAACTGCTCGAAACCTTTCTTGACGATTCGCAAAAACGCATCGAAGCGCTGCGCACCGCGCGGGATGACGCTAAAGCATTGGGCAGGATCGCCCATAGCTTCAAGGGCAGCAGCGGTAACCTGGGGGCTGTGCGCCTGGCGCAGTTGTGCCAGCGGCTGGAGCTGGAATCCGGCGAGCCGACAGCAAATCTAGAGGCGCTGGTGGATCAGATCGATCATGAGTTTGCGTTGGTCAAGCCGCTGTATGAGTCGGAGCGCCAGCGGTATCAGGTGTAGCGCCAAATCCGCTGTCAGCAGACACAACCACACTTGGCCCGACTCTTGCTGTAGCTCTCGATACTGCATCCTCGATCCCCATGCAGTGGAGACCTTTATCATGCCAGTCGCCCCGAATTCGCTTCTTCAGGCTGCCCCCGCAGCCAAGTCTCAAGCGCCCGCCGCCAACCCGCCGGCGGTGGCGGCGGACCCACGGGACAAGGGCCCTGGCTTCGCTCAAGTGTTCGCCAGCCAGGGTTCCAAGCCCAGCCTCAAGGGCGATGACAACAGCGTCAAACCCTCTCGCGACAAGCCCGCCGATGCCAGCGCCAAGCCGTCCACTGGGGGGGACAAGCCTGCCGCCAACACACCGGCGGTTGCCGATAGCGGCAATACTTTGCCTGCCAATAATCCACCGGCCAAAGCCGATGACGATGCCGATCAGGACGCCGCCGCCGCCGACCCGAGCCTGGCGCAGCAGCCTGCGGTGGATCCCGCGTTGATCGCCGCTGTCGTGCCGGTCGCGGTGCCTGTGGAAGCCCCGGCTCCTGTCGTTGACTCTGTCGATGCCAATACTCAATTGCCGGTCGCCGCGCCACTCGTGGCCAGCGATGACGCCAAGCCCGCCTTCGACCCCGAGGCCGACCCTCTAGATGCAATGCCCGCCGTACGCCTGGCCATGGAGCAGGGCGGTCATGTGTCGGCCAGCAGCCAGGCTTCGGCGAAAACCGCCTCGGCACCGACCCAGGAACAACCGACCGCCGCACAGAACTTCGCCGCAGGCATGGCCAGCATGGTCGATCAGCAAGCCACCAAGGACAGTACCGACCAAGGCGGCGACAAGGCTTTCAGCGGTTTGATTGACGATGGTCTCAAAGACCTCAAGAGCGCCAGCAGCGACACTCGGGTCGACGATTTCGCCAACCGCCTCGCCGCGCTGACCCAGGCCGCCACGCCGAAGACCGCCAACGCCTTGCCGCCTGTCGCGAACGCGCCGCTGGCCATGCACCAGAGCGGCTGGACCGACGAGATCGTCAACCGCGTCATGTACCTCTCCAGCGCCAACCTCAAATCGGCGGAGATCCAGTTGCAGCCGGCCGAACTTGGACGCCTGGATATCAAGGTCAACATGACCGCCGACCAGCAGGCCCAGGTCAATTTTATGAGCGCCCACCCGGTGGTGCGTGAAGCGTTGGAAAACCAGTCCGGGCGTTTGCGTGAAATGTTTGCCCAACAGGGCATGGGGCAAGTGGACGTCAACGTCTCCGACCAGTCCCGTGGCCAGGAGCAGCAACAGCAACAGGCGCAGACCCGCAGTGTGAGCAGTAGCGGTGGACGCGGTGACGTCGGCGACAGCGGTGGTCACGTTGACGTGGCTGAAGCAGTGGCGCCGGTGACATCGACAGTAATCGGCTCCAGCGCGGTGGATTACTACGCTTGATGGGAGGGGGCTTGCCTCGATAACGGTGTATCAGCCCGCTGATGTATAAGCTGGCACACCCTCATCGGGGGCAAGCCCCCTCCCACATTTTGATCTCGTTTCGTCAATTGCCACTCAAGCTGGAATGCGATTCGAGTGGGAGGGGGCTTGCCCCCGATGAGGGTGTGTCAGTTCATAGATAAGTTGACTGATACGCCGCTATCCGGGGGCAAGGCCACCCCCACACTTTATGGTGTTCCTTTGTCTGTGTTCAGCCAGACAACTCTGGCATAACACTTGCTCTTGCCTTCCCGTAGATCTATGAATCCCCGAATAGTGACGGATTATTGGCATGGCGAAGAGCGACGACGCAGCAGCAAAAGCACCCGCAGGCAAAGGTAAGCTCAAGCTTATTCTGTTGATAGTCGTGGGCCTGCTCCTGGCCATCGGTGCCTCGGTGGGTGGCACCTGGTACATCATGCACAGCAGTGCAAGCAAACCGGCACCCGCCGCCGAGACCGCCACCAACGTCAAGCAACCGGCAATCTTCGAGCCGATGCTTCCGGCCTTTGTCGCCAACTTCAACCAGAACGGTCGTCAGCGCTACCTGCAGGTGAGCATCACCTTGCTGGCGCGCAACCAGTCGGACCTGGAGGCACTCAAGGTGCATATGCCGGTGATCCGCAACAACCTGGTGATGCTGTTCTCCAGCCAGAGTTTCGACACCCTGGCCACGCCGGTCGGCCAGGAAATGCTGCGCCAGAAGGTCACTGCCAGCGTGCAGGAAGTAGCCCAGAAAGAGCTGGGCAAAACGGTGGTCGAACAGGCGCTCTTCACTAACTTCGTATTGCAGTAGGATCACGACATGGCCGTGCAGGACCTGCTGTCCCAGGATGAAATCGATGCGCTGTTGCATGGCGTCGACGATGGTCTGGTACAGACCGAAATGGCTGCCGAGCCCGGCAGTGTCAAAAGTTATGACCTGACCAGCCAGGATCGCATCGTCCGTGGACGCATGCCGACCCTGGAAATGATCAACGAACGTTTCGCCCGTTACACCCGTATCAGCATGTTCAACATGCTACGCCGCTCGGCGGACGTGGCGGTGGGCGGCGTGCAGGTGATGAAGTTCGGCGAGTACGTGCACTCGCTGTACGTGCCCACCAGCCTCAACCTGGTCAAGATCAAGCCCTTGCGCGGCACCGCGCTGTTCATTCTCGACGCCAAATTGGTGTTCAAGCTGGTGGACAATTTCTTCGGCGGCGACGGCCGCCACGCCAAGATCGAAGGCCGTGAATTCACCCCCACCGAGTTGCGCGTGGTGCGCATGGTGTTGGAGCAGGCGTTCATCGACTTGAAGGAAGCCTGGCAGGCGATCATGGAAGTCAATTTCGAGTACATCAACTCGGAAGTGAACCCGGCCATGGCCAACATCGTCGGTCCCAGCGAAGCCATCGTGGTGTCCACCTTCCATATCGAACTCGACGGCGGTGGCGGTGACCTGCACGTGACGATGCCGTACTCGATGATCGAACCGGTGCGCGAGATGCTCGACGCCGGCTTCCAGTCCGACCTGGACGACCAGGACGAGCGTTGGGTCAAAGCCCTGCGCGAAGACTTGCTGGACGTCGACGTGCCGCTGAGCGCCACCGTGGCCCGCCGTCAGTTGCGCCTGCGCGACATCCTGCACATGCAGCCGGGGGACATCATCCCGGTGGATTTGCCGGAACAAATGGTCATGCGCGCCAATGGCGTGCCGTCGTTCAAGGTCAAGCTCGGTTCCCACAAGGGCAACCTGGCATTGCAAGTGGTTGAGCCGATCAACCGTCGCTGATTCCTAATTTATGAATGTTTGCTTCGCCGAGGACATGTAATGGCTACCGAACACGAAAACACTTCCGCCGAAGACCAGGCCCTGGCCGACGAATGGGCAGCTGCCCTGGAAGAGACCGGCGATGTCGGTCAGGACGATATCGATGCGCTGTTGGCCGCTGACGCCGCCACCGCGCCGGCTGGCAATCGCCTGCCGATGGAAGAGTTCGGCAGCGTGCCGAAGAACAACGACCCGGTGACCCTCGACGGTCCGAACCTGGATGTGATTCTGGATATTCCGGTGTCGATTTCCATGGAAGTGGGCAGCACCGACATCAACATCCGCAACCTGCTGCAGCTCAACCAGGGCTCGGTGATCGAGCTGGACCGCCTGGCCGGTGAACCGCTGGACGTGCTGGTCAACGGCACGCTGATCGCCCATGGCGAGGTGGTGGTGGTCAACGAAAAGTTCGGCATCCGCCTGACAGACGTGATCAGCCCAAGCGAACGCATCAAGAAGTTGCGCTGATATGAAGCGGCTGATGGTGGGGCTGTTGATCGCGTTGGCGCTGCCCGTGTGGGCGGCGGAGCCGGTGGCCCAGGCCGCTGCGGCGCCGGTGGTCGGCAGTGTCGGCGGGCAGTTGACCCAGCTGGTGCTTGGCCTGCTGCTGGTAGTGGGCTTGATCTTCGTGCTGGCTTGGCTGATGCGCCGGGTGCAGCGGGTGGGCCCTGGCAATGGCCAGGTGATCGAAATGATCGGAGCCCGCGCCCTCGGCCCGCGCGATCGGCTGGTGCTGGTGCAGGTGGGGGAGGAACAGATCCTGCTTGGTATCACACCTGGTCGCATCACCCCACTGCACGTACTCAAGACACCGGTAAATGTGGAGCAGACCCAGTCCGCCACGCCCGAATTCGCCCAGCGCCTGATGGAATTGCTGGGCAAGGATCAGAAGGATAAGAAGTAATGCGCGTTTTATTGACGCTCATGCTGTTGCTGGCCGCGCCCTTGGCGCTGGCCGCCGACCCGTTGTCGATCCCGGCCATCACGCTGGGGACCAACGCAGCGGGCGCGCAAGAGTATTCGGTGAGCCTGCAGATCCTGCTGATCATGACCGCGCTGAGCTTTATCCCAGCGTTCGTCATGCTGATGACCAGTTTCACGCGGATCATCATCGTCTTTTCGATCCTGCGTCAGGCGTTGGGCCTGCAGCAGACTCCGTCGAACCAGATCCTCACCGGCATGGCGCTGTTCTTGACGCTGTTCATCATGGCGCCGGTATTCGACAAGGTGAATACGCAAGCCCTGCAACCCTATCTGGCGGAGAAAATGACCGCCCAGGACGCCATCGACAAGGCTCAGGGCCCGATCAAGGACTTTATGCTGTCGCAAACCCGCGCCAGCGACCTTGAGCTGTTCATGCGCCTGTCCAAGCGCACCGACATCGCCAGCCCCGACCAGGCGCCGTTGACCATTCTGGTGCCGGCATTTGTCACCTCCGAATTGAAGACTGCGTTCCAGATCGGCTTCATGATCTTTATTCCGTTCCTGATCATCGACCTGGTGGTGGCGAGCGTGCTGATGGCCATGGGTATGATGATGCTGTCGCCGTTGATCATCTCGTTGCCGTTCAAGATCATGCTGTTTGTGCTGGTGGATGGCTGGGCGCTGATTATCGGCACCTTGGCCGGCAGTTTCGGAGGGGTATAGCGCTATGACGCCAGAAGTCGCCGTCGACCTGTTCCGTGAAGCGCTGTGGCTGACCACTGTGATGGTCGCCGTGCTGGTGGTGCCCAGCCTGTTGGTGGGCTTGCTGGTGGCGATGTTTCAGGCCGCAACCCAGATCAACGAACAAACCTTGAGCTTCCTGCCGCGCCTGTTGGTGATGCTGGTTACCCTGATCGTCGCCGGGCCTTGGCTGGTGCAGTCTTTCATGGAATACATCCTGCAGTTGTACGGCAGTATTCCGCAGTTGATCGGCTGACCCGATGCAATCCTTGCTGGCCTTGACCGACACCCAGATCAGTACCTGGGTGGCGTCCTTCATCCTGCCGCTGTTTCGCGTGACGGCGATGTTGATGGCCATGCCGGTGTTCGGCACAACCCTGGTACCGCGGCGCGTGCGCTTGTATTTCGCCGTGGCGATCACCGTGGTGATCGTGCCTGGGCTGCCGCCGATGCCGCCGGTGAATGCGCTGGACCTGAGTGCGCTGCTGCTGATCGCCGAACAGATCCTGATCGGCGCCTTGATGGGCTTTTCCCTGACGTTGTTCTTTCAGGCTTTCGTGATTGCCGGGCAAATCATCTCGGTGCAGATGGGCATGGGCTTCGCCTCCATGGTCGACCCCACCAACGGCGTGTCGGCGGCGGTGATCGGGCAGTTCCTGACCATGCTGGTGACCTTGCTGTTCCTGGCCATGAACGGCCACTTGGTGGCGTTCGAGGTGATGACCGAGAGCTTTACCACCTTGCCGGTGGGCTCGGGGCTGGTGGTTAACCATTTCTGGGAAATCGTCGGGCGCCTCGGCTGGGTGATGGGGGCGGCGCTGTTGCTGGTGTTGCCGGCAATCACGGCCCTGCTGGTGGTCAACATTGCGTTTGGCGTGATGACCCGCGCGGCGCCGCAACTGAACATTTTTTCCATCGGTTTCCCATTGACCCTGGTGTTGGGCATGGCGATTTTCTGGGTCGGCCTGGCCGACATTCTCAATCAGTATCAACCGCTGGCGACCGACGCCTTGCAGTTTTTACGTGACCTGGCACGGGCGCGCTGACCATGGCCGAGAGCGAGAGTGGTCAGGACAAAACAGAAGACCCCACGGAGAAACGCAAAAAGGACTCCAGGGAGAAGGGCGAGATCGCCCGCTCCAAAGAGCTCAATACCGTTGCGACCATGATGGCCGGTTCCGGGGCCCTGTTGATCTACGGCGGCGGTCTGGCGCTGGATCTGATGGAGCTGATGAAGCACAACTTCAGCTTGCCCCGCGAAGTGCTGCTTAGCCCCGGCGCCATGGGCCAGTACTTACTGCATTCTGGCCAGATCGCGATCCTGGCCGTGCAGCCGATCCTGATTACCTTACTGCTGGCTGCGCTGATCGGCCCCGTGTCCCTCGGCGGTTGGTTATTCGCCGCCAGCAGCATGGCGCCCAAGTTCAGCCGCATGAACCCGGCCGCGGGGCTCAAACGCATGTTTTCGGCCAAGGCGCTGGTCGAGCTGCTCAAGGCCCTGGCCAAGTTCATCCTGATTCTGTTCGTGGCCATTTCGGTGTTGTCGTCCGATATCGATGACTTGCTGCGCATCGCCCATGAGCCCCTGGAGTCGGCGATTATCCACAGCGTGCAGGTGGTGGGCTGGAGTGCGCTGTGGATGGCGGCTGGGCTAATCCTGATCGCGGCGGTGGATGCGCCGATCCAGCTGTGGGAAAGCCACAAGAAGCTGCTGATGACCAAGCAGGAAGTGCGTGACGAGCACAAGGATCAGGAAGGTCGGCCCGAGGTCAAACAGCGCATCCGCCAACTGCAGCGCGAGATGTCCCAGCGCAAGATGATGGCCTCGGTGCCGGATGCCGACGTGGTTATCACCAACCCGACCCACTACGCCGTGGCCCTGAAATACGACCCGGAGAAGGGCGGAGCGCCAATGCTGCTGGCCAAGGGCAGCGATTTCACCGCGTTGAAAATCCGCGAAATTGCCGTGGCCAACGACATTCTGCTGCTGGAATCGCCGGCGTTGGCGCGCTCGATCTTTTACTCCACCGACCTCGATCAGGAAATCCCTGCCGGGTTGTACCTGGCCGTGGCCCAGGTGTTGGCCTATGTCTATCAGATTCGCCAGTACCGCGCCGGCAAAGGCAAGCGGCCCGATCCGCTCAAAGACCTGCCCATCCCGCCGGACCTGCGCCGCGACTCCTGATCGCCACGCCTGTGCTGAGCAGGCTTGCCATCTACTGCCTTCCACGCCTGCTACCACTCGTCGCGCGATCTCGTCTACCTGTCAACTTTGACAGTAGTCAGTGTCGCGTTCTCGCGGTTCCATAGCCTGAGTGACTGCACCTCAAGATGCAGGGAGTGGGTTAATGCAGGTGTTTACAGGCAAGGTTCAAACGTATGACCCGCGGACCGGTAAGGGTTTGATTGCGCCGGAGGGGAGGGGCGAGGTGGTGGCGGTCGATTTACTCAGCTCGGGAGGTCGCTTGCTTTCGCAAGGACAGAGAGTGGTGTTCCAGAAGATCCATCGCCCGGATGGTGTTTACGCGTGCGAGATCAAGTTGATCTGAGTGTTTTATTGAAGTGTATGGAGAACGGCAATGGCGACGGGCACGGTTAAGTGGTTCAACGCGGAGAAGGGCTTTGGGTTTATCACGCAGGAGGGTGGGTTGGATCTATTTGTTCACTACTCCGCCATTAAGGGCGACGGATTCAAAACGCTTGAAGAGGGGCAAAAAGTAGAGTTCGAGGTTACCCAGGGGCCCAAAGGTGCCCAGGCTGAGAACGTCCGCGTCCTTTGATCGTTTTGATCGTTCTCGCAGGGCGATGCTTGATCAACCGGGCCGCGACCGCTGCGTGTGAAGCGGTGTACGGAGACTGGAAATCGAGTTTCCTGTGGGCAGCCCCAAATCACGGTCGAAAATTTCCTCAGCAACGGCTGATGTCCGCCGACCCAAATGTGGGAGGGGCCCCGATTTCACCTCGATAAGCTCAGTTGGCCGTTAGGCCTTTGCTAGTGAGTTGTACTTGCTACCTGTCAACTTTAACAGTAGCCGCCGCCACGGTATCGCGATCTGATGGGGCGGAACGCGCACGTTGTGCGTAAATCTTGTTGAGGAAGGAGGGATTTCTGATGATCACTACCGACAGCGGTCTTCAGTATGAGGACACGACAGAGGGTGAAGGTGTTGAAGCCAAGGCTGGCCAGCGTGTCCGCGTTCATTACACGGGTTGGCTTTGGGAAAATGGCGTACAAGGGGCCAAGTTTGACTCGAGCCGTGATCGCAACCAGCCATTCGTGTTTGCATTGGGTGCGGGTCAAGTTATTCGTGGGTGGGACGAGGGTGTGCAAGGAATGAAGGTCGGCGGGCAGCGAAGGTTAATCATCCCTCCTCAGCTTGGGTATGGGGCAAGGGGCGCTGGGGGGGTAATCCCACCAAATGCAACACTCTGCTTTGATGTGGAATTGCTCGGTGTTTGATTGTTCTCTCACTGCCAGAGGAATATGACATCTCGCAAGGTCACAAAGACCCGCAGTCCGGGAATATACGACCTCTTTAAAAGCTTACCCCCGTTCGAAAGTGTGGAAAGGGATTGCCCCAGATTGCAGTGTGTCAGACCCTGAGTAGGTGAATGATACCGCCATCGGGGCAAGCCCCACATTGGGTCCGAATTATCCGTTGCTTGCTGCGGTCGTTATTGCGGCGCCAGTGTGCACACGATCCGCCAGTAACTGCGCCAGTTCGATCAACTGCGCCACTCCCAGCAATTGCTCTCGTTTCGAGCCTTCCAGGTCAAAGGCCAAGTTACAGCTCAGCGCGTTGGCCGAGGCGAGGGTTTCGCTGAGGTTGACCAGGAGGTCTTCGGTGCTGATGCCGTTGATGACGGTGAAGAGTACTGTGGTCGGAGGATTTGGGGTGGGTTTGATCATTGTGAAGTTCCTCGGTAAAGGTGAAGCTGCCACAGATCGCCGCGACGCGATGGAAGGTGGCAGCTGTGCACAGGTTCGCGGACCGGTTACCAAGGAACCCGGCATACCCGAAGGTATCCCGCGCACAGCCGCCATAACGCCGCACAGTAGACGATAAAAAACCGCTTACTGAAAGGGAGATGGTGCTTTTGTTCCGTAGTAAAACGGGCCGCGACGCCCGTCCGCTGCTTTTGCAGTGGTGTTCGGAGACTAGAGAGCGCAGCTCCTAGGGGGCAACCCCAAATCCTTGTCAGAAATTTCCTCGATAGCCCCGGCTGTGCACAGCTCAAAATGTGGGAGGGGGCTTGCCCCCGATAGTGGCGGATCAGTCAAAACATCAGTGCCTGACAACTCAGCAATCGGGAGCAAGCCCCCTCCCACAGTCCAATCGATTTATACCCGCTGGATTGTGTCCTTTATGAGGAGGTCCGAAACTAAAAGCAAAGTTGGAAGGCTTCTTGCAACACCGCCTGCAAGTCGCCAGCTGGCGTCAAAAGTTTGCTTCAAGGAAACGAGGAATACCGGTGGTGGATCGCTCTCAAATGCTCAGTACGGCCCGTGGCACCCTGACTGACCTGTCGCGGGGCAATCTGGGTGTGCCGTTGCTGTTGCTGGTGATGCTGGCAATGATGATGTTGCCGATGCCGCCGTTTCTGCTGGACGTGTTCTTCACCTTCAACATCGCGCTGTCCGTGGTGGTGCTGCTGGTGTGTGTGTATGCCCTGCGGCCGCTGGATTTTGCGGTGTTCCCCACCATCCTGTTGGTGGCGACCCTGTTGCGCCTGGCGCTGAACGTGGCGTCCACCCGTGTGGTGATGCTCCACGGTCAGGACGGCCACGCCGCTGCCGGTAAGGTGATCCAGGCCTTCGGTGAAGTGGTGATCGGCGGCAACTACGTGGTCGGTATTGTGGTGTTCGCAATCCTCATGATCATCAACTTCGTGGTGGTGACCAAAGGTGCCGGGCGGATCTCCGAGGTGAGCGCGCGCTTTACCCTCGACGCCATGCCCGGCAAACAGATGGCCATCGACGCCGACCTCAACGCCGGCCTGATCGACCAGAACCAGGCTAAGACCCGCCGCTTGGAAGTGGCCCAGGAAGCCGAGTTCTACGGTTCTATGGACGGTGCCAGCAAATTCGTGCGCGGTGACGCCATCGCCGGCCTGTTGATTCTGTTCATCAACCTCATCGGCGGCGTCGCTGTCGGCATGTTCCAGCACGGCATGAGTTTCGGCGATGCGGGTAAGGTGTACGCCTTGCTGACCATCGGTGACGGTTTAGTGGCGCAATTGCCATCACTGTTGTTATCAACAGCAGCCGCGATCATGGTGACCCGTGCTTCGGGCTCCGAAGACATGGGCAAGCAGATCAGCCGGCAGATGTTCGCGTCGCCCAAGGCGTTGGCCGTAGCGGCTGGCATCATGGCGATCATGGGCGTCGTGCCGGGCATGCCCCATGTGTCGTTCCTGACCATGGCCGCGCTGGCCGGCGGCGCCGCCTACCTGTTCTGGAAAAAACAGAACATGGTCAAAGTACAGGCCCAGCAAGAGATCGTCCGTCAGCAGGAACTGCTGCCATCCCCGGCCCGCGCCCAGGAAACCAAGGAGCTTGGCTGGGATGACGTGACCCCGATCGACATGATCGGCCTGGAAGTCGGCTACCGCCTCATCCCGTTGGTCGACCGCAACCAAGGCGGCCAATTGCTCGCGCGGATCAAGGGTGTGCGCAAAAAGTTGTCCCAGGACCTGGGCTTTTTGATGCCCACCGTACACATCCGCGACAACCTCGACCTGGCCCCCAGCGCTTACCGCTTGACCCTGATGGGCGTGATCCTGGCCGAAGCCGAGATCTACCCCGACCGCGAACTGGCGATCAATCCCGGGCAGGTGTTCGGCAGCCTCAATGGCATTACCGCCAAAGATCCGGCTTTTGGCCTGGACGCGGTGTGGATCGAAATCAGCCAGCGCAGCCAGGCACAGTCCCTGGGTTACACCGTGGTGGACGCCAGCACGGTAGTTGCCACCCACCTCAACCAGATCCTCTACAAGCACTCCCACGAGCTGATCGGCCACGAGGAAGTCCAGCAATTGATGGGGTTGCTCGGCAAAGCCTCGCCAAAACTCGCCGAAGAACTGGTGCCGGGCGTGCTGTCGTTGTCGCAATTGCTCAAAGTGTTGCAAGCGCTGCTGGCCGAACAGGTGCCGGTGCGCGACATCCGCAGCATTGCCGAAGCCATCGCCAACAACGCCGCCAAGAGTCAAGATACCGCCGCGCTGGTGGCGGCAGTGCGCGTCGGATTGTCGCGCGCCATCGTGCAAAGCATTGTAGGGCTTGACTCCGAGCTGCCTGTGATCACCTTGGAACCAAGGTTGGAACAAATATTGCTCAATAGTATTCAGAAGGCAGGACAAGGCCAGGAAGAGGGCGTTCTGCTGGAGCCAAGCATGGCTGAAAAACTGCAGCGTTCGTTGATCGACGCAGCACAGCGTCAGGAAATGCAGGGCCAACCGGTGATTCTGCTGGTGGCGGGCCCGGTCCGAGCGATGTTGTCGCGGTTTGGACGCCTGGCAGTACCGAATTTGCACGTTTTGGCTTACCAGGAAATTCCTGACAACAAGCAAGTGACTATCGTCGCGACAGTAGGGCCCAACGGCTGAGGGTAGTGGGTTATGCAAGTGAAGCGTTTTTTCGCCGCCGATATGCGTCAGGCCATGAAACTGGTCCGTGATGAGCTGGGCGCCGATGCCGCGATTATCGGTAACCGTCGCATTGCCGGCGGTGTCGAGCTGACGGCTGCCCTGGACTACACCCCCTCGGCGCTGGCGCCGCGCGTTCCCAACATGGAACTCGAAGATGAACTGCGCAAGACCGCATCGCGCATCGTCTCGGCCCAGGCTGAACTGAGCATGCGTGGCGACAGCGATGCCACCACCAATCGCCAGTTGTTCGCCGGGCTGCCACTGACCGCCGCCGAGCCGTTGGTGGAACCAACCTTCGTCGAGCCACCGCGTCCCGCCGCGCCGGCACCGGCCGCCGCGATCGACCAGCGCGTATTCGATTCGATGCGCTTTGAACTCAACGGCCTGCGCGAGCTGCTGGAAGTGCAACTGGGCTCCCTGGCCTGGACCCAACTGCAAGGCAGCAAGCCGCAGCAAGCCAACCTGTGGCGTCGCCTGCAACGCATCGGCCTGTCCGGCCCGTTGTCCCGCGACCTGCTGGCCCTGACCACTGAAATCGCTGAGCCGCGCCAAGCCTGGCGCATGCTGCTGGCCCACTTGGCCCGCATGATCGTCACCCCGGAAATCGAACCTCTGGAAGAGGGCGGTGTGATCGCCATGGTCGGCCCCGCCGGCATGGGCAAGACCACCACCCTGGCCAAACTGGCGGCGCGCTATGTGCTCAAGTACGGCGCGCATAACATCGCGCTGGTGAGCATGGACAGCTACCGTATCGGTGCCCAGGAACAACTCAAGACCCTGGGGCGCATCCTGAATGTGCCGGTGACTCACGTCGATCCGGGCCAATCCCTGGCCAACGCCCTCGACCCGCTGCTGCGCAAACGTGTGGTGTTGATCGACACCGCCGGCCTGCAAGCCAGCGATCCGGCACTGCGCATGCAGTTGGAAAGCCTGGCCGGGCGTGGCATCAAGTCAAAAAATTATCTGGTGCTTGCAACCACCAGCCAGAAACAGGTTCTTACCGCTGCCTACCACAGCTACAAGCGCTGCGGGCTGGCCGGTTGCATCCTGACTAAACTGGACGAAACCGCCAGCCTGGGCGAAGTGTTGAGCCTGGCTATCGGTCATGCGTTACCGGTCGCCTACCTGACCGACGGGCCGCGGATCCCGGATGATCTGCATCTGCCGCGCCGTCATCAGTTGGTCAGCCGTGCAGTCAGCGTGCAAATGCAAGACGAGCCGAGCGAGGAAGCGATGGCCGATATGTTCGCTGATCTTTACCACAGCCCGGCAAAACGGGTGGGCTGAGCAACATGAACACAATGCAATGTACCTACATCGATGGTCTGCAAGCGATTCACGCGGCCAAGCCATGTAGCCTGCGTCTAAGCAAGACAAGGTAAAGAAATAAAATGGGCAGCATGCATCCCGTACAGGTGATCGCGGTGACCGGCGGCAAAGGTGGCGTCGGAAAAACGAACGTGTCAGTGAATTTGTCCCTGGCGCTGGCAGAGCTTGGCCGTCGCGTCATGCTGCTGGACGCTGACCTGGGGCTGGCGAACGTCGACGTTCTGCTGGGTCTGACGCCCAAACACACCCTGGCCGATGTGATCGAGGGACGCTGTGAGCTGCGCGACGTGCTGCTGCAGGGCCCTGGCGGGATCCGCATCGTGCCGGCCGCTTCCGGTACCCAAAGCATGGTGCACCTGAGCCCGGCGCAGCATGCCGGCCTGATTCAGGCGTTCAGCGATATCGGCGACAACCTCGACGTGCTGGTGATCGACACCGCCGCCGGGATCGGCGAATCCGTGGTCAGCTTTGTGCGCGCCGCGCAGGAAGTGCTGCTGGTGGTCTGCGACGAACCCACCTCGATCACCGACGCCTACGCCCTGATCAAACTCCTTAACCGTGACTACGGCATGAACCGCTTCCGCGTCCTGGCCAACATGGCCCAGAGCCCCCAGGAAGGACGCAACCTGTTCGCCAAGTTGACCAAGGTCACGGATCGCTTTCTCGATGTCGCCTTACAATACGTCGGCGCAGTTCCCTACGACGAGTGTGTGCGCAAGGCCGTGCAAAAGCAGCGTGCGGTCTACGAAGCATTCCCTCGTTCGAAATGCGCCTTGGCGTTCAAGGCTATTGCTCAGAAGGTCGATACCTGGCCTTTGCCCGCCAACCCGCGCGGGCATCTGGAGTTTTTCGTCGAGCGATTGGTGCATCAGACGAGCGCAGGACCAGTGCTATGACATCGAGCGGCTACAACCTCTATAAGAAATCGGCGCGTGACAGCCAGGGTGAACTGATCGAGCGCTATGCGCCCCTGGTCAAGCGCATTGCCTACCACTTGCTGGCCCGGTTGCCTGCCAGCGTGCAGGTCGAAGATTTGATTCAGGCCGGCATGATCGGCCTGCTCGAAGTGTCGACCAAGTACGACGCAACCAAGGGCGCGAGTTTCGAGACCTATGCGGGTATCCGTATCCGTGGGGCGATGCTCGATGAAGTGCGCAAAGGTGATTGGGCACCCCGTTCGGTGCACCGCAATACGCGCATGGTCAGTGACGCAATTCGTGCAATTGAAGCAAAAACCGGTCGCGACGCTAAAGATCATGAAGTTGCGGCCGAACTCCAATTGAGTCTCGACGATTATTACGGGATTTTGAACGATACCTTGGGCAGCCGCCTGTTCAGTTTCGACGACCTGCTGCAGGACGGCGAACACGAAGGGCTGCACGAGGACGGCGCGAGCGCTCACATGGAGCCGTCGCGCGACCTGGAAGATGCGCGTTTCCAGGGGGCGTTGGCGGACGCGATCGCCAATTTGCCGGAGCGTGAACGATTGGTGTTGGCGCTGTACTACGACGAAGAGCTGAACCTCAAGGAAATCGGTGAGGTCCTGGGGGTCAGCGAATCGCGAGTCAGCCAGTTGCACAGCCAGTGCGCCGCCCGCTTGCGGGGGCGTTTGGGAGAGTGGCGAGCGCGCTGACAGGCAGTGTGGGGACACTGCAGAGCGATACCGCGGGGGCGATTGGCCTGCGCGGGTTCGGCCCGTGGTGGCCCCGGCAGTCCTTTTTGTGTAATGCCTGTTGATTGAAATGGCGCGTCCAGGTGCTGGGCGCGTTTAAGACTGCTTGGAGGTCGAATTGGACAAGAACATGAAAATCCTCATCGTTGATGACTTCTCAACGATGCGGCGGATCATAAAAAACCTGTTGCGTGACCTTGGGTTCACCAACACGGTCGAGGCGGACGATGGCATTACTGCACAGCCGATCCTCAACAGCGGAGGCATCGACTTTCTGGTGACGGACTGGAACATGCCGGGCATGACCGGTATCGACCTGCTGCGCTGGGTGCGCGCCGATGAAAAACTGCGCAACCTGCCGGTGCTGATGGTAACCGCCGAAGCCAAGCGCGAGCAGATCATCGAGGCCGCCCAGGCCGGTGTTAACGGTTATGTGGTCAAGCCATTCACTGCACAGGCGTTGAAAGAGAAGATCGAAAAAATCTTCGAACGCATCCACGGCTAATGCCATCGCGGGGGAGCTATGGAGCATCAAGAAACGTCACAGGGAGACTTTGAGTCCACCCTGAAAAAACATGCTCACCAACTGGTCGACAGTCTTGAAAAAGGCCATTTCGGCGACGCGGTGCAGTTGATCCATGAGCTCAATCAGACCCGTGACCGAGGCCTGTACCAGGAAGTGGGCAAGCTCACACGCGAGCTGCACAGTGCAATCGTCAATTTCCAGATTGACCCGCACATGCCCCAGGCCGAAGAAATCTCGCAGATCACGGATGCCACCGAACGCCTGTCCTATGTGGTCAGGCTGACCGAGGCCGCGGCCAACCGCACCATGGACCTGGTGGAAAACGCCACGCCTCTGGTCAACGGCATGGCCACCGAAGCTCAGGCCCTGAATGCCGACTGGGGTCGTTTTATGCGCCGGGAAGTGGGGGCTGAAGAGTTCCGCGAGCTGGCGCGCCGGGTCGAAGGGTTCTTGTCACGCAGCGAGCAGGACAACCGCACGGTGTCCAGCAACCTCAACGATATTCTGCTGGCTCAGGATTACCAGGACCTGACCGGTCAGGTGATCAAGCGCGTGACGCAATTGGTCACCGAAGTGGAAAGCAACTTGCTCAAACTGGTGCTCATGGCCGGTCAGGTTGACCGTTTCGCCGGCATCGAACATGACCGCGCAGCGATCCTCTCGGAAAAAGATCCACAAAAACATCTCGCCAAGGGTGAAGGTCCGCAGATTCATGCCGATAAACGTGAAGACGTTGTGTCAGGTCAGGATGACGTAGATGACCTGTTATCCAGTTTAGGCTTCTAAGGAGCACCCACATGAGCTTCGGCGCCGATGAAGAGATCCTTCAGGATTTCCTTGTAGAGGCCGGCGAAATTTTAGAGCAACTGTCCGAACAACTGGTCGAGCTGGAAAGCCGCCCGGATGATGCGAACCTGCTCAATGCAATTTTTCGCGGTTTTCATACTGTAAAAGGGGGCGCCGGCTTCCTCCAGCTCCATGAGCTGGTGGAGTGCTGCCACATCGCCGAGAACGTGTTCGACATCCTGCGCAAGGGTGAGCGGCACGTCGACTCGGAGTTGATGGACGTGATTCTCGAAGCACTCGATGCGGTCAACGGCATGTTCGGCCAAGTGCGCGAACGTGCGCCGATCACTGCCGCCACCCCGGAACTGCTGGCCGCCCTGGCGCGCTATGCAGAGCCTGCCGACCTGTCGGCGGAGCCCGTGGTCGAGGCCGTGCCGGAGCCTGAACCGGCGCCGGAACCGGACGTGACCGACAGTGAATTCGAACAGCTGCTCAGCTCCCTCAGCGCGGTCAAGGCCGAAGCCGAAGCGCCGGCCGCTGCGGCCCCGGCCCCGGTTGACGCTCCGACCAGCGAAGACATAACCGACGCCGAATTCGAGTCGCTGCTCGATCAGTTGCATGGCAAAGGCCAGTTCGCCGCCGATGCCGTGGCGCCTGCCGCCGCGCCGCCTGCACCGGCCGCTGCGGCTGCCAGCACCGATATCACCGACGACGAGTTCGAAGCGTTGCTCGACCAGTTGCACGGCAAGGGTACCTTTGCCGCCGACGCGTTGCCGGAAGTCGCGGCCACCGCCGCCGCGCCGGCTGATGCCAAGCCGGCAGCCGCTGCGGCACCTGCCGGTGACGGGCTGATCACCGATCATGAATTCGAAGCGTTGCTGGATGATTTGCACGGCAAGGGCAAATTCAGCGAAGTGCCTGCGCCGGCCGCTTCTGCGGCCGCCGCTACCGCCGCCAAACCTGCACCGGTCGCCGCCAAGGCCGCGGCGCCTGCCGCAGCGCCCAAGCCCGCAGCGGCCGCTCCGGCTGCGGCACCCGCCCGGGCTGCTGCCGCCGCGCCGGTGGCCGACAAGCCTGCCAGTGAAGCCGAAACCACCGTGCGGGTCGATACCGCGCGCCTGGACGACATCATGAACATGGTCGGCGAACTGGTGCTGGTGCGTAACCGCCTGGTGCGCCTGGGCCTGAGCAGTGGCGATGAGTCCATGCAAAAGGCCGTGTCGAACCTCGACGTGGTTACCGCCGACCTGCAAACCGCGGTGATGAAGACGCGGATGCAGCCGATCAAGAAAGTCTTCGGCCGCTTCCCACGCCTGGTTCGCGACCTGGCGCGTCAGTTGAAGAAAGAGATCAACCTGGAGTTGGTGGGCGAAGAGACCGACCTCGACAAAAACCTCGTCGAGGCCCTGGCCGACCCGCTGGTCCACTTGGTGCGTAACGCCGTCGACCACGGCGTGGAAACCCCGGAAGAACGCGAAGCCTCGGGCAAGTCCCGTGGCGGCAAAGTGATCCTGGCGGCCGAGCAAGAAGGCGACCATATCCTGCTGTCGATTACCGACGACGGCAAAGGCATGGACCCGGCCATCCTGCGTAACATCGCGGTCAAGCGTGGCGTGATGGACAAAGACGCCGCCGACCGCCTGACCGACACCGAGTGCTACAACCTGATCTTCGCCCCAGGCTTCTCTACCAAAACCGAGATCTCCGACGTGTCGGGCCGTGGCGTGGGCATGGACGTGGTCAAGACCAAGATCAGCCAGCTCAACGGTTCGATCAATATCTACTCGACCAAGGGCCAGGGCTCGAAGATCGTCATCAAGGTGCCGTTGACCCTGGCGATCATGCCGACCCTGATGGTGATGCTGGGCAACCAGGCGTTCGCCTTCCCGTTGGTCAACGTCAACGAGATCTTCCACCTCGACCTGTCGCGCACCAACGTGGTGGACGGCCAGGAAGTGGTGATCGTGCGCGACAAGGCCTTGCCGCTGTTCTATCTCAAGCGCTGGCTGGTGGCTTCGGCGGCCCATGAAGAACAGCGCGAAGGCCATGTGGTGATTCTCTCCGTGGGCACTCAACGCATCGGCTTTGTGGTCGATCAGTTGGTCGGCCAGGAAGAAGTGGTCATCAAGCCTTTGGGCAAAATGCTGCAGGGAACCCCGGGCATGTCGGGTGCGACCATCACCGGTGACGGTCGGATCGCGCTGATTCTCGATGTTCCGAGCATGCTCAAGCGTTACGCCGCTCGGCGTATTTGATTCTGGCGGGGCAGGGCGGTATTGCCCGCCCCGCCTAACGGAGTGTTTATGGCAGTCAAGGTCCTGGTGGTGGACGATTCGGGTTTCTTCCGCCGCCGCGTCTCGGAAATTCTTTCCGCCGATCCAAGCATCCAGGTGGTCGGCACGGCCACCAACGGTAAAGAGGCGATTGATCAAGCCATTGCGTTGAAGCCAGATGTCATCACCATGGACTACGAGATGCCCATGATGGACGGTATCACGGCTGTGCGGCACATCATGCAGCGCTGCCCGACTCCGGTGTTGATGTTCTCCTCGCTGACCCATGAAGGCGCCCGAGTGACCCTCGACGCGCTGGATGCAGGGGCTGTGGACTTCCTGCCGAAGAATTTCGAGGACATCTCGCGCAACCCCGAGAAGGTCAAGCAACTGCTGTGCGAGAAAGTCCACAGCATTTCCCGCAGCAACCGTCGCAGCCTGTTCAGCGCCCCCGCGCCGGCCCCGACACCTGTTGCAGCACCGGCGCCAGCGAGTGCCTCGACGTTCGGGCGCCCCGCGCCCGCACCGGTTGCCCGCCCCGCAGCGGCACCTGTGCGTGCGTCTGCGCCAGCGGCAACGGCCCAGTCCCCGGCGCCCAAGCGCAAGGCCTACAAACTGGTCGCCATCGGCACCTCTACCGGTGGCCCGGTGGCGTTGCAGCGCGTGCTGACCCAATTGCCGGCCAACTTTCCGGCGCCGATCGTGTTGATCCAGCACATGCCGGCCGCGTTCACCAAGGCGTTTGCCGAGCGCCTGGACAAGCTGTGCCGCATCAGCGTCAAGGAAGCCGAGGATGGCGACATCCTGCGGCCCGGCCTGGCGCTGCTGGCCCCGGGCGGCAAGCAGATGATGGTCGACGGCCGGGGTGCGATCAAAATCCTGCCGGGTGACGAACGCCTCAACTACAAACCCTGCGTGGACATCACCTTTGGTTCGGCCGCTAAGTCTTACGGCGACAAAGTTCTGGCGGTGGTCCTGACCGGCATGGGCGCCGATGGCCGCGAAGGCGCGCGCCTGCTCAAGCAGGGCGGTAGCGCGATCTGGGCCCAGGACGAAGCCAGCTGCGTGATCTATGGCATGCCCATGGCCATCGTCAAAGCCAACCTGGCCGACGCCGTCTACAGCCTGGATGACATCGGCAAGCATCTGGTGGAGGCCTGCCTCTGATGGATGTCTTGAGTCTGATTGGCATCACCATGGCATTTGTCGCCATCATCGGCGGCAACTACCTGGAGGGCGGCCACCTGGGCGCCCTGGCCAACGGCCCAGCGGCGCTGATCGTGATCGGCGGCACGGTGGGCGCCGCGTTGCTGCAATCGCCGTTGAGTTCGTTCAAGCGCGCCATGCAGATCCTGATCTGGATTATTTTCCCGCCCCGTGTGGACTTGGCCGGTGGCATCGATCGCGTGGTCAACTGGAGCCTCACCGCACGCAAGGAAGGCCTGCTGGGCCTGGAAGGCGTGGCCGATGCCGAGCCTGACAGCTACGCGCGCAAAGGCTTGCAGTTGCTGGTGGACGGCGCCGAGCCGGAAGCGATCCGCAGCATCCTTGAGGTGGATTTCTACACCCAGGAAAGCCGCGATATCAATGCCGCCAAAGTCTTTGAAAGCATGGGCGGCTACGCGCCGACCATCGGCATCATCGGTGCGGTGATGGGCCTGATCCATGTGATGGGCAACCTGGCCGATCCGTCGCAATTGGGCAGCGGCATTGCCGTGGCCTTTGTCGCCACCATCTACGGCGTGGCGAGCGCCAACCTGGTGTTGCTGCCGGTGGCCAGCAAGCTCAAATCGATTGCCACGCGCCAGTCGCGGTACCGCGAAATGTTGCTCGAAGGTCTGCTGTCGATTGCCGAGGGCGAGAACCCGCGCTCCATCGAATTGAAGCTCCAGGGCTTCATGGATTGATGGGAGGTATGGGTTGTGAGCCGTCGCCGTCGCGAGCCTGAAGAACACGTCAACCATGAACGCTGGCTGGTGTCCTACGCGGACTTCATCACCCTGCTGTTCGCGTTTTTCGTGGTGATGTACTCCATCTCGTCGATCAACGAAGGCAAGTACAAAGTGATTTCCCAAGCGCTGATCGGGGTGTTCAACGACGCCGACCGTTCGCTCAAGCCGATTCCCATCGGCGAAGAGCGGCCCCGCACCGTGACCCCGGCCAAGCCGCTGGTCAACGACAGCGATGAGACCGCCGCCGGCGTGGGCGGAACCAGCGACCCGTTGAAAAGCATCGCCGATGACATCAGCGCGGCGTTTGGCGACCTGATCAGTTCCAACCAGATGACCGTGCGCGGCAATGAGTTGTGGGTCGAGATCGAGCTGAATTCCAGCCTACTGTTCGCCAGCGCCGATGCGATGCCCAGCGACCAGGCGTTCACCATCATCGACAAAGTGGCGGCGATCCTTAAGCCGTTCGAGAACCCGATTCACGTCGAAGGCTTTACCGACAATATTCCGATCAGCACCGCGCAGTACCCCACCAACTGGGAACTGTCCTCGGCCCGCGCGGCGAGCATCGTGCGCATGCTGGCGATGCAGGGTGTGAACCCCGGGCGCCTGGCGTCGGTGGGCTATGGCGAATTCCAGCCAGTGGCCAATAACGCCACGCTGGAAGGGCGCGCGCGCAACCGTCGGGTAGTGCTGGTGGTGTCGCGCAACCTGGATGTGCGCCGCAGCCTGACCGGCACCGGCACCGCCAATGCAACACCGGATGCGGCCTTGAGGCGTGCTGGCACACAAACTGCACCGCCAGCGGTTAAGCCGCCGGTGGGTCAGAGTGCCGTCAATTCTCCGTCACCGGCTCAATAACGTTATGCAATGTCTCGGTCGCGCCTGTGCCTGCCGGGAGGAATCATCCGAATGAGAGTCTGGGCAGTTGCCAATCAAAAAGGTGGAGTCGGCAAGACCACCACCTCCATCGCTCTGGCCGGTTTGCTGGCCGAGGCGGGCAAGCGTGTGGTCGTGGTGGACTTGGACCCCCACGGCTCGATGACCAGCTATTTCGGCTACGACCCGGATGCGCTGGAACACAGCTGCTTTGACCTGTTCCTGCACAAGGGCAACGTGCCTGGCGACCTGCCCGGGCAACTGCTGTTGCCCACCAGCAATGAGAGCATTTCCCTGCTGCCTTCCAGTACCGCGCTGGCCACCCTTGAGCGTCAGTCGCCAGGGCAGAGCGGCCTGGGCCTGGTGATTGCCAAGACCCTGGCGCAACTGTGGCAGGACTTTGACTACGCCATTATCGACAGCCCGCCGCTGCTGGGCGTGCTGATGGTCAACGCGCTGGCCGCCAGCCAGCAACTGGTGATCCCGGTGCAGACCGAGCACCTGGCTGTCAAAGGCCTTGAGCGTATGGTCAGCACCCTGGCGATGATCAATCGCTCGCGCAAACAGCCGCTGCCGTTCAGCATCGTGCCGACCCTGTTCGACCGCCGCACCCAGGCGTCGCTGGGCACCCTGCGGGTATTGCGCGACGCCTACCCGGACACCATCTGGCAAGGCTACATTCCGGTGGATACGCGCCTGCGTGACGCCAGCCGCGCAGGGCTCACGCCGTCGCAGTTCGATGGCAAGAGTCGTGGCGTGATGGCCTACCGTGCGTTGCTCAAACACTTGCTGTCCCAGCAACTCGTGGCGCAGGTGGCATGATGAACCGTCCTGTCGAACTCAAGACCAAGACCCGGCCGCAACTGGCCCTGGAATCCTACCTGGATGCCCTGTTGCAGGAAGCCACCGATGAGGTGCTGCCGGAACCGATTCTGGTGCTGGAGCCGGTGGTTGAGCCCAGCAGTACGCTGGATGAATTCCAACTGGCGGTGCTGGAAGAGCAGGCCCGAGACGCCCGGATCGTAGCGCCGATTGTCGCGCCGGTCGTACCCGTAGTGGCGGAGCCTGTGGCGGCGGAACCGTTGGTGGCGGCGCCCGTGGTGATCGAGCCGGTGGTGGACGTGCACCTGCCGCCGAGCATCACGCCGCCGTCGGTGAGCGGCGATGACCGTCCGGCGTGGGCCGCCGAGCCTTTCGAATGCCTGCTGTTCGATGTCGCCGGGTTGACCCTGGCGGTGCCGCTGGTGTGCCTGGGTTCGATCTACTCTTTGGAAGGTCACGAGCTGACGCCGCTGTTCGGCCAGCCGGAGTGGTTCCTCGGCATCCTGCCCAGCCAGGCCGGCAACCTCAAGGTATTGGACACTGCGCGCTGGGTGATGCCCGACCGCTACCGCGACGATTTCCGCGAGGGCCTGCAATACGTTATTTCCGTTCAGGGCTACGAGTGGGGGCTGGCGGTGCATCAGGTCAGCCGCTCGCTGCGCCTGGACCCGAACGAAATCAAATGGCGCAGCCACCGGGGCCAGCGGCCTTGGCTGGCCGGCACCGTGATCGAACACATGTGCGCGTTGCTCGACGTCGCCGAACTGGCCGAGTTGATCGCCAGCGGCGCCGTCAAGTCGATGCCCGGTAACAAACGCAGTTGATTGAACACGCCGGCCGCACGGGTGTGCGGTTGGCGAATGAAGCACACACGCCGTATCCAACGGCATTTGAAGGGGTCATGGGTATGAATATGTCAGCATCTGCACAAAAAGGCTCGGACGATCCGATTCTGCAATGGGTAACCTTCAAGCTGGACAACGAGACCTACGGTATCAACGTGATGCGTGTGCAGGAAGTGCTGCGCTATACCGAGATCGCCCCGGTCCCGGGTGCTCCTAGCTACGTGCTGGGTATCATCAACCTGCGTGGCAACGTGGTGACCGTGATCGATACGCGCCAGCGTTTCGGCCTGGATACCGCCGAAGTTACTGACAACACGCGCATCGTCATCATCGAAGCCGACAAGCAAGTGGTCGGTATCCTGGTCGATAGCGTCGCCGAGGTGGTCTACCTGCGCCAATCGGAAGTGGAAACTGCGCCGAACGTGGGCAACGAAGAGTCGGCCAAGTTTATCCAGGGCGTGTGCAACAAGAACAACGAACTGTTGATTCTGGTTGAGCTGGACAAAATGATGAGCGAAGAAGAATGGTCGGAACTGGAGAGCATTTGATTGTTCCTTGAGGTCGCGGTGATCGTCCTGGCCCTGTTGTGGGCCGGGACCCTGGGTTTTCTGCTGCGCTACATGGCTCGGCAGCGCGAATTGGCGTTGCAGCAGGCCGAGCGCGATGCGGTGCGTGACCGACGCATCGTGGAGCTGGTTAAGCGCGTCGACCATTACCAAAAGAGTGCCGTGCGGGTCGGGGATGAGGTGCATGAGCTGCGCGCGATCCTCGCACCGATGCCCGACAAGCTGGAGCAGTTGGAGCAGCGCGATCCTGCCAACCTGTCGTTTGCCCAAGCGGCAAAGTTGGTGGGGATGGGCGCGACGGTGGATGACCTGACCCAGTCGTGCGGCTTGACCCAGGCTGAGGCGCAGTTGATGAGTAAGTTGCATAAGAGCTGATTGCCATCGGTGGTACGCCGTTATGAGTCGTCGTGTTTGCGACGGATAGCGCTCTGCCGCCCAATTAATTTCCAATCCCACTGACTTTTTTCTCCTCTGCCAAGGTCCACATCCTTCAAGCACCTTTGAATCAGGAGATTCCCTGCATGAGCACCCCCAAGGCACTGTTGATCCTCCACGGCAAGCAAGCCCTCAACGAGGACGTGCGCAGCGCCGTGCTGGCCCGGCGTGAGCAGGGTTGGGAGTTGGCGGTGCGGGTGACGTGGGAGGGCGGTGATGCACAGCGTCTGGTCAGGGAGGCCCTCGAAGACGGTTATACCCACATCATTGCCGGCGGCGGCGACGGCACCTTGCGCGACGTGGCTGAAGCGATGGCCCAGGCCAAAGCCGATGCCAGCCTGGTGCTGATGCCCCTGGGCACCGCCAATGATTTCGCCAAGGCCGCCGGCGTACCGCTGGAGCCGGCCCAGGCCCTGGCGCTGCTGGATGTGGCGCCGCGGGCGATCGACCTCGGCCAGGTTGGCGGGCAGATTTTCCTCAACATGGCCACCGGCGGTTTCGGCAGCCAGGTCACCGCCAATACCTCCGAAGACCTGAAAAAAATCCTCGGGGGGGCGGCGTACCTGTTTACCGGTCTGACGCGTTTCAGCGAGTTGAAGGCCGCCTATGGGGAGTTGGAAGGCCCGGGTTTCCAGTGGAAGGGCGAGATGCTGGCGCTGGGTATCGGCAACGGTCGCCAGGCCGGCGGCGGGCATGCGCTGTGCCCGGAGGCGATGGCCGATGATGGGTTGCTCGATGTCAGTATCCTACCGGCACCCCAGGAAGTGGTCGGTACTTTGCGCGAACTGATGAGCAATGGCTGGGGCCTGGACAACATGTTCGTCCGCGCGCGGCTGCCCTGGGTGCAGATCAAAAAGGCCGAAGGGCTGTACATCAACCTGGATGGTGAACCGCTCCAGGGCGACGACCTGCGTTTCGAAGCCCTGCCCAAGGCCTTGCGCGTGCATTTGCCGCTGGGTTCGCCCCTAGTCGTCCAGGCTGATGATCTGCTCGCGCACCGCGAATAGCACCAGCCCCGCCACGTCGAATATCTGCAAGCGCTTCATGATTTGCGAACGGTGAGCTTCCACGGTTTTGATGCTCAGGCCCAGGCCGTGGGCGATCTCACGCGTGGACTTGCCGCGCACGATCAGGCGCAGGATTTCCAACTGCCGTGCCGTGAGTTTGTGGCCGTAGCCGGACGACGCAGTGGGCCCTTGGCTGCGTACCAGCGCCTGGTTGATCACGGTATGGGCGATCGCCGGGCTCAGGTAGCGCTCGTTATTGCACAGGGCTCGCAGGGCGTGTTCCAGCTCGTTGGCCGTGGTGTCCTTGAGCAGGTAGCCATGGGCGCCGGCCTCCAGCGCGCACATGATCAGTTGCGGGTCGGTGTGCATCGACAGGATCAGCACCTTGCAGCGCGGGTAGGCGGCCTTGAGTTGCTGCAAGGCGTCCAGGCCGCCGGTGTGCTTCATCGACAGGTCCAGCAGCACCATGTCCGGTTGCAATGCGTGGAACTGCTCAAGTAACTGTGCCCCATCGTTGGCTTCGCCGATCACGGTGTAGCCGGGAATATCCTGGATCAGGGCACGCACGCCGGCCCTGATCAGTGCATGGTCATCCACTAGAAGTAATGTGCAGGTCACTCGAGAACCTTAGGGGAGTTGGCCCGTTCGAGGGCGCGCGGCGCCCAGGGAAAAAGTGCGTCGATGCGCGTGCCTTGCCCGGGCTGGCTGCTGACGGACAGCGTGCCACCCAGTTGTTCGATACGTTCGACCATGCCTGCCATGCCTCGCTGACCTTCACGGGCTGGGTTGCTCGCCGGCGCGAAGCCACGGCCGTCATCGCGAATTGTCAGCGATAACCCTTCGGGCAGGCGTTGCAGACGCACCAGCAGGTTCTGGGCCTGGGCGTGGCGCAGCATGTTGGTCACCGCTTCCTGGGTAATGCGAAACGCCGCTACGGCCATTTCTTCCGGGATGCCGGTGAGGCGTTGTCGGCATTCCAGGCTCCAGTGAACGGGGCTGTTTTCCAGGGTTTTGAGTAGGTGCGCGCGCAGGCTGGCTTCCAGGCCCAGGCTGCTCAGTTGCCGGGGGTTGAGGATGGCAGACACATCGCGCACCTTGGCCAGGGTTTCGTTCAGGGTATTGCACAGCATCGTGCATTGGTCTTGCAGGTCATCCGGCAGGCGACGCTTGAGCCATTCGCTCTGCAGTTTGGCGGCGGTGAGCAGTTGGCCGATATCGTCGTGCAGTTCACGGCTGAGGCGATGGCGTTCGTTTTCCTGGACCTGCAACAGACGATCGGCCAATTCCTGGGGCTGGAAGCGGATGGATTTGCGTGAGCGCCATTGTTGCAGACCCACCACCATCAGGGTGGCCAGGTTGAGCAGCAACACCGTCAGTGGCAATGGCGCGGACTCGCTGTAGGCCCACAGACTGATCAGCAGCGAGGCAAGGCACAGGCCAAGGGTCAGGCGGCGAGCATGGCTGCGGGGCACGGACCTGGCGAGGAGTGACTTGAGGCTGGCGTACATAACGGATGGAGCCAATGAAGGTTCGCTGCGGGAAGTCCGGTCACGTCTGACGGGGCTCAGTCTGGCGTGCGTGGCCGAATCGTTTATATACAGGAAGTTGAATGACTTCGAGCGACGCATAGTAACACCCCTGTAACCGTTGGTCGCCTGACACCGTGCTGTGCCGACCAATTAAACGAGGGGATGTAGTGGGTGATATCAGCGTATGAAGCATGGGAAGTTTTACTATTTAAACGAAGTTGTAACGTTAATGGACGTTATAGGTGATGGAATCGTTAACGCCTGTCGTTTTTAGATAAGTCGCGTTGCGAAATACGACCTGCCAATCGCTCAAGAGGCGTGATGCAAACGTTGCTGCGGTTTATAGGTGAAGCCCTTTTGCGGGATTTGCAGGCTGACCGTCGCAATCAACGTGGTTTGCTCGGTTTCATCCAACGCCAACTGACCGGTTTTGGTGTCGATCAGTTCTAATTGCCAGGCCAGTAAAGTCAGGCAGTCATGCAGCGCCTCCAGCGCCTGGTCGTGCAATTGCAACGGGTTTTCAGCGTTGGCAATCAGGCCGTGGATATGTCCGGAAAATTCGCTGATGGCTTGCAGCGCCAAGGTGTCCGCCTGTTCCGCGAGTCGGGCGAGGCTGAGTGTCATGCAGTCGATGGCGTCGCTGTCGTTACGAATCAGATGCAGATGGCTCAGGCATTCCTCTGACCGGTTCAACAGTTTTTCAGCCTCCAGCAGAAACGCCGAAAGTGCGAGCTGCCACTCTTTACCGTCGTTCATCATGCAAGTCTCCACAATATGGAATCGGGCGATGAGATGTCGCTGCGGGTCAATGGCTTAAAGCTAGCGCTGAAATATTGCTCTTGCTTGTAGGTTACTTCTGAGCTTTTGGTAGGAAGTTTATTGAAATGACGGCAAGGGCGCTGCCAAGCCCTTGTGAGCAGGCCCAGTTGCACACCTTCATTTGCCGCGACGTAAATGTCTGGAACACCCAGCGGGCGAGGACGTGAGATGGCAAACAAAAGCCTGACTCCATTCATGCAATGAGAATGGCGTCACATTAATGGCTATTAGATATTGCGAATATCAGGTTGGACCTGATTGCGCATAGGGGAATCCCTTACAAGCGGGAACTTTGCGTCGATTTGTGTGTCGCGCAATGCCGTCTTGCCCGCTTATGAAGCAGCGCGGCCAGTAAAGCATGATGTCAGTGTGACATCAATTAATTTACGTGGCATTTTAACGGGGTCAAGATCTGGCGCTTGCCGCCGATAAACAGCTTAGTGAACTGCACAACCCCTACGCGCAGCACTTACCCGCGCATATCAGGAGCTTCCAATGGCCGGCATTCTCGACACGGTAGATCAACGCACGCAACTGGTGGGTGAGAATCGCCTGGAGATCCTCATGTTTCGCCTGGCCGGGCGGCAGTTGTTCGCCATCAACGTGTTCAAGGTGCAGGAAGTCCTGCAATTGCCCAAGCTCACGCTGATGCCCCAGCGCCATCCGTTTGTGTGTGGCGTGGTCAACCTGCGCGGCCAGACCCTGCCGGTGATCGACCTGTCCCAAGCCATCGGCATGCGCCCGCTGGTGCCGGGCCCGAACAGCACCATCATCGTCACCGAGTACAACCGCTCGGTGCAGGCGTTCCTGGTGGGCGGTGTGGACCGCATCGTCAACATGAACTGGGAAGCCATCCTGCCGCCTCCGACCAGCGCCGGTCGCCAGCATTACCTCACCGCCATCAGTAAGGTCGACGACCAGTTGGTGGAAATCATCGACGTGGAAAAAGTCCTCGCCGAGATCGTGCCGTACAACGCCAAGGTCTCCCGGGAAAAACTCGAAGACCCAGTGCTCGAACGCGCCCGTGGCCGCGAAGTGCTGCTGGTGGACGACTCCAACGTGGCGCTGTCGCAGCTGCGTGACACCCTCGGCCAGTTGGGCGTGAAAATGCACATCGCCAGTGATGGCCTCAAAGCGCTGAACATGCTCAAGTCGTGGGCCGACGCCGGTCACGTGATGACCGACAAACTATTGATGATCTTCACCGACGCCGAAATGCCGGAAATGGACGGCTACCGTCTCACCACCGAGATCCGCAACGACCCGCGCCTGCGCAAACTGTATGTGGTGCTGCACACCTCGCTGTCTGGCAGCTTCAACGAATCGATGGTGAAGAAGGTCGGCTGCGACAATTTCCTGTCCAAGTTCCAGCCTGACAAACTGGTGGATGTGGTGCGCCAACGACTGATGCTGGACGAACAGTCGGCTTGACCTTAGGGTGATGGGCTTCGCCCCTCAGGAATGCAGGCCCATGCTCCGTCTCAGCGCGTTGTACCGTTACCCCTTGAAATCCGGCAAGGCCGAATCGTTGCAACACAGCGGCCTGGATAAGCTCGGGTTGGACGGGGATCGACGCTGGATGCTGGTGGACGAGGCCAGTGGCCGCTTCCTGACGCAACGCGCCGTCACCAAGATGAGCCAGCTGTCGGCCTTGTGGAACAGCGCCGGCGGCCTGACCCTGAGTTCGCCTGGCTATACCTCCCTTGACGTCGCATTGCCCGATGAAGACGCTGCGTTGCGCGGCGTGACCATCTGGCGCGACACCCCGCGCCTGCCGGATGCCGGCGACGCAGCCGCCGCGTGGGTCAGCGAGTTTGTCGGCGCGCCGACCCGGTTGGTGCACATGCCGCTCAAGCGGGCGCGCACCACTCAGTCCGGTTATGGCCGCGACGATGACCAGGTGGCGCTGGCCGACGGTTATCCCTTGCTGCTGATCGGCCAGGCCTCCCTGGAAGACCTGTCCGAGAAGGTCGGCCGCCCCATGGAGATGCTGCGCTTTCGCCCCAACCTGGTGATCGAAGGCGCCGACGCGTTTGCCGAAGATGGCTGGAAGCGCCTGCGCATCGGCGACGTGGAGTTCCGGGTGGTCAAACCGTGCGCGCGCTGCATCCTCACCACCATCGACCCGCGCACCGGCGAACGCAGCGCCGACCGTGAACCCTTCGCCACTTTGAATGGCTACCGCAAGACCGAGGATGGCGCGATGTTCGGCCAGAACCTGGTCAACGATGGCGTGGGTCATCTGGAAGTCGGCATGCCGGTGACGATCCTCGAATAATCCATCGCCCATAAAAAATGCCCGTCTCCTTCTAGGAAACGGGCATTTTTTTGCCTGGCTGAAACCTTAGCCGCGGTATTCGCACAGGTAAGCGGTGTCGACCTCGACCTTCAGCTGGAATTTGCTGTTGGCCGGTACGTTGAACTGGCTGCCGGCGGAGAAGGTCTGCCACTCGCTGGCATCCGGCAGTTTCACGGTCAGCGCGCCGGAGACGACGTGCATGATTTCACGCTGGGCAGTGCCGAACTCATATTCACCCGGGGCCATCACACCGATGGTCGCCGGACCTTCAGCGGTGCCGAACGCGATCGACTTGACGGTGCCGTCGAAGTACTCGTTGACTTTGAACATGGGCGAATCCTCGGAAAAAGTTGCCTTCCCTGTCGAAGCGAGGGCAGCGTTATGGAAAAGGTTGGCCAGTATGCCCAAGCCTTGCGAGGCTGCCTAGACCGGTAAAATCAGCGGTAGCAGGCGGGCAGTGTTGCGCGCGTCTTCCAGTGCCCGGTGCTGCTGGCCATGGAACTGCATCCCCGCCAGTTGCAGCGCGCCGTTGAGCCCCAGCGGCTTGTCCAGGCGTCGGGCCTTGGCGAAGCGCTGCTTGAGGTTGATATGGGGCGTGTGGGCCAGGGCGCTGTCCAGGCCATGGCGCTGCCACTCCAGTTCCAGTTGCTGGCGGTCGTAGTCGCCCCAACTGGCCCAGCCTTCCAGGCGCGTACGATGCTGGCCCAGCCAGCGTTCGAACAGCGGCCACACCTCGTTCAACGGGGTTGCCGCGTCGATATTGGCCTGGGTGATATGGGTAAGCTGGCGGCAGAACGGCGTCAGCAACGGGCGGCGCTGCGGGCGCACAAAGCGCTGGAAATGATCCACTTCGCGGCCCTGGCGGTTGACCAGGCTCGCGCCGATCTCGATGACTTCCATTTCCGTCACGGGCCAGCCGCCTTCATCCGTCGTGGCTTCAAGGTCAATAATCAGCCAATAAGGCATGGTGCAGGTTCCCGTACTCTTCCCGTCCTGGGGGATAGAGCGTAGACGGCCCGTGTAGTTCCGCGCTGTTTTTTCCAGGAGAGCCAGGGTTTATTCGATCTCCAGCAGAATCTGGCGATTGCGAACCTGATCGCCCGTCATCACCTGTATGCCCTTGACCACGCCCTCAACCCCGGCCTTGAGCGGATGCTCCATCTTCATGGCCTCCAGCACCAGCAGCAGTTGGCCTTTGCGCACACGGTCACCGACGCCCACACACACGTCGACGATTGCCCCATCCATCGGCGCCTTGAGCGTACCGCTGCCGGCGTCGTCCTGGCGCTGGGCAACCTGCTGGGTCACGTCGACCACCGTCAGCCCCGGCAGCCACAACCGGCTGCCATCAAGGTGATAGGCGAGGCGGCGACGAATGCCATCGATGACCAGGGTGAAGTGGCGGTCGTCGAGCCCGAGCGGCCGGATATCGATGCCGTTGATGCAAAGGGCGTTATCGGCCGACACGCTGACGCTGATCCCGTGCACCCTGTCGTTGACCAGCAAGCGATAAGCTCTGGGCGTCGTGGCGTTGTTGCACCAGCCCGACAGACCGGAGCCATGCCGCGCGGCACTGTGCTGGTAGAACAATGCGGCGGCGACGGCTAATTGTTCGTCAGTGGCCGGGTAGGGGGCGATCGCGTTGAAATACCGGGGGATAAACCCAGTGCTGAAGTCCCCGCGTACAAAGTCCGGATGTTCAAGTACCTCGGCCAGCAGCCGTTGATTGCTGGTCACCCCCAGCAGCAGCGTGTCTTGCACCGCGCGCAGCAGTTTGCGCCGTGCTTCTTCGCGGGTGGCGCCGTGGGCGATGATCTTGCCCAGCATCGCGTCATAGAACGGGCTGATGGGCTGGCCTTCCAGCACGCCGTGGTCAACCCGTACAGCGGCGGCCGGTTGCCAGCGCAGCACGTCGCCGGTCTGCGGCAGGAAGCCCTGGGCCGGGTCTTCAGCGTACAAGCGCACTTCCATGGCATGCCCGGTCAGGGTCACGTCGGCTTGGGTCAGTGGCAGTGGCTGGCCGGCGGCGACCTGCAGTTGCCAGGCCACCAGGTCGAGCCCGGTGATCAGCTCGGTGACCGGGTGCTCCACTTGCAGGCGGGTGTTCATTTCCAGGAAGTAAAAGCGCCCGTCGCGGTCGAGCAGAAACTCCACGGTGCCGGCGCCCACGTAGTTCACCGCGCGCCCAGCCTTGAGCGCGGCCTCGCCCATGGCCTGGCGCAGGTCGGGCGTCATCACTGGGCAGGGCGCTTCTTCGATGATTTTCTGATGGCGGCGTTGCACCGAGCAATCGCGCTCGCCCAGGTATATCAGCTGGCCGTGACGGTCGCCGAACACTTGGATTTCGACGTGACGCGGCTCGATCAGCGCCTGTTCCAGAATCAGCTCGGCGCTGCCGAAGGCGTTGAGCGCTTCGGAGCGTGCCGTACGCAATTGCGCCAGCAATTGATCCTGTTGATGGACCAGGCGCATGCCACGCCCACCGCCGCCGGCGCTAGCCTTGATCATCAACGGGTAGCCGATGCGTTCGGCGTGGCGTTGCAGGGTGGCGTCATCCTGATCGGCGCCCTGGTAGCCCGCAATGCACGGCACGCCGGCCTCCAGCATGGCCAGCTTGGACAGGCGTTTGCTGCCCATCAGCTCGATCGCTTCGGCGCTGGGGCCGATAAAGGTAAGCCCGGCGTGTTGGCAGGCGCGGGCGAAGTCGGGGTTTTCCGAGAGAAAGCCGTAGCCGGGGTGCACCGCGTCAGCGCCGGTTTTATGCGCGGCATCGAGGATCGCCGGGATATTGAGGTAGGACAGCTGCACCGCGGCGGGGCCGATGTGCACGGCTTCGTCGGCCATCTGCACATGCAGGGCGTCGGCGTCGGCATCGCTGTATACCGCCACGGTGCGATAGCCCAGGGCCTGAGCCGTGCGCTGGATGCGACAGGCGATCTCGCCGCGATTGGCGATCAGGATTTTGCTGAATGTGGGCATTGGAAGGTCCCTTGGTTATGCGCTGTTTGGTCTGGCCTTATCGGGGGCGAGCCCCCTCCCACATTTGGAACCAGTCCCCGGGGCTGGCGTCATTTGCACCAACCAGGCTTGCGCTTGTGTACAAAAGCCTGTGTCCCCTCAATGCCTTCTGCACTGGCCACCGCCTCGGCAAACCACTGCGCCGCTTGATCCAACAACGGTTCCAATGGCTGCTCGACGCTGGCCAGCAACAAGGCTTTGGTTCTTGCATTGGCCTCCGGCGCGCATTGCAAGACCTGGCCCAGCACCTCATCCACACGCTCGGCCAGGGCCTGGGGGTCGCGCTCGACAAAATGCACCAGGCCCAAGCGTTGCGCTTCCACGCCATCAAAGCGTGCGGCGGTCAGCGCCAGCCGCCGCGCCTGGGTCAGGCCGATGCGCTTGACCACAAACGGTGCGATCTGTGCCGGCAGTACCCCCAGGCTGGTCTCCGGCAAACCGAACTGTGCCTGGTGATCGGCAATCGCAATGTCGCTTACGCAGGCCAGGCCGAACCCGCCGCCCAGCACGGCGCCTTGCAGCACCACGATCACCACGCGTGGTGTGGCTTGCACCTCTTGCAGCAAGGTGCCGAATGCGCGGTTCAGCGCCTGCAATTGATCGCCCGCACTGACCAGATCCTTCACGTCGGCCCCTGCGCAAAAGTGCCCGCCCGCGCCGCTGATCACCACGGCACGCACCTGGCTGTCGAGCTGCGCCAGCACCGTGCGCAGTTCGTTGACCATCTGCAGGCTCATGGCGTTGCGGCTCTGTGGGCGGTTGAGGGTGATGTGCAGCACACCGTTGTGGGCTTCCAGCAACAGGGTGTTCATGGCTTTTTCCCCGGCAAGGTGCCCATCAGTTTGCAGATGATGCCCAGCATGATTTCGTCGGCGCCGCCGCCAATCGACACCAGGCGCACATCGCGATACGCCCGCGCCACCGGGTTGTCCCACATAAAGCCCATGCCACCCCAGTATTGCAGGCAACTGTCGCTGACTTCGCGGCCCAGGCGCCCGGCCTTGAGCTTGGCCATGGAGGCCAGCCGCGTCACGTCCTGGCCTTTGATGTACTGCTCGGTGGCCTGGTACACCAGTGCGCGCAGGCATTCGATTTCGGTGGCCAGTTCCGCCAGGCGAAAGTGGATCACCTGGTTGTCGATCAGTGCTTTGCCGAAGGTGTGGCGTTCCTTGCAGTAGGCGATGGTGCTGTCGATGCAGTACTCCAGGCCCTTGATCATATTGGCCGCGCCAAACAGGCGTTCTTCCTGGAATTGCAGCATTTGCATCATGAAGCCCGCGCCCTCCTGACCAATGCGGTTGCGTTGCGGCACGCGCACGTTGTCGAAGAACACCTGGGCCGTCTCGGAGCTGTGCATGCCAAGTTTTTCCAGGGGCGGGCTGAGGCTCACGCCGGGGGTGTTCATCGGCACCATGATCAGCGACTTGTTGATGTGCGGTTTGTCGTCGGAGGTGTTGGCCAGCAGGCAGATAAAATCGGCGCTGGGGGAGTTGGTGATCCACATTTTGCTGCCGTTGATCACGTAATCGCCGCCATCCTTGCGCGCGTGGGTCTTGAGCCCGGCCACGTCGGAACCGGCGCCGGTTTCCGAGACGCCGATGCAGCCGACCTGTTCGCCGCTGATGGCCGGGCGCAGGAATTCGTCGCGCAGCTCGTCGGAACCGAAGCGGGCGAGGGCGGGGGTGCACATATCGGTCTGCACGCCGATGGCCATGGGGATGCCGCCGCAAAGGATGGTGCCGAACTCTTCGGCGGCCACAATCGAGTAGCTGTAGTCCAGGCCCATGCCGCCGAAGCGTTCCGGTTTGGAAATGCCCAGCAGGCCGAGGTCGCCGGCCTTGCGGAAAACCTCGTGGATGGGAAAACGCCCGGCTTTCTCCCATTCGTCCACATGGGGGTTGATCTCGCGGTCGACGAAGGCGCGCACGGTGCGGCGCAGTTCCTGATGTTCCTGGGTGAAGATCATTTTTATTGTTCTCCTGTTAGAAACGCGCCACACCGAAGCTGTTCGGCTGTAGCTGTCGAGCCTCGGCCTCATGGCAGATATCCAGCACAAACCCCAGCACGGTGCGGGTATCCCGTGGATCGATCAGCCCGTCATCCCACACATTGGCGCTGCCGTAGAGCGCGGTGGATTGGCTGTCGAGTTTCTGTGCGGTGACCTGCTCCAGCATGTCCAGCACCTTTGGGTCGGGCACCAGGCCGTCCTTCAACTGCTTGGCCTCGGTGACGATACGCAGCACCTTGCCCGCCTGCGCACCACCCATCACAGCGGTGCGGCTGTTTGGCCAGGCGAAGATAAAGCGCGGGTCCAAGCCGCGACCGCACATTGCATAGTTGCCGGCGCCATAGGAACCGCCAACCACCACCGTGAGTTTAGGCACCCGTGCGTTGGCCACCGCCTGGATCATCTTCGCGCCGTGCTTGATCACCCCTTGCTGCTCCGACTCGGTGCCGACCATAAACCCCGTGGTGTTGTGCAGAAACAGCAGCGCCGTGCGGCTCTGGTCGCACAGTTGGATAAACTGCGCGGCCTTGCTCGCGCCCTTGGGCGTAATCGGGCCGTTATTGCCGATCACTCCCACCGCGTGGCCGTGAATATGCAGGTGGCCGCACACCGTGTGCGGGTCGAACTCGCTTTTGAATTCGAGGAACTGCGAGCCGTCGGCCAGGCGCGCGAGGATTTCGCGCACGTCGTAGGGTTTTTTGGCGTCAGCGGGGATCAGCCCGAGCACCTCGTCGATGGGGTACAGCGGCTCGGCGAAGGCACGCGACGGCGTCGGCGGCAGGTGCGCGTTCCACGGCAACAGGCTGACGATCTCACGCACGATGCGCAGGCCGTCGGCATCGTTTTCTGCCAGGTATTCGGCGGTGCCGGCTACGTGCGCGTGCATCTGGGCACCGCCTAATTCCTCGTCCGTGGCCACTTCACCGGTGGCGGCCTTGAGCAGCGGCGGCCCGGCGAGAAACAGTTTGGCCTTGCCGCGCACCACCACCACGTAATCTGACAACCCAGGCTGGTAGGCACCGCCGGCCGTGGCCGAGCCGTGCACCACGGTGATCTGCGGCAAGCCCATGGCCGACATGCGCGCCTGGTTGGCAAAGCTGCGTGCGCCTTCAACGAAAATCTCGGCGGCGTAGTTGAGGTTGGCGCCGCCGCTCTCGGCCAGGCTCACCACCGGCAGTTTGTTCTCCATGGCGATCTGTTGCAGGCGCAGGGATTTCTTCAAGCCCGAAGGGGAAATGGTGCCGCCCTTGATCGCACTGTTATTGGCCACCACCAGCACCCGCACACCGCTGACGTAACCGATGCCGGCGATCAGGCCACCGCCGGCGGCGCTACCGTCCTTGTCATCGTGCAGCTTGTAGCCGGCCAGGCTGGCCAGTTCCAGGAACGGCGCGCCTGGGTCCAGCAACGCACTGAGGCGCTCGCGCGGCAGCAACTGGCCGCGCTGCTCGAACTTGGCCTTGGCTGTCTGAGCCTTGTCGAGCAGGGCATTTTCCAGCTGGCGCAGGTGCTCGATGCTGGCGAGCAGCGCCGCGCGGTTCTGGGCGAACGCCGGGCTGTGCGGGTCGATCTGGCTGATTATTGTCGGCATGGCGTCAGTCCTGCGCCTTGAGCACATCGGGCAGATACGCGCGGTGAAAGCCATTGAACGGCGCGCTCGGCACGGCCGCTTTGTGCAGTGGCCAGGCCCGGTTGCCAAGGCTGGCGGCGCCATCGATGCGCAGGGTGCTGCCGCTGACGAAGGCGGCGGCGGGGCTGAGCAGGAACACGATCGCCGCGCTGACTTCCGACTCGGTGCCGATGCGCTTGAGCGGTACATGTTCACGCAAGGTGGGGATCACGGCCTTGAACGCGCCTTCGTAGGTGTCCATGCCGCTGGAGGCGATCCAACCCGGCGCCACGGCGTTAACCCGGACCCCGGCGTAACCCCACTCGAACGCGGCAGTCTTGGTGAAATTATCCATACCGGCGCGCGCCGCCCCTGAGTGGCCCATGCCGGGCATGCCGCCCCACATGTCGGCCAGCATGTTGACGATGGCGCCGCCGTGGGTGCTCATGCACTGGTTGAACACCTCCCGCGCCATCAAAAAACCGCCGACCAGGTTGGTTCGCAGCACGGTTTCGAAGCCTTTCTGATTGATCGACGCCAAGGGCGAGGGGTACTGGCCGCCGGCGTTGTTGACCAAGCCGTGGATTGCGCCGTGTTCTGCAATGATTTGGCCGACCAGCGCCTTCACCGCCACTTCATCGCGAATATCGCAGGCGTAACCATGGGCGCTGCCGCCGTCTTCGGCAATTTGCGCCGCGACCGCGTGGAGTTTTTCCGGCTTGCGCCCCACCAGGATCACGCGGGCACCGAGGGCCGCCAGTTCATGGGCGGTGCAACGGCCGATGCCGCTGCCGCCACCGGTGACCACCACGGTGTGCCCCTGGAACAGCTCGGCTTTGAAGATCGAGTCGAAGGCCATGGCCAGGCTCCTGTCAGTTGAATTGATCGGCGATGTGCTGCGGCACGGCGATGGGGATTTCCAGCAGTTGCTGGGCGAAAGCCTTGCCCTGGGGGTCGATGCGCAGGCTGGCGATGCCACCACCGCCCAGGGCGTTTTCCAGCAGGAAATTCAGGCTGTGACTGCCGGGCAAGTACCACCGCTCGACGCGACCATGCACGGGGTCGAGCACATGGCGCATCCAGTCGACGACCACTTCTGGGGTCAGCGTTTCGGCGATCCAGGGCAGGTACTCGGGCGCGCGGGCGATCACACCGATATTGCTGTGGTTGCCCTTGTCGCCGGCGCGCGCCACCGCCAGTTTCACCAGGGGGACGCTGGCGTCGGCGCGGCCTGTGGTTTTGGGTGGGTCGATCGGTGCCGCCGGTGTCACCAGTGCCTGGGCGGCGGGGAGGGCACAGGTATGCCGTTCGCCCTGCCAGTGGATACTCAGGTCGCAGGCTGATTTGTCGATCAGAAACGAAAACAGGCGGATCAGCGGGTATACCGTCGGCCGCCCGCCGACGATGCCGGTCAGCCCCGGCGCCATGCCGGTCGCCGCTTGGGCGATTTCGCGGGCAAACAGCACCAGCGCCTGTTTGCTTGGGTGGCGCACCGCCAGTTTGACCACCACTTCGCGGGTGTCATGGCGCTGCCCGTGGGCGCCGTAGGTCGCTTCGCTGCCCAGCAGTTCGATGTTCACGTCGGTGAAGGGCGCCCAGCCGCGCTGGCTGAACAACTCGGCGGTCTTGCCGATGATCGCCTGGCTGACCCGCTCGGCTTTGGCCACCGCGTCGATTCCGGCGATCAGGCAACTGGCGGTGCAGCGAAAACCATCCGGGTAGGTGGCGCTGACCTTGTAGCGGTCGGTCGGGGGCAAGCCTTTGGCGCCGTGCAGGCGCACCTGGTGCTTGCCTTGTTGCTGCAATTTGACCTGGCTGAAATCGCAGATCACATCCGGCAGCACATACGCGCGCGGGTCGCCGATTTCATACAGCAGTTGTTCGGCCACGCTGAGTTCGCTGATCAAGCCGCCGCTACCGTCGACTTTGTTTACGGTGAACTGGCCGTCGGCGCTGACCTCAACGATGGGGAAACCGATATGTTCGTAATCGGGCACGTCGCGCCAGTCGGTGAAGTTGCCGCCGGTACACTGCGCGCCGCATTCGATGATGTGCCCGGCCAGGGCGGCCTGGGCGAGGCGGTCGTAATCGTGCCAGGACCAGCCGAATTCATGCACCAGCGCCGCGCTGACCACGGCGCTGTCGACCACCCGACCGGTGATGACGATATCCGCTCCGAGGGCGAGGGCTTGGGCGATGCCCGGCGCGCCGAGGTAGGCGTTGGCCGATACGCATACCGGCGGCAGTGGCGTGCCGTCGAACATATCGGTGATGCCGTGCAGATTTTTCAGTTGGGGTTGCAGGTCATCGCCCAGCAGCACGGCGATTTTCAAGGGCACCTGGGCATGGTCGCAAGCCGCTTGCAGGGCGGCGGCGCAGGCCTGAGGGTGGATGCCGCCGGCGTTGCTGATCACCCGGATGCCCTGGCGCTGGATATCGGCCAGCAACGGCGTAAGCACCTCAACGAAATCCGTGGCGTAACCGGCCTGGGGATCTTTCATGCGCGCGCCGGCGAGGATCGACATCGTCACCTCCGCCAGGTAGTCGAACACCAGGTAGTCCAGGGCACCGCCGTGCACCAACTGCGCGGCGGCGGTGCAGGTGTCGCCCCAAAAGGCGCTGGCGCAGCCGATACGAACGGTCTTGCTCATGAGAAATCCTTCCTCGAATGGCTGTGGCCGAGACTACCAAGCAAGCGCTTGGTTTGTAAACGCCGCTGACAAGTTTTACCCAAGCGCTTGCTTGGGTGGCTGGCACGGCCTAAATTGCCGGCCAACACGTTCTGGCAGTAGAGGAGAGAAGCATGGATGAGCAAAAAGCCCTGCAGGTGATGCGCACCATGGTCGACGGCGGCCAATTGACCGACCCCGACAGCGCCCGGGGCAAGTTGCTGCAGACGGCGGCTCACCTGTTTCGCAACAAAGGTTTCGAGCGCACCACCGTGCGCGATCTGGCCGGCGCCGTGGGCATCCAGTCCGGCAGCATCTTTCATCACTTCAAGAGCAAGGACGAGATCCTGCGGGCCGTGATGGAAGAAACCATCCACTACAACACCGCGCTGATGCGTGCTTCGCTGCAAGCGGCGAGCAGCGTGCGCGAGCGCGTGCTGGCGCTGATCCGCTGCGAATTGCAGTCGATCATGGGCGGCAGCGGCGAAGCCATGGCGGTGCTGGTGTACGAATGGCGCTCGCTGTCAGCCGAAGGGCAGGCCCAGGTGCTGGCGTTACGTGATGTGTATGAGCAGATTTGGTTGCAGGTGTTGAATGAAGCCAAAGCGGCGGGCTACATCCGCGGCGATGTATTTATCACCCGGCGCTTCCTGACCGGTGCGCTGTCCTGGACGACCACCTGGTTCCGTGCCGAGGGCGGCAGCCTGACCCTCGAACAACTGGCGGAAGAAGCATTGTTAATGGTTCTGAAAGAGGACTGAGGCGCAAGCTATTAATTTGCCGGTAGAAAGTTGTCTCCCCAGGCAAAAACGCCTAGCTTATTGCCATCAGAGTGATGAACGGTGTGTGCCTTGATGTTATCGCCATGGCGGTTGGCTGCAGGACTTACTTTATCGGCACTGGGCACCGTAGCGTGGCTGCCTGTTTCAGCCGCGCAATTGGTGCGCATCGGCGCGGCGCATTTCCCGCCGTACACCGTGCGACCCGAGCAGGGGGCCGACACTGGGTTGCTGCCGCAGTTGGTGGAGGCGTTGAACGCCGAGCAGACCGAGTACCAGTTCGTGCTGGTGCCCACTTCGATTCCCCGGCGTTTCCGCGATTTCGACCAGGGCCGGGTCGACATGGCGATCTTCGAAAACCCCGATTGGGGCTGGCAGAAAATTCCCCATACCAGCGTCGATATGGGCTTGGAAGACGCGGAAATCTTCGTCGCTCAAAGTGCGCCCGGACGCGACCAAAGCTATTTCGCTGACCTGGTCGGCAAGCGTCTGGCGGTGTTCAGCGGTTATCACTACGCCTTCGCCAACTTCAACCCAGATCCCAAGCTCATGGCCGAACGCTTCAACGCGACCTTGACCTATTCCCACGACAGCAACCTGCTGATGGTCGCCCGCGGGCGCGCCGATATTGCGCTGGTGACCCGCTCTTACCTCAGCGATTTCATGGTACGCAATGCCGACACCGCCACGCAGTTCCTGGTCTCGGAGCGTATCGACCAGATCTACCACCACTACGCACTGCTGCGTCCCAAAGCGCCGATCACAGGCCCAGCGTTTGCCGCGCTGCTCAAACGCCTGCGCGACAACGGCGAAATGCTGAAGATTTTCGAGCCTTACCGCATCGATGTGATGTCGGTGCCTTGATCGAGCGTTTCAAACCCGCCGCGCAAACGTATCGCTGTGGCTGCCCGACACCTTGCGGCAGTGCACCAGCGCGTCGCGAATCATAAAGTTCACCAGGGTCGGCGAGACGCCCAGTTCCTTGGCGATGTCCTTTTGTGGCACGCCGTGCAAGCGATACATCTCGAATGCATAGCGGGTGCGCTGCGGCAGTTGGGTCAGGGCGTCGGCGATGGTTTCCAGGGTATTGAAATTGATGTGGGAGGTTTCCGGTGAAGCACCGTGAATCACCACATTCAAGCCTTCCTCTTCCGTGCCGGAGTATTTCAGTTCAAGGGCCTGCTTGCGGTAGTGATCGATCGCCAGGTTGCGCACGATCTGGAACAGGTAACTGAGCTGGGCTTTGAACGATGAAGTAATGGTTGGCGCCGACTGCAGGCGAAAGAACGCATCTTGCACGACGTCTTCGGCCCGCGAGCGGCAGCCGGTAATGCGTGCCGCAATCTTCACCAGAATCGTTCGATTGTCGACGAACGCCTGAAGAAGAGGTGAATCGCACCTGCCTGTGGTTACTGGTTCCGTCATGGAAATCACCTTGTCGCAAAAGAGGTTAGGGGAGGGCTTCCTTGCTAAGGCCTCCTACACATCGGGCAACAAATTAGGATGAATGATAATGATTGTCAAATGAGAAGACGAACTAATCTTATGCTCTTCGCTTTGATGTGAAGTGCCTCACGCGCTGCCCCGGCGACTAATTATTTGCCGGGGCCGTCCGTTCTCATGGGTGACAGGTCCGTTCCCGCAGCGGCCAAGGATCAGCACCCGCAGGAGGACGAGATGGGTTTTTATCGTGCACACAGCGTGTCTCACATCGGAGCACTCCAGGGATGAGTGCAGCGACCCGATTGCGCCTGTATTGCCTGCCCTATTCCGGCGCCAGCGCCATGGTCTATGTGCGCTGGCGCCGTGCGTTGCCGGACTGGCTACAGGTCTGCCCACTGGAATTGCCCGGTCGCGGCATGCGCATGGACGAGCCCTTGCAGCGCGACATCAAGGCCCTGGCGGCGCAGCTCGCGCAGGAAATCAGCCGCGACCTGCACACCCCCTACGCCTTGTTCGGCCACAGCCTGGGTGGTCTGCTGGCGTTTGAACTGGCCCACGCGCTGAACGCCCGCAATCTGCCGGCGCCGCTGGCGCTGTTCGCATCCGGGACTGCCGGGCCGGCCCGTCGGGACGTCAGTGAATACGCGGTTGAAAAGACTGATGAACAGCTGATCGCCCGTCTGCGCGAACTACAGGGCACCGCCGAGGAGGCCCTGGTCAACCCCGAATTGATGCAGTTGATGCTGCCGATCCTGCGCGCCGATTTTCTGCTGTGCGGCAGTTTCAGCTATGGCGAGCGCCAGCCCCTGGGCATGCCGATCCATGTGTTCGGCGGCAAGCAGGACAGCGTGCGCGCCGACCAATTGCTCGACTGGCAATTGGAGGCCGCCAGCGGCTTTTCCCTAGACCTGTTCGACGGTCACCACTTCTTCATCGTGCAGCACGAAAGCGCGGTGCTGCGCTGTTTGCGGCGTTATGCCGAGGAACACCTGACGCGCTGGCGCAATGGCGCGACGCGGCAACTGGCCGCCGGCTGAGCGCAGCCCATTTTTCCGATTTCCCCGTAAGCCGATTTCAGGCAGGAACCCCATGATGGACGCCTTCGAACTTCCCCGCACACTGGTCCAGTCCCTTCAACATCGCGCCGCGCACACCCCGGATCAGGTGGCGTTGCGCTTCCTCGCCGAGTCGGCCGAGCACAACGTGGTCCTCAGTTACCGCGAACTGGACCAGCGCGCCCGCACCATTGCAGCCGCGTTGCAGGCGCAGGCGAGCTTGGGCGACCGCGCGGTGTTGTTGTTCCCCAGCGGCCCGGACTACGTCGCAGCGTTCTTTGGTTGCTTGTACGCCGGGGTGATCGCGGTGCCGGCCTATCCGCCGGAGTCCACGCGTCGCCATCATCAGGAGCGCCTGCTGTCGATCATCGGCGACGCCGAGCCGCGCCTGTTGCTGACCATCGCCAGTCTGAGCGACGGCCTGGCGCAACTGCACAACGCGCCGCCGGTGTTGAGCGTCGACACCCTTGACGCGCAGCTCGTTGAGCAGTGGGTCGCGGTCGACCTGCAAGCCGACGATATCGCCTTTCTGCAATACACCTCCGGTTCCACCGCGTTGCCCAAAGGCGTGCAAGTCAGCCACGGCAACCTGGTGGCCAACGAAGTGCTGATCCGCCGTGGTTTCGGCATCGACCTCAACCCGGACGACGTGATCGTCAGCTGGCTGCCGCTGTACCACGACATGGGCTTGATCGGCGGCCTGCTGCAACCGATTTTCAGCGGCGTGCCGTGTGTGTTGATGTCGCCGGCGTACTTTCTCGGTCGGCCGTTGCGCTGGCTGGAAGCGATCAGTGAATACGGCGGCACCATCAGCGGCGGTCCGGACTTTGCCTATCGCTTGTGCAGTGAGCGGGTCAGCGAGTCGGCCTTGGAGCGTCTCGATCTGAGCCGCTGGCGCGTGGCCTATTCCGGTTCCGAACCGATCCGTCTCGATACCCTGGAACGCTTCGCCGAAAAATTTGCGGTGTGCGGCTTCAGCCCCAACAACTTTTTTGCCTCCTACGGCCTGGCCGAAGCCACGCTGTTTGTGGCCGGCGGCCGTCGTGGCCAGGGCATCCCGGCGCTGCGGGTGGACGACGCGGCGCTGGCCGCCAACCGCGCCGAGCCAGGGCAGGGCAGTGCGATCATGAGCTGCGGCACGGCGCAGCCGGACCACGCGGTGTTGATCGTCGACCCCCACAGCCTGAGCGAACTGGCTGACAACCACGTCGGCGAACTCTGGGCCAGCGGGCCGAGCATCGCCCACGGCTACTGGCGTAACCCCGAAGCCACCGCCAAGACCTTTGTGCCGCACGCCGGGCGCACCTGGTTGCGCACCGGTGACCTGGGCTTTCGGCGCGACGGCGAGGTGTACATCACCGGCCGCCTCAAGGACCTGTTGATCGTGCGCGGCCACAACCTCTATCCCCAGGACATCGAGCAGACCATCGAGCGCGAAGTGGAAGTGGTGCGCAAGGGCCGGGTGGCGGCGTTCGCCGTCAGTGATCAGGGCCTGGAAGGTATCGGCATCGCCGCCGAAATCAGCCGCAGCGTGCAGAAAATCCTGCCGCCCGAAGCGTTGATCAAAGCGATTCGTCAAGCGGTGGCCGAGGCCTATCAAGAAGCCCCGTGTGTGGTGGTGCTGCTCAACCCCGGCGGGTTGCCCAAGACTTCCAGCGGCAAGGTGCAGCGCGCCGCCTGCGCACTGCGCCATGCCGATGGCAGTCTCGATTGTTACGCGCAATTCCCTGATCGGCAGGTGTTGGCCGTTGAGGCGAGCTTGGAATCCGAACTGCAGCGCCAGATCGCCGCGATCTGGTGCGAGCAACTGCAGGTCGCGAGCGTGGCAGCCGACGACCACTTCTTCTTGCTCGGTGGTAACTCCATCAGCGCCACCCAGGTGATTGCGCGCCTGCGTGAAAGCCTGGGCCTGGAGCTGGACCTGCGCCTGTTGTTCGAGGCACCGACCCTGCAGGGTTTTGCCGCACAGGTCGCGCACCTGCAACAGGACGGCGGTGTGGCTCAAGGGGCCATCCGCGCCTTGTCTGCTCACGACGAACGGCCTCAGTCCCTGGCGCAGAATCGCCTGTGGATCACCTGGCAACTCGACCCCCAGAGCAGCGCGTACACCATCCCCGGCGCCCTGCGCCTGCGCGGCGAACTGGATGAAGACGCGGTGCGCGCCAGCTTCGCGCAGTTGATCCAGCGCCACGACGCCCTGCGTACGCGCTTTTACGAGCGCGACGGCCAGGCCTATCAGCGCATCGACGCCGCAGTCACGTTCGACTTGCAACTGATCGACCTCAGCGATTTACCCGCCGCCGAGCGTGAAGCCCGCGCGCAGCAGATTCGCGAGGACGAAGCGCGCACCGTGTTCGATCTGGAGAAAGGTCCGCTGCTGTGGGTAACCCTGGTGCGCCTGGACGACGAAGACCACCAGTTGCTGGTGACGCTGCACCACATCATCGCCGATGGCTGGTCGTTGTCGATCCTGCTCGACGAGTTCGCGCGCCTGTATTCGGCCGCTGTTCAGGGCCAAACCCTGACGCTGCCAGCTTTGACCGTAAGCTACGCCGACTACGGCAGTTGGCAGCGCCAATGGCTGGCCGACGGTGAGGGCTCGCGTCAACTGGCGTACTGGAAGGCGCAACTGGGCGATGAGCACCCGGTGCTGAGCCTTGCGACCGATCACCCACGTGCGGCCCAGCACCGCCGCAGCGCATCGCGGCATAGCGTGCGCTTGAGCGCGAGCCTCAGCGAAGCGCTTCGCCAGACTGCCCAGACCCATGAATCCACGCCGTTCATGTTGCTGCTCGCGGCGTTCCAGACCTTGCTCTACCGCTATAGCGGCCAGCGCGATATTCGTATCGGCGTGCCCAGCGCCAACCGCCCGCGCCAGGAAACCCAGGGCCTGGTGGGCTTCTTTATCAACACCTTGGTGCTACGCGCCGAGCTGGATGGGCGCCTGCCGTTCAATGAGTTGCTGGCCGCTACCCGCCAATCCGTGTTGGGCGCCCAGGCCCATCAGGACCTGCCGTTCGAACAACTGCTGGAAGCCTTCCCCCAGGCTCGCGAACAGGGGTTGTTCCAGGTGATGTTCAACCATCAGCAGCGGGACTTGAGCGCGCTGCGCCGCCTGCCGGGCATGCTTGCCGACGAGTTGCCATGGCACAGCCGCGAGGCCAAGTTCGACCTGCAACTGCACAGTGAAGAGGACCGCAACGGGCGTCTGAGTCTGTCGTTCGACTACGCCGACGAACTGTTCGAGGCGGCGACTATCCAGGGTCTGGCCGAACACTTTATCCACCTGCTGCACGGCGTGTGCGAACAGCCGCACATGGCCCTCGGCGACCTTGCGCTGCTGCCGCACGATGAACAGCAGGCATGGAACGCCGCGCCCTGCGCACCGGCGCAACAATGGCTGCCCGAAGCCCTCAACCAGCACACCTCGGACGCCACCGCGCTGGTGTGGGACGGCGGCAGCCTGAGCTTCGCCCAACTGCATACCCAGGCCAATCGCCTGGCCCATTACCTGCGCGACAAAGGCGTCGGCCCGGACGTGTGCGTGGCCATCGCCGCCGAGCGTTCGCCGCAGTTGCTGATCGGTCTGCTGGCGATCATCAAGGCCGGCGGCGCCTACGTGCCACTGGACCCGGACTACCCGGCCGAGCGCCTGGCCTACATGCTCAAGGACAGCGGCGTGCACCTGCTGCTGACCCAGACCGCACTGCTCGATCGCGTGCCGAGCGCCGAGGGCGTGTGCGTGATCGCGATGGACAGCTTGCACCTGGACAGTTGGCCGACCCAGTCGCCGGGCCTGCACCTGCACAGCGACAACCTCGCTTACGTGATCTACACCTCCGGCTCCACCGGCCAGCCCAAAGGCGTGGGCAACACCCACGGGGCTCTGGCCGAGCGCTTGCAATGGATGCAGGCCACCTATCGGCTCGACGCCAGCGATGTGCTGATGCAGAAGGCGCCGATCAGTTTTGACGTGTCGGTATGGGAGTGCTTCTGGCCGTTGTTCAGCGGCTGCCGCCTGGTACTGGCCGGGCCCGGCGAACACCGCGACCCACATCGCATCGCACAGTTGGTGCAGACCTACGGCGTGACCACGCTGCACTTTGTGCCGCCGCTGTTGCAGCTGTTTATCGACGAGCCGCTGGCCGCCGAATGCACCAGCCTGCGCCGCCTGTTTTCCGGTGGCGAAGCCTTGCCCGCCGAGCTGCGTAATCGCGTGTTGGCGCAGTTGCCGGCGGTGCAGTTGCATAACCGCTATGGGCCGACCGAAACCGCGATCAACGTCACCCATTGGCACTGCCAGGCCGAGGACGGCGAGCGCTCGCCGATTGGTCGGCCGCTGGGTAATGTGATCTGCCGCGTGCTCGACGAGCACCTCAACCCACTGCCGGCCGGAGTGCCGGGTGAGCTGTGCATCGCCGGCATCGGCCTGGCGCGCGGTTACCTGAGGCGTGCCGGGCTGACCGCCGAACGCTTCGTTGCCGACCCGCTGGGCGAAGCCGGCACGCGCCTGTATCGCACCGGCGACCGTGTGCGTTGGAGCCGCGACGGTGTGCTCGAATACCTCGGTCGCCTCGACCAGCAGGTCAAGCTGCGCGGGTTCCGCGTGGAACCGGAAGAAATCGAAGCGCGCCTGCTGGCCCTGGACGGCGTCGCCCAGGCCGTGGTGTTGGTGCGCGACGGGCAATTGATCGGTTACTACACCGCGCACACCCCATTGGATGAACGTGACGTCAAAGCTGCCCTGGCCGCCGAGTTGCCGGAGTACATGGTGCCCGCGCAGGTGATGCACCTGGATGCCATGCCCCTGAGCCCCAGCGGCAAACTCGACCGTCGCGCGTTGCCTGAGCCGTTGTGGCACACCCGCGAACATGTGGAGCCCGCGACGCCGTTGCAGCAGCAGATCGCCGCGATCTGGCGCGAGGTGCTCGGGGTGACGCAGGTGGGCCTGCGCGATGATTTCTTCGCCCTCGGCGGCCACTCCCTGCTGGCCACCCAGATCGTTTCCCGCACCCGCCAGGCCTGCGATGTCGAGCTGCCGTTGCGTACCCTGTTCGACGCCAGCGAGCTTGAAGCATTTGCCACACAGGTCGCGCTGATCCAGGCGGCCGGTCAGCGCAATCAGCACACCGCCATCGCCAGGGTCGACCGTCGCCAGCCGGTGCCGCTGTCCTATTCCCAGCAGCGCATGTGGTTTCTCTGGCAGATGGAACCGGACAGCCCGGCCTACAACGTCGGCGGCATGGCGCGCTTGCGCGGGGTGCTGGATGTGGGACGTTTCGAAGCCGCGTTGCAGGCCTTGATCATGCGTCACGAAACCCTGCGCACCACGTTCCCCAGCGTCGACGGCGTGGCCTGCCAGCACGTCGCGGCGCAGACCGGCGTGCGCATGGACTGGCAGGACCTGTCCGCCCTCGGTGCTGCCGAGCGCCAGCAACGCCTGCAGCAGTTGGCCGATCACGAAGCCCATACACCGTTCAACCTGGAAACCGGGCCGTTGCTGCGTGCGTGCCTGGTCAAGGCCGGCGAGCAGGAGCATTACCTGGTGCTGACCTTGCACCACATCGTCACCGAAGGCTGGGCCATGGACATTTTTGCCCGTGAACTCAGTGCGCTGTACGAAGCGTTTATCGACGAGCGCGAGTCGCCGCTGGCGCCGCTGCCGGTGCAGTACTTGGACTACAGCGTGTGGCAACGCCAATGGCTGGAGAGCGGCGAGCGCCAGCGCCAATTGGATTATTGGACCGCGCAACTGGGCAGCGAACACCCCTTGCTGGAACTGCCCGCCGATCGTCCGCGGCCGCCGGTGCAAAGCCATCGGGGCGAGCTGTATCGCTTCGACCTCAGCGACGAACTGGCCGCGCGGGTGCGGGCGTTCAATGCAGAGCGCGGCTTGACGCTGTTCATGACCATGACCGCGACCCTGGCGGTGCTGCTCTACCGCTACAGCGGCCAGACCGACCTGCGCATCGGCGCCCCCGTGGCCAACCGCATCCGCCCGGAAAGCGAGGGGCTGATCGGCGCGTTCCTCAACACCCAGGTGCTGCGATGCCAGCTCGATGGGCAGATGAATGTCCACGAATTGTTCGAGCACGTTCGTCACACCGTGATCGAAGGCCAGTCCCATCAGGACCTGCCGTTCGACCACTTGGTCGAAGCCTTGCAACCGCCGCGCAGTGCAGCGTACAACCCGCTGTTCCAGGTGATGTGCAACGTGCAGCGTTGGGAATTCCAACAGCGCCGCCAACTGGCCGGCATGACCGTCGAGTACCTGGCCAACGATGCGCGCGCCACCAAGTTCGACCTCAACCTGGAAGTCACCGACCTCGACCATCGCCTGGGTTGCTGCCTGACCTACAGCACCGACCTGTTCGACGAACCGCGCATCGCGCGCATGGCCGAGCATTGGCGCAACCTGCTCGAAGCACTGATCGCCGACCCGCACCAGCGCTTGAGTGAATTGCCGTTGCTGAGCGCCGCTGAACAACGCCACTTGCAGCGCAGCCTGGGCGCCGAGCCCGGTGTGCATCGCCTGGATCAATGCCTGCATCCGCTGTTCAGCCAACAGGCACGACAACGTGGCGACGCCCCGGCGCTGACCTTTGCCGGTGAAACCCTCAGCTACCGCGAGCTGGAAGCGCGCGCCAACCGCCTGGCCTGGATGCTGCGCGAGCGTGGCGTGGGCCCCCAAGTGCGGGTCGGCCTGGCATTGCCCCGGTCCTTGGAGATGGTGGTTGGCTTGCTGGCGATCCTCAAGGCCGGCGGCGCCTATGTGCCGCTGGACCCGGAATACCCCCTCGATCGCCTGCACTACATGATCGACGACAGCGGCATCGGCCTGCTGCTCAGCGATGCGGCGATGTTCGAAGCCCTCGGCGAACTGCCGGCCACGGTAGCCTGCTGGTGCCTGGAAGATGACCTGCCGGTGCTGGGCCATTACCCGGCCGAGGCGCCGCCGTGCATCAACCTGGCGCAGCATCAGGCTTATCTGATCTACACCTCCGGCTCCACCGGCAAGCCCAAAGGCGTGGTGGTGTCCCACGGTGAAATCGCCATGCACTGCCAGGCGGTGATCGAGCGTTTCGGCATGCGCGCCGACGATTGCGAATTGCACTTCTATTCGATCAACTTCGACGCCGCCACCGAGCGTTTGCTGGTGCCGTTGCTCAGCGGCGCACACGTAGTGCTGCGGGCTGAGGGGCAATGGGATGCCGAGCAGATCTGTGGGTTGATACGCAACCATGGCGTGACGGTGCTGGGCTTTACCCCGAGCTACGGCAGCCAGTTGGCGCAATGGCTGGCGACCCAGCGGCAGACATTGCCGGTGCGCATGTGCATCACCGGCGGCGAAGCCCTGACCGGCGAACACTTGCAGCGCATCCGTGGGGCGTTCCAGCCCGCGCTGTTTTTCAACGCCTATGGCCCCACCGAAACCGTGGTGATGCCCCTGGCCAGCCTGGCGCCGCCGCAGTGGGAGGAGGGCGCTGGCAGCGTGCCGATCGGCAGCATTGTCGGTGAGCGCGTGGCGTACATTCTGGATGCCGATCTGGCCCTGGTGCCCCAGGGCGCGAGCGGCGAGTTGTACATTGGCGGGGCCGGTCTGGCCCAGGGTTACCATCAACGTCCGGGCATGACCGCCGAGCGCTTTGTGGCCGACCCGTTTGCCGCCGATGGCGGGCGTCTGTACCGCACCGGTGACCTGGTGCGCCAGCGCGCCGATGGCCTGGTGGAGTACCTGGGGCGAATCGACCATCAGGTGAAGATTCGCGGTTTCCGCATCGAGCTGGGGGAAATCGAAACCCGTCTGTTGGAACACAGCCAGGTGCGCGAAGCGGTGGTGCTGGCGCTGGATGCGCCGAGCGGCAAACAACTGGTGGCGTACCTGGTCAGCGACGCCGAGCACGGCCCCCTGCGCGAGGCCCTCAAAGCCCACCTGAAGGCGCAACTGCCGGACTACATGGTGCCCGCGCATCTGATCGTGCTCGACAGCATGCCGCTGACTGCCAACGGCAAGCTCGACCGCCGTGCGTTACCGCAACCCGACCCGGAGGCCAACCGCCAACATTACGTGGCGCCAAGCAACGCCCTTGAAAGCAGCCTGGCCGCGATCTGGTGCGCCGTGTTGAATGTGCAGCAAGTGGGCCTGGACGATAACTTCTTTGAACTGGGCGGCGATTCGATCCTGTCGATCCAAGTGGTGAGCCGCGCACGCCAGGCCGGGATTCATTTCAGCCCGCGTGACCTGTTCCAGCACCAGACCGTGAGGGCCTTGGCCGCCGTGGCCACGCGCACCGAGCACATCCGCGCCGAGCAAGGCGTGCTCACCGGTCGTTCGGGGCTGACGCCGATCCAACGGTGGTTCTTCGAAACGCCGATGCCCAACCGTCAGCACTGGAACCAGGCGCTGCTGCTCAAGCCGCTGCAACTGCTCGACCCGCACCGTCTGGAGCAAGCGCTGCTGGCGGTGCTGGAGCACCACGATGCGCTGCGCCTGAGTTTTACCCGGCGCGACGCCCAGTGGCACGCCGAACACCTGGCCGTACCCCATGGCGGTGTGCTGATGCAGGCCCAGGTACGCGACATGGCGCAGTGCACCGCGCTGTTCAACGACACCCAGCGCAGCCTCGACCTGCAACACGGCCCGCTGCTGCTCGCGCTGCTGGTGGACGGGCCCGAGGGCCAGCAACGCCTGCTGATCGCGATCCATCACCTGGTGGTGGACGGCGTGTCGTGGCGTGTGCTGCTCGAAGATTTGCAAACGGTGTACCGCCAGTTGAGCGCCGGCCAGTCGGTCAGCCTGCCGGCCAAGACCAGCGCGCTGCGTGACTGGGCCGCGCGCCTGCAGGCGTATGCCGGCAGCGAATCCCTGCGCGAAGAACTGGCCGTATGGCAAGCGCAGTTGGCCGGGCCTGACGTGGCGTTGCCGGTGGACCGTGCCCATGGCGCGCTGCGCAATCGCGATGCCGACAGCGTCAGCTTGCGCCTGGACGCCGAGCGCACCCGCCAGTTGCTGCAACAGGCGCCCAGCGCATACCGCACCCAGGTCAATGACCTGCTGCTGACCGCCCTGGCCCGCGTACTGTGCCGCTGGAGCGGCCACGCCTCGGCGTTGATCCAATTGGAAGGCCACGGCCGCGAACCGCTGTTCGACGATATCGACCTGACCCGCAGCGTCGGCTGGTTCACCAGCGCGTACCCGCTGCGCCTCACGCCCCAAGACGGGCAGGGCGATTCGATCAAGGCGATCAAGGAACAGCTGCGCGCGGTGCCCCACAAGGGCCTGGGCTATGGCGTGCTGCGCTACCTGGCGGACGCCGGTTGCAAGCGGCAGATAGCGGCGCTGCCGAGCGCCGAAATCACCTTCAATTACCTTGGCCAGTTCGACCAGAGCTTCGGCGCCGATGCGCTGTTCCATCCGCTGGATGAGCCGGCCGGCCAGGCCCATGACCCGGACGCGCCGCTGCCCAATGCTTTGAGCGTGGACAGCCAGGTCTACGGCGGTGAATTGCTGCTGCGCTGGACCTTCAGCCGCGAACGCTATGATGCGCGCACCATCGACGCACTGGCCGAGGCTTACGTGGCCGAGTTGCACAGCCTGATCGAACACTGCCTCAGCGACCAGGCCGGTGGCCTGACTCCGTCGGACTTCCCTCTGGCGCGTCTGACTCAGGCACAACTGGACAGCCTGCCGGTGCCCGCCCATGTGATCGAAGATGTCTACCCGCTGACCCCGATGCAGGAAGGTTTGCTGCTGCACACCTTGTTGGAACCGGGCACTGGCCTGTACTACATGCAGGATCGCTACCGCATCAATAGCGAGCTGGACCCCGAGCGTTTCGCCCAGGCCTGGCAAGCGGTGATCGCCCGTCACGAAGCCTTGCGCGCGTCGTTCTGCTGGAACGTCGGCGAAGACATGCTGCAAGTGATCCACGCACCGGGTAGCACCCCCATCGAGTACCTGGACTGGCGTCACGCGCCGGAGGCCGAGCATGAGCCGCGCCTGCAAGCGCTGCTCAAGGCCGAGCGCGAGGCCGGTTTCGATCTGCTCAACCAGGCTCCGTTCCACCTGCGGCTGATTCGCGTGGGCGAGGCGCGCTACTGGTTCATGATGAGCAACCACCACATCCTGATCGATGCCTGGTGCCGTTCGTTGCTGATGAACGACTTCTTCGAAATCTACCTGGCGCTGGGTGAAGGCCGCGACGCGCAGCTGGCCACGCCGCCGCGCTATCGCGACTACATCGCCTGGCTGCAACGCCGCAACCTGAGCGAAGCGCGCCAGTGGTGGCAACAGAACCTGAAAGGCTTCGAACGCACCACGCCGATCCCCAGCGACCGCCCATTCCTGCGCGAACACGCCGGCCACAGCGGCGGCATGGTGGTGGGCGACTGCTACACCCGCCTCGATGCGCACGACGGCGCACAGCTGCGTGAATTGGTCCAGGCCCATCAACTGACCGTCAACACTTTCGCCCAGGCGGCCTGGGCGCTGGTGCTGCGTCGGGTGAGCGGAGACCGTGACGTGGTGTTTGGCGTGACCGTGGCCGGTCGTCCGGTGGACATGCCCGAGATGCAACACACGGTCGGTCTGTTTATCAACAGCATCGCCCTGCGGGTGCAACTGCCCGAGGACGGCCAGCCCTGCAGCGTGCGGCAGTGGTTGAACGGCCTGCTCGACAGCAATATGCAATTGCGCGAGTACGAATACCTGCCGCTGGTGACTATCCAGGAACACAGCGAACTGCCCAAGGGCCAGCCGTTGTTCGACAGCCTGTTCGTGTTCGAAAACGCCCCGGTGGACACCACGGTACTGGACCGCGCCCATAGTCTGAACGCCACCTCGGATTCCGGGCGCACCCACACCAATTTCCCGCTGACGGCCGTGTGCTATCCGGGCGATGACCTGGGCTTGCACCTGTCCTACGACCAACGCTATTTCGACGAAAGCACCGTGCAAGGTTTACTTGCCGAGTTCAAACGCCTGCTGCTGGCGCTGGTGCAGGGCTTCCATGGCGACATGGCCGACTTGCCGCTGATGGGCGAACAGGAGCGCGATTTCCTGGTGCACGGCTGCAACCAGAGCGAACACGCCTACCCACTGGAGCGCAGCTATGTGGAGCTGTTCGAAGCCCAGGTAGCCGCGCATCCACAGCGTATCGCCGCCAGTTGCCTGGATCGGCACTGGAGCTACGAGGAACTGAATCGCCGCAGCAATGGCCTGGGGCACGCACTCATCGCGGCGGGTGTCGGCCTGGATCAACCGGTGGCGTTGCTGGCCGAACGCGACTTGGAGTTGCTGGGCATGATAATCGGCAGCTTCAAGGCCGGGGCCGGCTACTTGCCGCTGGACCCGGGCTTGCCGAGCCAGCGTCTGCGCCGCCTTATCGAGCTGAGCCGTACGCCGCTGCTGGTGTGCAGCGAGGCGTGTCGCGAACAGGCCATCGCGTTGTTGGACGGTATCGACTGCCAGTTGCTGGTATGGGACGAAGTGCCGGCCCGTGGTGAGAACCCGGGTGTCTACAGTGGCCCCGACAACCTCGCCTATATGATCTACACCTCCGGCTCCACCGGCCTGCCCAAAGGCGTGATGGTGCAACAGCGCGGCATGCTCAATAACCAGTTGAGCAAAGTGCCGTACCTGGACCTGACCGCAGCGGATGTGATCGCGCAAACCGCCTCCCAGAGTTTCGATATTTCCGTGTGGCAATTCCTCGCCGCGCCGTTGTTTGGCGCGCGGGTGGACATCGTGCCGAACAGCATCGCCCACGACCCGCAAGGTTTGCTGGCCCATGTGCAGGCCCAGGGCATCAGCGTGCTGGAGAGCGTGCCGTCGTTGATTCAGGGCATGCTCGCCCAGGAGCGCCTGCACCTGGACGGCCTGCGCTGGATGCTGCCGACCGGCGAGGCGATGCCGCCTGAACTGGCGCACCAGTGGCTGCAACGCTACCCCGAGATCGGCCTGGTGAATGCGTACGGTCCGGCGGAATGTTCCGATGACGTGGCGTTCTTCCGAGTCGACCTGGCCTCGACCCGTGGCACTTATCTGCCGATTGGCACACCCACCGACAACAACCGCCTGTACCTGCTCGATGGCGCATTGGAGTTGGTGCCCCAAGGCGCTGTCGGCGAGTTGTGCGTGGCGGGCACCGGAGTCGGGCGCGGCTATGTTGGCGACCCGTTGCGTACTGCGCCGGTCTTTGTGCCCGACCCGTTCGGCGCGCCGGGCGAACGCCTGTACCGCACCGGCGACCTGGCGCGGCGGCGCAGCGATGGGGTGTTGGAATATGTCGGTCGGATCGACCATCAGGTGAAGATTCGCGGCTACCGGATCGAGCTGGGGGAAATCGAAGCGCGTCTGCACGAACAAGCCGACCTGCGCGATGCCGCCGTCGGCGTGCAGGACGGCGTCAACGGCAAACACTTGGTGGGCTACCTGGTGGCGGCCGATGGCGCGCTCGACCCCAGCGAACGTCTGGACCGTATCAAACAGCGCCTGCGCGCCGAACTGCCGGAGTACATGGTGCCGCTGCATTGGCTATGGCTTGAACGCCTGCCGCTCAACGCCAACGGCAAACTCGACCGCAACGCTCTACCGGTCCTGGAAATCGGCCAGTTGCATCGCCAGGATTACCTGGCGCCACGCAACGAACTGGAAACCACCCTGGCCGTCATCTGGGCCGAAGTGCTCAAAGTCGAGCGGGTCGGTGTGCAGGACAACTTCTTCGAGCTGGGCGGGCATTCGCTGCTGGCCACACAGATTGCCTCGCGTGTGCAGAAAACCCTGCAACGGGACGTACCGCTGCGCGCGATGTTCGAGTGCAGCAGCGTGGCGGAACTGGCCGAGTACATCGACGGGCTGGCGGGCAGTGAGATCAGCGTGGAGAAGGTGGATCGGTTGAGTGATTTGATGGCGGAGTTGGAAGGGCTTTGATTTCGCTGTCTGTGAGGGCGTTATCGGGGCTTGCCCCCGATAACGTCAGTCCAGCCAGCGTTTATTTTGGCCCAAGTATCTTCACCAACTTATCCGGCGACGGCGCACCTTGCTGTTGCTGCAACCCGCCCTTGTCATCCAGATAGAAAATCGCCGGTGTAGCCGACAGTTCCAGCTCGTCCATCAACTTCATATTGGCATCGAGCTTGGCTTCGATATCCGCCGGGATCTTGGCCAGCGCCTGCAACTTGCTGCCTTTGCCGGCGGCTTCGTGTTCTTCCAGGGCTTTTTGCGGGTCCTTGGCGGCGAACAGCGCGGCGGATTTGCCGGGGCTGTCTTCGCGGATGATGCCGACCATGATGTGGCGCAGTTGCACCTTGCCGGCCTTCACCCAGGGTCGCGCCTGTTCCCAGAACATGTTGCAGTAAGGGCAGTTGGGGTCGCTGAACAGGTAGACGATGCGCGGTGCCTTAACGTCGCCGTCCTGGATCCAGCTGCTGTGTTCCATCTTGGCCCAGACTTCCTTGGCCATCGGCGCATACACCAGTTTTTCCAAGGGCGCGTTGCTCAGGTCGTTGCCCTGGGCGTCGTAGAGGCTGCCGGCGATTACGTGTTTGCCATCGGCGGTGAGATACAGCGCCATGCCACGGTTCTGGTATTGCGCGGCGTAGCCGGTGAGGCCGCTGGGGGCGTCGAATTTGCCGATGATCTTGGCGCCCTTGGCTTCGATCTGCTTGATCGGCGCTGGCCAGTCTTCGGCTTGGGCCAGGGAGGCCGCCAGCGTCAGCGGCAGCAGGGTCAGCAGGTGGCGGAGGCGGGGCATGTCGGTTTCCTTGTGGCGGTGGGGACGGTGTCGAAGGGCTCCATGGCACGGGCCAGGCTGGCCTGGGACAACTCGCCCAAATGGCTGTTGATCAAGCGTCCGTCGGGTGTATAGAACAGCGTGGTCGGCAGGGCCATGGAGCCCACGGCCTGGCCGAGGCGGCCACTGGCGTCGAACAAGACGTTGTCCAGGGTCAGGCCCTGGGTGGCTAGGAAGGTACTGACGCTTTGCATGCTTTCGGCCTGGTTGACGAACAGGAAGGTCACGTCGGGGCGCATGCGTTGGGCGCTTTCCAGCACCGGCATTTCGCGCCGGCACGGCGGGCACCAGGTGGCCCACAGATTGATCACCAGCGGCCCGCCCTGGTAGTCGACCAGTTGCACTACGTCGCCATTGGCATTGCGCAAGGTGATATCCGGCAGGCGCGTGCCTTTTTCATACACGCTCAATGAGAGGCTGGTCATGCTCCAGAACAGCAGGCCGGTGATGACGCCGGCGCTCAGCGGCTTGCGCAGCGCCGGGCGGCGCCAGCCGTAGAGCAGGGCGCCGAGGATCAGTGCGACCACGCCCGGCCAAGCCAGGAAACCGCCGTCGCGCAGGTCGACCATTTGCAGTGGGTCGTTGCGGTAGTAGCTCCAGTACATCAGCACGAAGCTGATGCGCGCGGTGAGCATGCCTAGTAGAAACAGGCTGAACAGCACCGACTCCGGGTTTTCACCGCCACGCTTGGCCACGCGCCAACCCACCAGGGTGGCGAGAATCAGCGCGCCGATCAGCAGGATGTGATTCAGGGCGATGGCGAAGGTGCCGATGGTCAGGGTCAGCATCAGAGGGCGTCCCGGGCTTGGGTCCAGCGTTGCAGGAAGGTCATCGCGTCGACTTCACCGGTAATGCGGTGGGCGCGGCGTTCCTGGCCGTCCGGGCCGATCCACACGAAACTCGGCGGCCCTGGCACCTGGTAGCGGCCCAGCAGTTCGCGGCTGGCGGGGTTGTCGGCGGTGACGTCCAGGCGCAACAGGCGCACATCTTTGAGGGCGGCGAGGACTTCGGGGCGGCCGAACACCTGTTTCTCCATGATCTTGCACGACACGCACCAGTCGGCGTAGTAATCCACCAGCACCCATTGGCCCTGGGCCTTGGCACTGTCGAGTTGGCTTTGCAGCGCGGCTGGGTCGTTGAGGGTCAGGAAGGCGTCGTGGGCCGTCGGCGCGGCTGCGCTACTCGAGCCGTTGTACACCTTCAACGGCTGCCACGGTTCGTCGCTGCCACCGGCGGCGCCCACCAGCATCAGCGCGCCCCACAGGCCCAGCACCACGGAACCGGCGCCGAACAGCATGGCCACTCGCCCGAAATCCTGGGCCAGGCGCCAGCCGCAATAGGCCATGGCCATCGCCAGCGCGCCCCACAGGGCGAGCCACAGGCTTTCATCCACCACCGGGCGAATCATCAGCACGGCAGTGCCCAGGAACAGGAAGCCGAATACCCCCTTGAGCACGTTCATCCAGGTGCCCGGCTTGGGCAGGAAGCGATTGCCCACGGTCACCAACAGCAACAGCGGGACGCCGATACCGATGCCCATGGCGAACAGGATCAACCCACCGTGCAGCGCATTGCCGCTCTGGGCGATGTACAACAGCGCGCCGGCCAGGGGCGCGGTCATGCATGGCCCCACCAGCAGGCCGGACAATGCGCCGAGCACGCCCGCGCCGACCAGGCTACCGCCGCTCTGGTTGCGGCTGACGTTATCCAAACGATCCCGCAGGGCCACTGGCAGTTGCAGCTCGAAGAAGCCGAACATCGGCAGGGCCAGGATCACGAACAATGCCGCGAAACTGCCGAGGATCCAGGGGGTTTGCAGCAGCGCCGCGAGGTTGGCGCCGAGCAGGGCGGCCAGCACGCCCAGCGCGGCATACACCAGCGCCATGCACACCACATAGCTGCCGGCCAGGGCAAAGCCGCGACGCGGGCTGGCGCCGCTGCCGACCACCAGGCCGGCGAGAATCGGCAGCATCGGCAACGAGCAGGGTGCGAACGCCAGCAGCAGGCCCAGGCCAAAGAACACCAGCAGGCTCCAACCCAGGCTGCGTTGTTGCAGGCCGCTGGCCAGGCTTTGATCCTGCGCCTGCGCAGTGGCGGCTACCGCCGGGTTGCCGCCCAGGTCCACGGTGATCGATTGCGGCGGGTAGCACAGGCCGGCGTCGGCGCAGCCCTGCCAGCCCAGCTTGACCTGGCCGGTGGTGCCCGCCGGCAGCTTGACTTCCAGGCCCTGGCGATACACCTGCTGCTCGCCGAAGAATTCATCGCTATGGGCTTCGCCCTGGGGCAGCACGGGCTTTTCGGCGAGGCCGTCGAACTTCATGCGTTGCTGGTACAGGTAGTAGCCGTCGGCAATCTGCCAATACAACTGGGTCTCGCCACTTTCAAGGCGCTCGGAAGTAAAGGTGAAGGCCTTGCCCACCGGGAGGAACTCGGGTTTGGTGTCGAAGGGGTTACCCGGCGCGGCCTGGGCGAACCCGGCGAACATCACCAGTAGAAAGGTCAACAGAAGCCGCATGGTCAAGCCTTAGTTCGATACAAGTGAGGCACACAATGTGTGGCGTTGATTAACCGATGATTAACCGGGCGCTATTCTAAAGTGTAGGGAATATCTGAGGGTGCATCTTTTCACGGCATAATCCGCGCTTAATCGGTTGGTTCTTTAATCTCCCCCATCTTTGACGAAGGGTTCTCCATGCACGTATTGGTCTGCGAAGACGACGAACTGATCGCCAGCGGCATCGTGGCCGGCCTCACCGCCCAAGGCTTTACGGTCGAGCGCGTGGCCACGGCAGCGGCCGCGCGCGCGATGCTCAAGGCCGCGACCTTCGACATCATGGTGCTCGACCTCGGCCTGCCCGACGAAGACGGCCTTAAGCTGTTGCAGCAACAGCGCAGCCAGGGCCTGGAGATTCCGGTGCTGATCCTCACCGCGCGGGATTCGGTGACCAACCGCGTCGACGGCCTGCAGGCCGGGGCCGACGATTACCTGCTCAAGCCCTTTGACCTGCGCGAATTGGCCGCACGTCTGCAAACCCTGCTGCGGCGGGTGGCCGGGCGCAGCGTCAACCTGATCGAACATGGCCGCCTGACCTACGACCCCAGCAGCCGCGAAACCTTCCTGGGCGGTCAGCCGGTAGACCTGTCGCGCCGGGAACAGGCGTTGCTGCAAGCGTTGCTGCACAACAAGGGTCGTGTGCTGTCCAGCGAGCAGCTCAAGGACAGCGTCTACGGCTTCAATGACGAGTTGGAAAGCAACGCCCTCAACGTGCATATCCACCACCTGCGGCGCAAATTGGGCAACGGCATCGTCGAGACCGTGCGCGGCCTGGGCTACCGCCTGGGGCCGGCGGACGGGGGAGAGAACGCGTCGTGAAGAGCCTGCGCCTGCGCCTGACCTTCAAGTTGGGCGCCGCGTTCGTGTTGATCTGGGCCCTGGCGGCAGCCTGGATGCTCAATGACCTGCGCAACCAGATGATGTTTTCCCTCGACCAGCGCCTGGTGGCGTCGGCGCGCATGGTGGCCGGGCTGACCGAGCAGATGCCGGGCCTGGCCAGCGTCAGCGGCGGTGCGCATTTCAGTGCCGAACAACTCAATGTGCCGGGCGGCATGGCCTGCCAGGTCAGTTCCTTGCGCGGGGAAATTCTCGCGCGCAGCCACACCACCCCGGATGAAGGGCTGGAGTCGCGCAAAAGCGGCTTTCGCGATCAGGTTATCGACGGCGTGGGTTGGCGCAGCTTTACCTTGTCCCGTGGCGACCTGCTGATCACCACCGCTGACCGTCAGGTGGAGCGCGAGGCGTTGAACCTGTCGATCCTGCTGGCGGCGTCGGTGCCGGTGGGCGTGGCGATGCTGGGCTGCCTGTGCCTGCTGTGGCTGGGCATCGGCCAGAGCCTGCTGCCGCTTAACCGCATGCGTGATGCGCTGATGCGGCGCAGCGCCGATTCCCTCGAACCGCTGCAAATCCACCCCCTGCCCAGCGAACTCAAGCCGCTGCTCGACACCCAGAACCAACTGTTGCAGCGCATCGCCAAGACCATCGAGCGCGAACGCCGCCTCACTGGCGATGCGGCCCATGAACTGCGCAGCCCGCTGACGGCGATCAAGACCCACCTGCAAGTGGCGCGCATGACCGACGGCGCCGCGCGCGACCAGTCCCTGGCCCATGCCGAGGAGGGCGCCGACCGCCTGCACCGCACCTTGGAACAATTGCTGTTGCTGGCGCGGGTGGAAGGCAGCCTGTCGTTTGACGATGGTTTGCAGTCCAGCGCCGAAGAGGTCGCGCGCCTGGCAATTCAGGACGCCAGCGCCGGCGACAACGGGCGCATTGATCTGATCCTCTCGGACAACCTCTGCGGCGCCCCGGTGGACATGCCGGTGGGCCTGGCCGTGGCCGCGCTGCGCAACTTGCTGGACAACGCCCTGCGCCACACACCAGCCCACACCCGCGTGGAACTGAGCCTGTTCAACGACGCCGACAAGGTAGTGTTCCGCGTGCGTGACCATGGCGAGCAGATCTCCAGCGAAGACCTGCAATACCTCACCCAGCGTTTCTGGCGCAACGGCAGCAGCGAAGGCTGTGGCCTGGGCCTGGCGATTGTGCAGGCGATCGTGCAGCGCTGTGGTTGCTCACTGAACTTCGACAGCCAGCCCGATGGCCTGCGAGTGGAGCTGGGCATGCCGCTGCGACGCTGATCCCTTTTCTTTCCGGTGCCAAATAGTTACCGCCCGCTTGAAGTGGAAGGCTTCAGGATGGCGGTAATTTTTTTGCGCTTGAACGGGCCGAAAGACTCGGCCTGAATTGAAAAGGATGCTTCTTATGTTGGTCATCGACACCAGTTTTTCCGCCACGGGCTGCAACGAACGTAACGGCGAGCCCGTGCGGCAGGTGATCCTGCATTACACCGCGGCGCCGTTTGCCGCGTCTCTGCGCACCCTGACCCAGGCTGCCGTGAGTGCCCACTACCTGTTGCCCGACCCCAACGACCCCGGCTACCGCGCCGCCGGGTACGAGGAACTGCGCGTGTTCCGCCTGGTGGACGAACGTCAGTGCGCCTGGCACGCCGGGGCCAGCCAATGGGGTGGGCGCGACAACCTCAATGCACGGTCGATTGGCATCGAGATCGTCAACCTGGCGCGGGATGAGGCGGGTGTGTTTGTTTTTCCCGGGTTTGCCGAAGCACAGATCGAGGCGCTGACTGCGCTGCTGCATGATGTGCTGGGGCGTTATCCGCAGATCGAACCGACGGACATCCTCGGCCATAGCGACGTCGCCTACTGGCGCAAAAGCGATCCAGGGCCGCGACTGCCGTGGCAGCGCTTGTCCGAGGCGGGCCTGGGCGCCTGGTTCGACGAGTCGACCCGGGCCATGTATCAACGCCGCTTCTGCGTCGGCTTACCCCCTGAGGTAGAGGTGGAGCGTGCGTTCCAGCGCTACGGCTACAAGCCGGCGCAGAACCGCCAGGCGTTCGAATCGCGGACACGGGCCTTTCAGATGCACTTTCGGCCACGGGACTACCGTGGCGTGCTGGATGCCGAGACCTGCGCGATTCTGTATGCCTTGAATGAAAAATACCGCGGGCTCTGAAGCCCGGCGCAGGGCAAGCCTGGTCATCACAAGAACCTCATTTTCTCAGGTTATGTTTTCGCCGAAGGTTCATAGATACCTATGGCCATCGGGGGCAAGCCCCCTCCCACAGTTTTGACCGCTTTCACTTTAACCGACCCATTGCTCCATTTCGAAAACAAAGGTCATCCCAATGTGGGAGGGGGCTTGCCCCCGATGGCACTGGATCAGCCAATCGAGTTGCCGATTGATTCCCTGCTATCAGGGGCAATCATCACTGCCGCCTAAATCCTCTACTCGCTGGTGCGTTTCCAGAACAGGAAATCCGTGCGCATGCCCTTGGGCCAGACGCCAACGGATCGGCAGTTTGGTCACCATCATCCGCGTATTGAGGGATCGAGAGATGTCAGTCGCTATCAGCCGTATTGAAGATACCCAAGTGCATGAAACGCTTTATCAGTTCGACGAAACCCCGCTGCTGGCCCGTCAGCGTCAGCAAGAGTCCAATGCGCGCAGTTATCCGCGGCGTATTCCCCTGGCGCTGAAGCGGGCCAAGGGCATTTACGTGGAGGACGTGGAGGGCCGACACTTTATCGATTGCCTGGCCGGCGCCGGTACGCTGGCGCTGGGGCATAACCACCCCGTGGTGATCGACGCCATCCAGCAGGTGCTGAGCGATGAACTGCCGCTACACACCCTCGACCTGACCACGCCGGTCAAGGATCAGTTTGTGCAGGACTTGTTCGGCCTGCTGCCGGCTGAGCTGGCGCAGCAAGCCAAGATCCAGTTCTGCGGCCCCACCGGCACCGATGCGGTGGAAGCCGCGCTGAAACTGGTGCGCACCGCCACTGGGCGCAGCACGGTGTTGTCGTTCCAGGGCGGTTACCACGGCATGAGCCAAGGCGCGTTGAGCCTGATGGGCAGCCTGGGGCCGAAGAAACCGTTGGGTGCCCTGCTCGGCAATGGCGTGCAATTCCTGCCGTTCCCCTATGACTACCGCTGCCCGTTCGGCCTGGGCGGCGCGGAGGGCGTGCGGGTCAACCTGCATTACCTGGAAAACCTGCTCAACGATCCCGAAGCCGGCGTGCTGCTGCCGGCGGCGGTGATTGTGGAAGTGGTGCAAGGCGAGGGCGGCGTGATTCCGGCCGACCTCGATTGGCTGCGAGGCCTGCGGCGTATCACCCAACAGGCGGGCGTGGCATTGATCGTCGATGAGATCCAGAGCGGCTTCGGTCGCACCGGCAAGATGTTTGCGTTTGAACACGCCGGCATCATCCCGGACGTGGTGGTGCTATCCAAGGCCATCGGCGGCAGCCTGCCGTTGGCGGTGGTGGTGTACCGCGACTGGCTCGACACCTGGCTGCCGGGCGCCCATGCCGGCACGTTTCGTGGCAACCAGATGGCAATGGCGGCGGGCTCGGCGGTAATGCGCTACCTCAAGGCCCACGATTTGCCGGGGCACGCGGCGGCGATGGGCGAGCGCCTGGGTGAACACCTGCGCCTGTTGCAGCGCGACTACCCACACCTGGGGGATATCCGTGGGCGTGGGTTGATGCTCGGCGTTGAGCTGGTAGACCCCCACGGCGCGCTCGACAGCCAGGGCCACCCCCCGGTGCATCGCCAGTTGGCGCCGTTGGTGCAGCGAGAATGCCTCAAGCGTGGCTTGATCCTGGAACTGGGCGGTCGCCACGCCAGCGTGGTGCGCTTCTTGCCGCCGCTGGTAATCACCGCCGGCGAAATCGACCAAGTAGCCGATATTTTCGGTCGCGCCCTGGCGGCAGCCGTCGCCAGTCTCTAATTTTTTGCGCGCCCGCTACGTTTCTACAGATATCGATGCTGCGCGTGGTGCGCAGCCCAGCCTTTGAACGATGGAGAACAGCAATGACCTCAGTATTTGACCGCGACGACATCCTGTTTCAGGTAGTGGTCAACCATGAAGAACAGTATTCCATCTGGCCCGATTACAAGGCCGTGCCGGACGGCTGGCGTACCGTGGGCAAGAGCGGTTTCAAGAAAGAATGCCTGGCCTACATCGAAGAAGTCTGGACCGACATGCGCCCGTTGAGCCTGCGCCAGAAGATGGATGGCGCGGCACTGGCCGGTTGACCTCTCTCGCCTCCCGATCCCGCCATGGGATCGGGAGTTAGACGCTCTTGTCTTTTTCCTGCCCTGACGCCGCCGTCACCACCTGCACGCTCAAGCGCGGCGTGGCCAGGTCCAGGCCGGCTTCATCCAGTTGGCGCTTGAGCGACAGGTTGAACGCCCGCGACACCTCCCACTGTTTGATCGGCGCGGTCTTGAACCGGGCGCGCAGGATTGCACTGCCGGACTCAAAGCTCTCCACCCCTTGAATCTCCAGAGGCGACCAGATATTGCGACGCTGCATCGGGTCGTTGCGGATTTTCTGGCCCACGTCGCGGATCAGCTTGATCGCGTCGTCGATGTCCATGTTGTAAGGGATCGCCACGCGGAAGATCGCGTAGCCGAACTCCCGCGAGTAGTTCTTGATGCTCTTGATTTCGCTGAACGGAATGGTGTGCACGATGCCGTCGATGTCGCGCAGGCGCACGGTGCGGATGGTCAGGCCCTCGACCGTGCCCAGGTGGCCGCCGACGTCCACGTAGTCGTCGATGGCCAGGGAGTCCTCGATGATGATGAAAAGGCCGGTGATCAGGTCCGCCACCAGCGATTGCGCACCGAAGCCGATGGCCAGGCCGATCACACCGGCACCGGCCAGCAGCGGCGTGACGTTCATGCCCATATTCGCCAGGGCGACGATGGCGGCGATGATGAAAATGGTCACGAATAGCACGTTGCGGATCAACGGCATCATGGTCTGCGCGCGGGCGTTGGCCAGGCCTTTGCGCGAGCGGGTCAAGGCGTGGTGGATCGCGGTGTCGCTGAGAATCCAGATCAGCCAGGCAAACAGCAGCGTGCCGCCCAGGCCGAACAGCTTGACGCTGATTTCATGGCCGTCGCCTTCGGTAAAGCGAATCAACGACAGGCCCCAGACCCGCAGACCCAGTTCGATAAACGCCAGCCATACCAGCAAGTGGGCGAGGGTGTAGAAAAAACTCTTCAGGCGCTCGGAATACAGCGCATGGCGCTTGTGCCCGCGCTGGGGCTTGAGCGAATGGCGGCGTACCAGGCCGTTGATCACCATGCACAACACCAGCAGCACCGTGCACAGCAGCGACTGGCGCAGGGCGGTGCTGGTGTCGCCGGCCGACAGAAACGTGGCGAACAGCGAGATGCCCACCAGCAACAGCGCCGGCAAGTACCAGAACGTGCCGATGATCGACAGCGTGTCGCTGAGGGTGCGCCGTGTGAGGCGGCGCGACAGTGGCTGGTTGCGGATCAGATGCGCGATCGGCCGACGAAAACGCAGGATAAACACCCCGGTGGACAACGCCGCCATCACATTGGCCACGGTCGCGGCGGTGTGAGCCAAGTGCTGCCCTAGGGATTGCACTAGACGCGGGTCGCTCAGGGCTTCGCCGAAGGCGGCGAAACTGCCGATCAGCCACAACGGACGAAAGGCCTGATGGCGCAGGATGTACAGCGCACGATGGCGATGCGGGCCGTCGAGCAGGGAGAACGCAATCACACAGATTGCGGAAAAACAGGTGCCCACCACCAGCGCATAGGCCAGCACCATCGCCAGGGATTTGCCCAGGGACGAGGGCAGGGCGTAGCTCAGGTACACGGTGATCACCAGCGCGATCAGCCACGGCCCGAGTTTGCGCAGGGCAAAGCGCAGCATGTCCCAGGTGCGTGGGTGCTGCGGCAATTCTTCGGGCAGGCCGAAGCGCTCGCGCACGCGGTGGCTGAGCCAGATCAGCGCGGCAGCGAGCAGGCTCCACACCGCCAGAATCAAGGCAAAGCCGAAAATGATCGGTAGCCATTCGCTGGCCGGCAGCATCAGGGCTTCAAGTTCGTCCTTGGCCTGATCGACTTCATCGGACCAACGCCCCAGTGGGCTGTCGCTGCCGGAAAATTGCTGTTCCAGGCCTGACAAGGTGCTGCCGATCAAGCCGAGTACGCCTTGCTCGGCGGCCGGCTGAGCCTTTTGCGTGGCGGCGCGCAGTTTCTTCAGGTCACTGAGCAATTGGGTGCGCTGCTGGTCGTTCTCCAGGGTTTTGATCACCTCGTCCAACGACTGCCCCAGCGGTACTTCGGCCTGGGGTTGGGCTTTATTGCCGCCGTTGAGCAACCCCGGCAGGCCCGCTGCGTGGGCAGGCGTGGTCGGCAGCAGGATAAGCAGGGCAAGCAACAGGGAACAGGGCAGGGCAAACAGACGGGAAAGCACGAGGCGGTCAACCTTGGAGACGACGAATTGACCGAGTGTACGAGGGCGCTATGCCAGATGCGAGTGCAATTCTTATTCAGCCAGTTTGGCGAGGATTTTGTACACCACGGTGCCGAGGATCAGCAGCATGCCGACCCACATGCCGAACACGCCCAGGGGCTTGTCGCGAAAGTTGAAACCCACTGCCAGCATGATCATGCCGATCAGGATAGGGATAAGCATGGCGTGGAACGAGGACATGGAAATCATGGAACGACGGCCTTGTCTGACGGGGAATATCGACCAGTCTAGGTCGGATTGCAGAAAGTGCAGATGATGCAGATCAGCTTTAGGCAAAACCCAATGAGGGAGGGGCTGCCCCCTCCCTCATTGATCAGGGCAGGTCGTGGCTGGCGTAGAACGCGCCCAGCACCTTCACCAAATGCGCCAAGTCATGGCTGCCGCACAGTTCGCGGATCGAGTGCATGGCAAATGTCGGCAAACCGATATCCACGGTGCGCACACCCAGGTGGCTGGCGGTAATCGGGCCGATGGTCGAGCCGCAGCCCATGTCGCTGCGCACCACGAAGCTCTGCACCGGTACTTCCTGGGCCATGCACAGATGGCGGAAGAACCCGGCGGTTTCGCTGTTGGTGGCGTAGCGCTGGTTGCTGTTGACCTTGATCACCGGGCCGGCATTGAGCTTGGGGCCGTGGTTGGCGTCGTGCTTGTCGGCGTAATTCGGATGCACGCCGTGGGCGTTGTCCGCAGACACCAGCAGGGATTTCTGGATGGTGCGTACGAATTCATCACCTTCAGGCAACAGGCGACGCAGGGTCTGTTCCAGCATCGGGCCGTCGGCGCCGCAGGCCGAGCAGGAACCGACTTCTTCATGGTCGTTGCATACCAGCACGCAGGTTTCGTCGCTGTCGCTGGTGAGCAAGGCTTGCAGGCCGGCGTAGCACGACAGCAGGTTGTCGAGGCGCGCACCGGCGATAAAGTCGCCGTTGAGGCCGATCACCGCAGCGCTTTGGGTGTCGTAGAAGCTCAACTCGTAGTCGAGCACCACGTCGGCATTGAGCCCATGCTCGCGGGCCAGTTGGTCGGTGAGTACGGCGCGGAAATCCACGCGCTCGTCACCGGCAAACTGCGCCAGGATCGGCGGCAATTCGGTCTGGGCATTGATCGCCCAGCCTTGGTTGGCTTCACGGTTCAGGTGAATGGCCAGGTTGGGGATGATTGCGATCGGCAGCTTGAAGTCGATCAATTGGCTTTCTACCTTGCCGTCGCGGCGGAAAGTCACGCGGCCGGCCAGGGACAGGTCGCGGTCGAACCACGGCGCCAGCAACGCACCGCCGTAGACTTCCACGCCCAACTGCCAGAAGCCCTGGCGCTGCAACTCCGGCTGCGGCTTGACCCGCAGGCACGGGCTGTCGGTATGGGCGCCGACCAGGCGAATGCCGCCCTGCAGCGGCGACTGGCGGCCGAGCTTGAAGGCGATGATCGAGGAGTCGTTACGGGTAACGTAGTAGCGCCCGTTGGCTTCGGTGGCCCACGTTTCGCGCTCGTCGAGACGCTGGTAACCGGCCGCTTCCAGGCGCTGGGCCAAGGCGGCGGTGGCATGAAAAGGAGTAGGGGAGGCCTTGAGAAAGTCGATCAGGCCTTGATTCAACGCTTCGCGCATAAATAGCTCCAGACAGCAATGCGCGGAGTTTACCGTTCGATGACGGCAAGTGCACATAACAAATGTGGGAGACGGCTTGCCCCCGATTGCAGTGTGTCAGTCAGTACAGCTGTCACTGATACGCCGTCATCGGGGGCAAGCCTTTTCCCACATTTGCCTGTGTTGACCACTTAAAAGGGTGCAGGGCACTCGAAGCGTAAGCGCTCGCCGCTTTGCGGATGGGTAAAGCTGAGCATGCTCGCGTGCAGGCACAGGCGCGGCCACGCAGCCAGGGCTTGTTCGTGGGCGTACAGGCCATCCCCCAACAGAGGGTGGCCGATGGATAGCATATGCACACGCAATTGGTGCGAACGCCCGGTGATCGGCGTCAGCTCAACGCGACACCAATCGCCACAGCGCTCCAGCACCTTCCAGAAGGTCAGTGCATGCTTGCCGAATTCGTGGTCCACCACATGCCGGGGCTTGGTGGGTGGGTCGTAGCGCAAGGGCAGGTCGATGCTGCCGCTGTCCAGTGCCGGTTGGCCCCAGGCCAGGGCGGTGTAGGCCTTTTCGGTTTCACGGTCGTGAAATTGACGGGACAGCTCGCGGTGAGTATCAGCGTCGCGGGCCAGCAGGATGATGCCCGAGGTTTCCCAGTCCAACCGGTGGACGATGCGTGCTTCGGGGTAGCCGTTTTCCTGCAGGCGCGTGATCAGGCAGTCCTTGTTGTCATCGGCGCGGCCAGGCACCGAGAGCAGGAGGGTCGGCTTGTTCACCACCAGGACCGCGTCGTCCTGGTAGAGGATATGAATGTTGGACAACGGCATTAAACAGCCTCGTAACAAACGCCAACGGCGGCTGGGGCGTCCGCTTCCCGTAAAGGGAGCCGCACGCCCCAGCCGCCGTGGCGACCGCCCGTTCGATCAACGATCGGGCAGGGTGATATTGAGTTCCAGAATCGAGCAGCTGCCGTCATTTTCCAGGGCGACATGCACGTCATCGTTGCCGATATTGACGTACTTGCGGATCACTTCGACCAGTTCCTTCTGCAAGGCTGGCAGGTAATCCGGGGTGCTGCGTTGGCCGCGTTCGTGCGCCACGATGATCTGTAGACGCTCTTTCGCGACCGACGCGGTGCTTGGCTTTTTGTTGGCGCGAAAGAAGTCGAGAAATTTCATTGTTTAGTTGCCTCCAAAGATACGCTCGAAGAATCCCTTCTTCTTGACATCGAGGAAGCGATGTTCCACGGACTTGCCCAGCAGGCGATCGACCGCATCGCTGTACGCCTGGCCGGCGTCGCTCTGGTCGTCGAGAATCACCGGAACACCCTGGTTGGAGGCTTTGAGCACCGCCTGGGATTCTGGAATGACGCCCAGCAGGGTCACCGCCAGGATTTCCTTCACGTCTTCAACACCGAGCATTTCGCCGTTGCTGACGCGCTCAGGGTTGTAGCGGGTGAGCAGCAAGTGCTCCTTGATCGGGTCCTGGCCTTCTTCGGCGCGCTTGGATTTGCTGGCCAGCAGGCCGAGCATACGGTCCGAGTCACGTACCGAGGAGACTTCCGGGTTGGTCACGACGATGGCTTCGTCGGCGAAGTACATGGCCAGGTGCGCGCCAGTCTCGATACCCGCTGGGGAATCGCAGACCACGTATTCGAAGGTTTCCTTCAGCTCAGCAAGGACTTTGCCTACGCCTTCTTTGGTCAGGGCGTCTTTGTCGCGGGTCTGGCTGGCGGCCAGTACGTACAGGTTCTCAAGGCGCTTGTCCTTGATCAGGGCCTGTTGCAAGTTGGCTTCGCCGTTGACCACGTTGACGAAGTCGTACACCACGCGGCGTTCGCAGCCCATGATCAGGTCGAGGTTACGCAAACCCACGTCGAAGTCGACGATGACTGTCTTGTGGCCGCGCAGTGCGAGACCGGTACCGATAGCGGCGCTGGTGGTGGTCTTACCCACACCACCCTTGCCGGATGTAACCACGAGAATCTTGGCCAAGGTGTTTCACCCCTAAGGAAAAAGGACTTTTCAGCCCCTGAAAAACATCTCTTGGAACTCGCTGCAGGCGGACAGCTACTGTAGGAAAAAGCTGTGGTTTCCGCGGGGAAACGCCAGCTTTCAGTTATTCCTACACAAGTCTTGCCGGTTTCGCTGTGCTATCAGAGTCTAGAGATGCTTGGAAAATGCGGCAGTATCCGTTAAAGCCGAATGATGTTCAACACATCGCCCGACAGGTTGACCTGAACGGCGGCCCCCCACAGCGGGTCGCGGCGCAAATCCTCGGAAACCTTGTACTGGCCGGCGATGGACACAAGTTCAGCGGTCAATTGCTGGCAAAAAATACGGGCCTTGGTGTCACCCTTGATACCGGCGAGGGCGCGTCCGCGCATCGGGCCGTATACATGGATGTTGCCATCGGCCAGAAGTTCCGCGCCGGGACTGACCGAAGAGACCACCACCAGGTCGCCGCCCTGGGCGTAAATCTGCTGCCCGCCGCGTACGGGGGTGGTAATGATCTTTGTAGGCTTTATCGTCGGCTCGGGCGGTTTTTCCGGTTTTTTCTTTACGTCGCCTTCCGTCGGATCCAACGGACGTTCGCGCGCGCCGGACGGCGGCAGTACTGGCAGTTCAATGGCGATGGCGGCGGCAATGTCTTCGATGCGGCTGGCGCGGATGGCCAGGGTGCGCAGGCCATGGGAGCGGCACACGCGCATCAGACCAGGCAGGTCGATGGCGCCCTGGCCGGCGGGCAGTTTGTCCAGAGCCAGCACCAGCGGGGCGTTGTTGAAGAAGTTCGGGGCCAGGGCGACCTTGGCGGCCAATTGGCGGTCCAGGGCATCGAGGTCATTGCGCGCCAGTTCCAGCACGGTGATGGCGAGCATGCTGCCTTTCAACTGGAACACGGGATCTTGGTCTAGCGGTTCGGTTTGGCTCATGGTCGGCAAAAGCGGCTTGTCACGAAAAGTGTCGAGACTTATAACGAGAACACTCACTGGCCGCAAGCCGAGTCGAACCGTTGTAGAATGCGCGGCCCTTGTCTTTACCGGAATCTGTAATGGATCGCCCGCGTTTTCGAGCTGTATTTTTTCACCCGCGATTTTGGCTGTTATGGCTGGGACTCGGCCTCCTATGGCTGGTGACCCAATTGCCGTACCGCGCCCTGCTGACCATCGGTCGGTTGTTGGGCGCGGGCATGTACCGCGTGGCCGGCGAACGCCGCCGCATCGCCGCGCGCAACCTGGAGCTGTGCTTCCCGGAAAAAACCGCCAAGGAACGCAAGCGCCTGCTCAAGGAAAACTTCGCCTCCACCGGCATCGCCTTTTTTGAAATGGCCATGAGCTGGTGGTGGTCGCGTCAGCGCCTGGCGCGTCTGGCCCATGTTGAAGGCCTGGAGCATCTCAAGCAGGCACAGTTGGATGGCAAGGGCGTGATCCTGATGGCCCTGCACTTCACCACTCTGGAAATCGGCGCGGCATTGCTCGGCCAGAAGCACACCATCGACGGCATGTACCGCGAGCACGGCAACCCGTTGTTCGACTATATCCAACGCCGTGGCCGCGAGCGCCATAACCTCGATTCCCTGGCCGTGGAGCGCGAAGACGTGCGCGGCATGCTCAAGCTGCTGCGCGCCGGCCGTGCCATCTGGTACGCACCGGATCAGGACTACGGCGCCAAGCAAAGTATTTTCGTGCCGCTGTTCGGCATCCAGGCCGCCACCGTGACCGCCACCAGCAAGTTCGCTCGCTTGGGCAAGGCGCTGGTGGTGCCGTTCACTCAGGAGCGTTTGGCCGATGGCAGTGGCTATCGCCTGGTGATCCACCCGCCGCTGACCGACTTCCCCGGCGAAAGCGACGAGGTGGACTGCCTGCGCATCAACCAGTGGGTCGAAGCCTCCGTGCGCGAATGCCCGGAGCAATACCTGTGGACCCACCGCCGCTTCAAGAGCCGGCCACCGGGTGAACCCAAGCTGTACGAAAAACGCCGTCGATAAGAACGACCTTCCCCCAATGGAGTGATGCGATGCGCCCAGCTGAACCGGTTACAGGTTTGATTCTTTCCGGCGGCGGGGCGCGAGCGGCGTATCAGGTAGGGGTGTTGGCGGCGATTGCCGAGCTGCTGCCGCCAGGGGCGCCCAACCCGTTTCCGGTGATCGTCGGCACCTCGGCCGGGGCGATCAATGCGGTGAGCCTGGCCAGCGGCGCCATGGATTTTCGCGCGTCCATCGAGCGCCTGACCGCCTTCTGGCAGGGCTTTCGCAGCCACTTGGTGTTGCGCAGCGACTGGCCCGGCGTGGTGCGCCAGGCCGCTCGCTTCCTGATCCACAGCCTGTTGGGCCTGGGCCGCCGGGTGCCGGTGGCGCTGCTCAACAGCTCGCCGCTGCGCGATTTGCTGCAAGACAAACTGCACCTGCAAGGCATCGATGAGGCCATCCGGCAAAACCACCTGCATGCAGTGGCGATCACGGCGTTCGGCTATGAGTCTGGGCAAGCCGTGACGTTCTATCAGGGCGGGCGCGCCATCGACGCCTGGCTGCGCCACCGTCGCATTGGCGTGCCGACCCAACTGACGGTAGAGCACTTGCTGGCCAGTTCGGCGATTCCGCTGCTGTTTGCGCCGGTGAAACTCGATCAGGAATATTTCGGCGACGGTGCCGTGCGTCAGTCGGCCCCCATCAGCCCGGCCCTGCACCTGGGCGCCAACCGCGTGCTGGTGGTGGGCGTCAGCGGCAACCCGCGAGGCAACGAACCGGCGGTGCAGCGCGCCTTTACCGGGCAGCAACCGACCCTGGCCCAGATCGGTGGGCATATGCTCAACAGCACCTTTATCGACAGCCTGGAAAGCGATATCGAATTGCTGGAACGCCTCAATCAGTTCAGCCATTTGCAGCCGGCCGACAGCGCGGCGCGCGGCCTGGCGCCGGTGGAAGTGCTGGTCATCGCGCCCAGCCAGCCCATCGACGAAATCGCCGCGCGACATCGCCAGGAAATGCCGGCGGCGTTGCGTGTGTTCCTGCGCGGGCCGGGTGCGACCAAGACCAGCGGGGCAGGGGTGCTGAGCTACTTGTTGTTCGAGGCGGGGTACTGCAGCGAATTGATCGAGTTGGGCAGGAAAGATGCGCTGGCCAAGCGTGAAGAGATCACCCGATTCTTGGGTCTGTAGCCGATCTAACGGTGGGAGGGGGCAAGCCCCTCTCACACGCTGACCTGGGGCGTTCGGTCAGAAGTGGTACTTGACCAGGAAGCTCGCCGTGTCCTGAGTCGTCTTGAACGCGCCGGAATCTTCGATGCCGTACTTGTTTTTCCAGTAGTCGTATTCGAAACCGACATACAGCTGTTTCTCGCCCCAGTTCATCGCCTTGCCCAGGTCGTATTTCACTTGCGGGTTGAAGTGCAGGTTGGCGTGGTAGGTGCCGCGGGCGTTCTTGTCGTTGTCCACCACCCAGTCCATAAAGCCATCGATCAGGATGTTCGAGTTGCCCACCGGGATCGTGTACGACCACACCGGGGTGATCTGCCACACGCCGTCGCCGGGGCGATTGCCTTCGGTCTGGCGCTGGTAGAAGTTCAACTGGAAGTAATCGAAACCGGGGATGTTCAAATCGAAGCCTGGTCCGACCAGGTATGACTCGTTGTCGCCTTCGCCGAACTCATACGTCATCGCCAGCAACACGTCTTTGATCGGGCCGAAGGACAAGTCCTGGTCGAGGATCTTACCGAACGACAAGCGCGGGCTGAACTCACCGTAGTAGGTGTTCGGGCCGACGTTGCCGTCTTCCTCGCCGTTATAAAAGATGCGGTCGAGGAAGAAGAAGTTGTCGCCGTACTTCCAGGCGTCGGCATGTTCGAACGTGACCGTTTGCTGGATCTGCGGGTTAACGGTGAAGTTCTTGCCCCACAAGTAGGTCAGGCTGTTGTTCTGCCACTGCAACAAGTCACCGGCCACGGCCTGGCCGCCGGCCAGCAGGGATCCCGCCAGCATCAGGCCTTTGAACATAGGTTTCATTCGGTTGCTCCCGAGTTAAAGTTTTTTTGGTTTTTCTTCTAATGCAGGCGCTCTGATGTGGCGCCTTTGGTTCGCTGTGAATATCGTCTGATCGGTCAGCTTTTATGGGTTTAGCAAGAGCCGCGCCAACGCGTTGAAGAGCAATCGATTCGAGCGGGCGCGGAGAATACTGATAACCCTGCCTGGGCTCAAGCGCGCTGTTACAGGGCGTACAGCGCGATGATGGGGCACGCTCAGGTGTGCGCGTGCTCGACGACCGCCCGCTCGGAACCGCCGAGGATGTTGAACAACACATTCAGCGACAACGCGCTGAGGGTGGCCATGGCGATGCCGCTGTGGGTGATCGGGCTCATCCACAGCGGCAGTTGAGCGAAGAACTCCGGGCGCACCACGGGAATCAGGCCCATGCCGATGCTTACCGCCACCAGCAACTGATTGCGGCGATCGGCGATGTCGGCCTCCTGGAGAATCTTGATGCCGGTGGCCGCCACCATGCCGAACATGGCAATCGCCGCGCCGCCCAGCACCGCCGGCGGAATCGAGGCCACCAGGTAAGCGGCTTTGGGCAACAGGCTGAGCACGATCAGGAACGCGCCGGCCATGATCGTCACCGAGCGGCAGCGCACGCCGGTCATCTGCACCAGGCCGATGTTCTGGGCGAACGAGGAATGGGTGAAGGTGTTGAAGAACCCGGCCGCGAACGACGCGCCGGCGTCGCACAGCAGGCCACGACGCAGCATCTTGGGCGTGACCTCGCGGTCGGTGATCTTGCCCAGCGCCAGGAACATCCCGGTGGACTCAACGAAGATGATCACCACCACTAGGCACATCGACAGAATCGGCGCCAACTCAAAGGTGGGCATGCCGAAATGCAGCGGCGTCACCACCTGCACCCACGGCGCCAGTGCCAGGCCGCTAAGGTCGACCATGCCGAGAACGCCGCACAGGGCGTACCCCAGGCCCATGCCGATCAGCACCGAGATGTTGACCCAGAAACCGCGCATAAAACGGTTGATCAGCAGGATGGTGGCCAGCACCAAAGCGGCAATCGTCAGGTAGATCGGTGAGCCGAAGGTGGCCGCCGCGCTGCCGCCACCGGCCCAGTTCACGGCCACGGGGAACAGCGACAGGCCGATGGCAGTGATCACGGTGCCGGTCACCAGCGGTGGGAAAAAGCGCACGACCTTGGACATGAACGGCGCGATCAGCATGCCGAAGAACCCGGCGGCGATGGTGGCGCCGAAGATCCCCTGTAAACCGATACCGGGCATACCGGCCATGGCGACCATGCTGCCAACGGCGGCGAAACTGGCGCCCATCATCACCGGCATGCGGATGCCCAGGGGGCCGATGCCGAACGACTGCACCATAGTGGCGACGCCGGCCACCAGCAGGTCGGCGTTGATCAGGAAGGCGATTTCTTCACGGCTCAGGCCGGCGGCCTGGCCAATGATCAGAGGCACGGCGACGGCGCCGCCGTACATCAACAAGACGTGTTGCAGGCCGACCAGAATCAGTTGCAAGAGGGGTAGCCGCACCATGGCGGGCGCGGCAGGAGTCTGCGGTTCTAACGGGGACATGCAACACCTCGAATCTTTTTTATTTTTGTATTGTGTGGAACGCAATCTCTAAACCACTGCAAGTCATCTGTGGGAGGGGGCTTGCCCCCGATTGCGTTGGTTCAGTCACTGATGTTTTGAATGACATACCGCTATCGGGGGCAAGCCCCCTCGCACATTTTGGAGTTGCACCAGGCTGTTAGTTGGTATGCGCCCCCTGGTTGATCCAGGTGCCGATCAGGTCGCGCTCCTGCTGGGTCATCTGAGTGATGTTGCCCAGCGGCATGATCTGGCTGGCCACAGCCTGGGCCTGGATGCGTGCTGCTTGTTGCTGGATCTGCGCCGGTGTATCGAATATCACGCCGGCCGGCGCGGTGCTGAACAACGGGCTGGTGGGCTTGGCCGAATGGCACACGGCGCAGCGTTCCTGGATCACTCCGTGGACCTTGTCGAAATCAATGGTCGCCTGGGCCGGTGCAGGTGCAGCGGCGGGTTCGGTTGCCGCAGGCGCGGCAGGTTTCAAGCCACCGCCCAATGCGGTTTCCGGCAACGGTTGGTACTCGATGGCCGCCGGCGCCTTGGCAATCGGTTCGGCCGGCTTGGGGCCGGTCACATAAGCCAGGCAGATCATCGCCAGCGCGCCAACCGGCAGGGTCCACGCGTACTTCTGGCTGTTGTGCCGGGTGTTGAAGTAATGCCGCACCAACACCGCCGCCACCGCGATACCGGCCAGGATCAGCCAGTTGTAATGGCTGCCGTAGGTGCTCGGGAAGTGGTTGCTGATCATGATGAACAGCACCGGCAAGGTGAAGTAGTTGTTATGACGCGAGCGCAGCAGGCCCTTGGCCGGCAGCGCCGGGTCAGGTGTACGGTTCTCGGCGATGGCCGCCACCAGCGCGCGCTGCGCCGGCATGATGATGCGGAACACGTTGCCCACCATGATGGTGCCGATCACCGCACCTACGTGCAGGTAGGCACCACGCCCGCTGAACACTTGGCTGAAGCCATACGCGGCGGCAATCAACAGTACGAACAGGATGAAACCGAGCAGGGCAGGGCGTTTGCCCAGGGCCGAGTCGCAGAGGAAGGAGTAGATGAACCAGCCGACGAACAGCGAGCCGATGCCCAGCAACACGCCTTGCGGACCACTGAGGCTGCTGCCCGGCGCCAGCAGGTACAAGGTCGGGTTGGAGTAGAACACCACGCACAGCAGCGCGACGCCCGACATCCAAGTGAAATAGGCTTCCCATTTGAACCAGTGCAGGTTGTCCGGCATGGTCGGCGGGGCCAGTTTGTATTTTTCCAGGTGGTAGATGCCGCCACCGTGGATTGCCCACAAGTCGCCGGCCAGGCCGTCCTTGGGGTTGACGCGGTTGAGGTTGTTTTCCAGCCAGACGAAGTAGAACGAAGCGCCGATCCAGGCGACGCCAGTGATCATGTGAACCCAGCGCACGCTCAGGTTCAGCCATTCCAACAGATGTGCTTCCACAGTCTTTACCTCTCGCCTGTCACCCTTGTTGTCGGGTGATCAGACCTTCTCTTATTGGTGGGGGGCGAGGATCAACCGCTCATCCTCTTGGAAAAAATGCTCATCGCAGTTATTGCCTGTGCCACTGCGATCAACCACCAGGAAGTCATCCCGCTTTTCGATCGTCAGCACCGGGTGGTGCCAGACGCCGCGATGGTAATTAATGCCCTGCCTGCCGTTGGTGACGAAGGCGCGGACCAAGCCCGATACAGGTACATCGCCAAGTGGCGCGACCACGATCAGAAAGGGGTTGCCGAGCAGCGGAATGAAAGCCTGGCTGCCCAGCGGGTGTCTCTCCAGCATGCACACGGTCAGCGGCATGTCCTGCGCGTCGGCGCGGAAGATGCTGATGATGGCGTGGTCTTCCGGCTTTGCGGTTTCGACCGTGGCCAATTTGTGAAAGCGCATGGTCGACCCGTTGTTGATCATGAAGTGATCGCTGCCGTCGGTTTCGATAACGTCTCCGAAAGGGGCGAAGGCTTCTTTGGTCAGGGGTTCGATCACTAGTGTGCGCATGGCTGTCTTCTTATCCGAGTTCTGTGTTGTCTGGTCTATTGCAATCGCGGGCAAGCCCGCTCCCACATTTGGAATGCATTGCCCTGTGGGAGCGGGCTTGCCCGCGATTAGGTTCACCGCTTATTTAGCGACCTTGCCCAGCACGCGCAGGCGGCTTACACCACCGTCCGGGAATACGTTCAGGCGGATATGGGTAATCGGCCCCAGCGCCTTGATTTGCTCGGCGAAGGTGTGTTCGGCGTGCATTTCCAGCTTCTGCGCCGGCAGCAATTCGCGCCAGAACAGCGACTGGGTTTCGATCTGGCTGTCGGTGCCGCCTTTTACGAAAGCACCTTGGATCGAGCAGGTATCCGGGTAGTTGCCCTTGAAGTGCAGGGTGTCGACGATGATCTTCTCGATCTCTCCCGGATGGCCCAGGGCGACGATCACCCAGTCATTGCCTGGCGTGCGGCGACGCGCGGTTTCCCAGCCGTCGCCCATGTTGATGCCACGGCCTGGGTTAAGGATGTTGCTCATGCGGCCGAAGTGTTCGTCGGAGCACGCCAGGGCGCGGCCGCCGTTGAGCGCCGCGGCCAGGTCGACCTGTTCGTTGTCGCCCACCGCCGACCAATCGCGGAACGGCACGCCGTACACACGCAGACGCGCCACGCCGCCATCCGGGTAGATGTTGAAACGCAGGTGGCTGAACGCCTGGTCGTTGTTGATCTCATGGTAGTGGTGGCTGTTGCCCTGCAGCTCGACGGCCGACAGCACTTCGGTCCACTGAGTATTTTCGTCCGGCTCGCCCGAGGCCAGGAAGCAGGCTTCCAGGGAGGCCGACGGCGGGTAGTTGCCGGTGAAGAATGAAGTGTCGATGTCCACGCCTTTGATCGAACCCGGCACGCCCAGGCGGATTACCGCGCTGTCGTAGCCTTCGAAGCGCTTGCGGCGCGACTCCCAGCCGTCCATCCACTTGCCGTTGTCATCGAACACGCCCTCCTTCCACACGGCCGGGGTCGGCTGGAACAGGCGGTTGGCGTCGGCGAACCAGTCATCGGTCACGGAGATGATCTTGGTGCCCAAGCGGGCGTCGGCCAGGTTGACGAACTTTTCGAAAGGTACGGGTTGCGCTTTCATTCTTCTTGTCTGCCTTAGATAGAGTGGCTGGGGATGGTGTTTAGAGGGTCAGTAAACGGAACAACGCGATCTTGTTGATCTCGTCCAGCGCGCACTTGAACTCGGCGTCCGCCGAGTTGTGAATGCGCGTTTCGAACGCGGCGAGTATCTGATGCCGGTTGCTGCCTTTTACCGCCATGATGAAGGGAAACTTGAACTTGGCTTTGTAGGCTTCGTTCAGCTCGGTGAAGCGAGAAAACTCTTCGGCCGTGCATTGGTGAATACCGGCGCCGGCCTGTTCGTTAGTGCTGGCTTCGGTCAGTTGGCCCTGGACGGCGGCTTTGCCGGCCAGGTCCGGGTGAGCGTTGATCAGCGCCAGTTGACTGGCGTGATCAGCGCTCAACAGGATATCGCTCATGCGCTGGTGCAGGGTTTCGATCTGATCGATCGACGCGTCCTGGCCCAGGTCGAAGGCCTTTTCGGCCACCCATGGCGAATGTTCATAGATATCGGCAAAGGCGCGGACGAAGGCGTCACGGCTCAAGGTCGAGGGTTGCAGGGTTTGGAACGCAGTCATTTCGCCGCTCCCTTGTACGGGTGGGTGGCTTGCCAGTGACGGGCGATGTCGACGCGGCGAGTGAACCACACCTGTTCGTGGCTTTTGGCGTATTCGATAAAGCGTTTGAGCGAGGCCAGGCGCGCCGGGCGACCGATCAGGCGGCAATGCAGGCCGATGGAGAGCATTTTCGGTGCCTCGGCGCCTTCGGCGTAAAGCACGTCGAACGCATCCTTGAGGTACTCGAAGAAGTCATCGCCTTTGTTGAAGCCCTGCACCTGGGTGAAGCGCATATCGTTGGTGTCCAGGGTGTAGGGGATCACCAGGTGCGGCTTGCCGGTGGGGGTGTTGGGTTCCCAGTAGGGCAGGTCGTCGTCGTAGGTGTCGCAGTCGTAGAGAAACCCGCCTTCCTCCATCACCAGCCGCCGCGTGTTGGGGCCGGTGCGCCCGGTGTACCAGCCCAGCGGGCGTTCGCCGGTCAGCTCGGTGAGGATGCGGATGGCTTCGAGCATATGCTCGCGTTCCTGGGCCTCGTCCATGTATTGGTAGTCGATCCAGCGGTAACCGTGGCTGCAGATCTCGTGGCCGGCGGCGACCATGGCGCGGATCACGTCCGGGTGACGCTGGGCGGCCATGGCTACGGCGAAGATGGTCAGCGGGATATCGAATGCTTTGAACAACTTAAGGATGCGCCACACGCCGGCACGGCTGCCGTATTCGTACAGCGACTCCATGCTCATATTGCGTTCGCCTTGCAGCGGCTGGGCCGAGACCATTTCCGAAAGGAACGCCTCCGACTCTTTATCGCCGTGCAAGATGTTGCGTTCACCGCCTTCTTCGTAGTTGAGTACGAACGACAAGGCAATGCGCGCCTTGCCTGGCCAGTGGGGGTGAGGAGGGTTACTGCCGTAACCGATCAGGTCGCGTGGGTAGTCAGCGCTCACTGCAGTCTTCCTTCTTGTGCGTGGTAACAAGTGCGTGGCGGCCAGCGGAAAGACTGGGTGGCGTCACAGCGATGGACTGATTGTATACAACTTGCTGGTCACTTTGTAAGCCTGTATTTCCGCATTTTTTCCAAGCCATCTGCACGGCTTAACCCTGCAAGAAACTTGCCCGGTTGGTCAGTAAATGTATAGCAGTCCTTTTAACCGCAAGGTTTACCGAGGATTCACCAGCGCGAAAAGCGCTGCGGAGCGTGCTGAAAATTTTGTGGTTTTTATTGTGTACAATTTTTATCAAAAGTGTCTTAATCAGCCATCGCCGTCTTTTTCTCGCCCTGAAAAGGTGCGGCCTTTCTCACTCGACTGAACGGAGCCCCGATCCATGGGACGACTGACCACACACGTACTCGACGCGGCCCACGGCTGCCCCGGCAGCGCAATCAAGGTTGAACTGTACCGCGTCGAAGGCACGCAGCTGGAACTGGTGGCCAGCGCTGTGACCAACAGCGACGGTCGTTGCGACACGCCATTGCTGCAAGGCGACGACTATCGCAGCGGCGTCTACCAGGTGCAGTTCAGCGCCGGTGACTACTACCGCGCCCGCGGCGTACAACTGCCGGAGCCGGCCTTTCTGGACGTGGTGGTGCTGCGCTTCGGCATCAGCGCCGAACAGGATCACTACCATGTGCCCTTACTGATTTCGCCTTACAGCTACTCCACTTATCGCGGTAGCTGAGTCGTCCCCGCGCTTCACACCCCCAAAGCTCTTCGTTGGTTTTTCGCCCGCTCACACTGCGGGCTTTTTTTTGCTCGGGCGGCGTTCAATTATCTAGCGCCTGCGCGAGCTTGGCCCTGCCTAGGCTAGGTGTTTTCCTCGACGAAGATACCGCCGTGACCTCACTTAACGACGACCCTACCGCGTTGCCTGCCGAGGCGGACGACCCGGCCCGCGCCGCCCACGAAGCGCGCCAGGCCCTGCGCGCCCAGCTGACCCAGCGGATCAACAGCAGCCCCCATCCCAGCCGTCTGATCAACCAGCTGGCGACGGCCGATCTGCGCTGCGCCGACGCGGCACGCCGCGTGTCAGGCCTGATTGCGCGCGCGCCCAAGGTGCTGCGAGTGATTCGCGCCGCCCTGCGCCAGGCCTTCGATCTGGACCCGGATACGTTGCTGTTCACCGAACCCTTGCCGCCGGCCACCGCGAGCAAGGTGGAGTGCTTGACCGACCGCGCCCTGCAGTTGCTCGTGCTGCCGTCGGTGCCGCTCAATATCAATCAATTCACCGCCCTCAGCCTCAAGGACGAGCCGACGCGCCGTTTGCCGTTCACAGCGCTGGAAGCACTGCAGCGAGTTGTCGCACTCAAGTTGTTCGAGCGCCTCAACACCGCTCAGACCGAGTACTGGCAGACCCTTGCCACGGGTTCCTGGCAGACCCGCGAGGAGCGCTGGGTGGAACTCCACAGGCAATTGTTCGCCGACCGGGCGCTGGTGGCGCGGCAATTGGACGAGCTGTCCAGCGCTGGTGCGGTCATGGTCCAGGCCCTGGTGGACGCACCGACCGCCGAAGCCCGCCAACGTGCGGGGCAGCAGTGGGCCAGCGTACAGGCCTGCCAATTGATGTGGCCGGGAGTGGGGCCGCGACTGATGCCCATCCCCAGTGCGTTGCATCTCTACCGGCAAGGCGACCCGGTGGGCATGCCCCATGTAATGTATCTGCCGGGGCTGAATCGCCCCTTTTACGAGTATCCGTCCTTTGCTCAGTTGCAGTGCGGCCTGGTCGCGCTGATCCGCAGCACGTTATTTGACGACCTGTGGCAATGCCTGCCGTTGCGACGTCGACACGAGCTGTGTCAACCCGGCATGGCGTTGACAGCGGCTCGCGGCTCGGCGCTGCATGGCGATGCCTTGGCTCTCAGCGCCCTGGCGATTCGCGACGGGCAATGGGAAAACGAGTTGGCCTGTGCCGTGTCGATCAACCTTGCGCAGGTGTTTTCCGCTGCGCGGCGGCCGGCTGTGACCGATAAGGCGCGGTTTCTCGCCCAGATCGAGCGGGGTCGGCGTCACAGCATCGGCAAGTCGCGCCTGGGGCCAATCCGCCGCGAGCTGTTGGACTGGGACCAGCAGCGTCGCCGTCAGGAAATCAATTTCGCCAGCACGGCGCCGGGCCTGGCGTTGAACACCGTGCAGCAGCAGGTCAAGCGTTATGAGAAGGGCCTGACTGCGCTGCTGGACCCCCACGACCCCGGCCAGGACACCCCGGCCTGGCAGGAATCAGTCACGCTGGAAAACCAACTCAACAGTCACGCTAACGGCCTGCGCACGCTGCTGCACGATGCTCAATTGAAACTGTTCGACGTGGCGTTCTGGGCCGCGCGCGCCGACGGTACGGCCCGGCGGGTGGCATGCTTTATCGCTGTCTGGCGCGAGCTGCTGCGTGACGAGGTTCAGTTGCAGCATCGACTGCGCTTGCTGCGCACGCCCCATCGCGATCTGCTGCTTGAGGTGCTGGACGCTCCGCTGACCCGTCAGCGTGAGGGCAGTCAAGCCCGGGTGTTGTCGGTGCGAGTGGGCGGCGAGCCGCTGCATAGTCTGTTTGTGGTGACCGAGGCGGCGGCCCTCGACGATGCGCAGCGACGTGCGCCGGTGCTATTGTGCGCGTTCGGACAGGAGGGTGGGGTGGCGAGCTTTGTTCGTCTCGACGCGCTGACCGAGGGGGTCAAGGCCAGTTTTGCCAGCCGTGACGCCTCACTGATGTGGCAGTACGTCGATCGTCAGCACCGTGGTGCGGTGCGCGCAGCGGTGGCCGGGCAGACTCTGGCCGTCAGCTATGCCCCCATCGACGGCGACCCGCTGCTGTTCGCGCTCAAGCGGCTGCTCAAGGGTTATATGCGCGTGTACCGAGGGATCGGGCGCACTCCCCCGGTATTCAGTGAAGTCAGCGATGTGCACCTGAGCGGTCTGTTGCTGGCCCAAGAGCTGGCGCAGCAGCTCACGGCTCCGGCCAGCGCAGCGCGGGGGCGGGCGCGGGCCCATGTCGATCTGGTGCGCCAGGCGATGGGCGCGCAGCCCACACTGCCGGCGTGGCTGAAAGAGGCGTCGGCCGCGCAGCTCGACCGATTCAAACGCCTGCAAGGCCACTACCTGAGCAGCACTTTTGCCCTGCAGGCACGTATGGAACAGTGCCTGCCGGATTTGCCCAGCTTCGCCCGCCGCGTACTTATTGCCCGTTTACGCGAGGACGGCCTCCCTCCGGCGGTGGACATCGACACGCCGTTTATCGAAATGCCCGACCATGTCGACGGTCGTTTCTGTAGTGCAGATGCCACCTGCAGTGTGGGCGATCGCAAGGAAATCCTCACTCCCAGCACCGGGCGCACTCAGTTCACTTTGCTGCAACTGGCGCTGCATAACCTCGATCCCCAGATGTTGCCCACTTGGTGGCGATTTAAATATGCGCAGTACCTGAAGCCCGAATGGAAGGGGCTGCTGAGTCCGCCCTACCTGATCGCCATGGTCTCCTCGCTGGATATCGGCGGTCAGTATGAGGCGCTGATCAATGGAGTGTTTTACCCGCGCGACGAGGCGCCACGGCGCTTGACTGAGGGGCGCGTGCCCACCTTGCTCAGGCGCGCGCTGGTCACAGGCGCTGACGCGCACCTGTATTCGGCGACTCAACAGGGGCTGACGCCCAGCGCTCAGCGCCTGTTCAGCCTGGCCATGGCGGCGCGCACGCCGAACGACTTGCGCCAGCAGGGCTTTCACCTGCAACTGTATGTGGTGCATCTGGTGGGTCACACGTTGCAGCACGATCGCTACATTGCCGGCATCGTGGTGATTCACGACCTGCTGTCCCAAGCCTGCGTGGTTTACTGGCCCGCTGCGCCGGATGGCAATGCCATCAGTGAGCACAGCAGCCTGCAACTGGCGCGGGAATATCTGAATCGCATTGGCGCAGTACCGCCTAATACCAAAGCCTTGGCGCGGCACATCGCACCCGGCTGGGCATTCGAAGCCATCGCGCACACGCCTGACGAAGCCTGCGCGCAGCCGCCGCAGTTCCAGGCGGTGTATCTGTTGCCGGGGTACGTCATGTTGCAAGGGCTCTGGCGCGGCGCCGAGTTTGTGCGCTCGTTCAGTGTCAAGCATCAGGAGCCGACGGCGCTGGCCGCGGAAGCCGAAGCGCAGACCCTTGAGCAGATCGCCAGCGATCCCTTGAACTGGTTGGCATTGGTGCCCACCTCCCAGTGCGATGCCCAGGCCCTGTTGTACCAGGCGCGGGTGCTTGAACTGCATCGTCAGGCCCAGGCCGGCAGCCACTCCGGTAAAACCCTGGAAAAGTACCGCACCCAACGCTTGCAAGCGGAAAAAGACCGCCGCGACCGGGCATTGCTGTCGCTTTTCGTGCCCTGGTTCGGCTTGGTGAACCAGCTCTACGAGGTGTTGTTGGCGGCACGGCGTTATCACCATAGCGGTGACCCACGGGATGCGGTGGATGTGGCATTTGGCGCGGTATTCCTGCTGGTGGATCTGATACTGAGCGTTATGCCTGGGCCAAAAGCGCGCAAGGGCGTACCGCTACGCTCCATGGGGATAGGTCTGAACCGCCTGCATCGCACCACGCTCGTCGAGGTTGGCCGGTTGCCTCGGCTGGGCCGGTCGGCTTCTCCCGCTGGTCAGCTCAAACTGCTGGAGCGATTCAAGAAACCGGGCGTGCCAGCCGACGCCGTGCCGCTCAGTGGGCCCGGCGAAAAAGGCCTGTACGTCAAACACGGTGAGCCATTCATGTTGGTAGGCGAGGACCGTTACCCGGTTTACCGACGCGGCGACGAGCAGTTTTTGCGCCTGAGAAACCAGGACGCGCCGGGCCAGGATGAACTGATCCTGACGATTCACGCGCCCGGTGAATGGCTGCTGGGTGCGGACGCTCCGGTGGCCGGCCCCAGCTCTGGGGTGCTCAATCCGTGGCGGTCTGACACGCCGGTCGCCTGGTCGCCACCGGCGCGCGGCGCCACCGAAACCGCCGTGCGTCAATCGCCGGGCTCTCAGGTGGAGTGGCGCGATTGGCATGCCAATATCGTTGCGCAGTTGCCGGAAGCGCCGTCTGGGCATGGGGTGTTTCTGGTGCCGATGCAGCCTGAAGTCGCGTTGCCCCATCTGCCGTTCAGGTCGGTTTCTTCTTCACCGTCGTTGCAGGAGCGTAACTACTACGTAGTCAGGATCGACGGCCACTACTACCGGTTGCTGCCCCAGGGCAGCAACGCGCCCCTCGACCAGATTATTTTCCTGACGAAAGACAACCCACTTTTCTCTCGGGCTGTCGACGATATCGAGCGTTGGCTCAACAGCCAGCTCCACGAGCAACCGATTCCGGCGACCCTGAACGCCGAAAAGCGTTGGCAACTGCATCGCCCGTTGTTCGACCGCCCGCTGGAGCAATCCGTGGCCCAGGTGTTTCCCGGCATGACCCTGGCCAGCCGACGTTTCGCCGGCCAGCGCTTGATCGAACTGGCGGACACCGGCCGCACGGCGTCGGCCACGCACCTGTTGAACGTGCGCGCAACCCTGGACGGCTGGATTGCGGCCGGGGGCCAGACCGACGACCTGTTCAAACTCCTGCGCCCGGCCGAACCCTCGGGCAAACACGCCTTTTTCATTGGGTTCGAAGGCAAGGCGCCTGGCTTCTCGCGCGTGGATTTCCAGCCGCCCACCCCCTTGGCGGCGTCACTCAAGGCGCCTGTTTCCGCGTCGCTCGGTGTGTTGCAGAAGAAGCAGGCAAAGGATGTGCTCTTGCGGGAGCGAGGCCAGGCGCAGCAGGCCGCAATCAGACAAGTGTTGGAGGCACAAGGCTTTGTGCTCAGGTCGATGAAGAAAACCCATGGCGGGCGGGAGCATTTCGTGTGGGTGTGTACCCATGAGCGCTCCGACAACGTGTATTACCTGTCGACCCAATGGCTTGAATCAGGCAGCGTTGCAGCCGTTCCCAGGTTGTCGAAGGAATCGGTCGCCAAACAGCTGACCCTTCATCCGACGTCAGAGGCGCATCGTCTGGTCAACGATGCAATGGGCAGCGAGCGCTTGGTGACGATGGTGGGGGGCATTCAGTGGCCGGTCAAAGGCAACCTTGCCCCCACCGTGTATTTCATCAAGCCTCAGCTTACTAGCCCTTGAGCAGGGAGACCGCGCCGGCACCGCCAAACAGCCCGGCGCTGAAGCGGTTGAACCAGCTCTGGCCCTTGCCGGTGCGCAGGTAGCGCGCCGCGCCATGGGCGCCGAGGCCGTAGGCCAGCTTGCAGAGCAAGTCGAGTACGGTCCAGGTGGCGATCATGATCAGCAATTGCGGCAGGAACGCCTGCTGGCTGCTAAGAAACTGCGGCAGGAAGGCGGCGAAAAACAGGATGTCCTTGGGGTTGCTGGCGCCCAGCACAAAGGCTCGCCCGAACAACGCGCGAAAACGCGGCACCGGCACCGCGTCCGGCACCACCGCGCCTTGGGACGGCAGGCGCGATTGCTGCCAGCTTTGCCAGGCCAGGTAGAACAGGTACAGCGCGCCGACGATTTTCAATGCGCTGAACAATTGCTCGGACGCCAGCAGCAGCGCCCCCAGACCCAGCGCCGAGGCACTGAGCAGGCAGATCGAGGCGAACACCCCGCCCAGAAACGCCGGATACGAGCGGCGCAGGCCGTAGTTGAGGCTGTTGCTGATCATCAGCAGTGACAGCGGGCCTGGAATCAGGATCACGATCAAGGCAGCGCCGGTGAACAGCAGCCAGGTTTCCACGCTCATTACATTCCTCCCTTCATGCAAAAGCCCCACCCGAAGGTGAGGCGGTTATCGCCGTTTGCCTGGGTTACAGGAAAACGAATTTGGCGATGAAAATCGCGCACAGCACCCACAGGCTGATGGATATCTCACGGTATTTGCCGGTGCCGGCCTTGAGTGCCACATACGTGATAAAGCCCAGGGCGATGCCGTCGGCCACAGAAAACGTCAGCGGCATCATGATCGCCGTGACAATCGCCGGGATGCTGTCGGTGGCTTCGTCCCAGTTGATATGGGCCATGCTTGCCATCATCAGCATCGCGACATAGATCAGCGCGCCGGCCGTGGCGTAGGCCGGAATCATGCCGGCCAGTGGCGCAAAAAACATCGCCGCCACAAACAGCACGCCCACGGTCACGGCGGTCAATCCGGTGCGCCCACCGGCGGCCACGCCGGCAGCGCTTTCCACGTAACTGGTCACTGGCGGCACACCGACCATGGCCCCAAACACGCTGGAGGCGCTGTCGGCCTTGAGGGCGCGGGACAGGTTATCGATCTTGCCGTCGGCATTCACCAGCCCGGCCCGTTGCGCGACGCCCATCAAGGTGCCCGCGGTGTCGAACATGTGCACAAACAGAAAGGCGAACACCACGCTGATCATGCTGACGTTGAATACGCCTTTGACGTCCATCGCCATCCAGGTCGGCGCCAGGCTCGGCGGGGTGGACAGGATGCCGTTGTAATGCACCAGGCCCAGGCCCCAACCGGCCAGGGTCACGGCAATGATGCTGATCAGAATCGCGCCGAACACGCGGTGGTAGCTGAGGATCGCAATCAGCAAAAAGCACACCGCCGCCAGCAGCGGTGCCGGCTCGTGCAGCGACCCGAGCTTGATCAGGGTGGCCGGGCTGTCGACGATGATGCCGGCGGTTTTCAGGCCGATCACCCCAAGAAACAGACCGACACCGGCGCCCATGGCATGCCGCAGGCTGACCGGGATGCTGTTGAGCAGCCACTCACGGATGCGCGACAGCGTCAGCAGCATAAACAGCACCCCGGAGATAAACACCGCACCCAGGGCGGTTTCCCAGTGATAGCCCATGGTGCCGACCACGGTGTAGGTGAAAAACGCATTCAGGCCCATGCCCGGCGCCAGGCCCACCGGCCAGTTGGCGTACAGGCCCATCAGCAGGCAACCGAGGGCGGCGGCGATGCAGGTGGCGACAAAGGCCGCACCGTGATCGATGCCGGCATCGGCCATGATGTTGGGGTTGACGAAAATGATGTAGGCCATGGTGATAAAGGTGGTGAGGCCGGCGATCAGCTCGGTCTTCACTGTGGTGCCATGCATGCGCAGTTTGAACAGGCGTTCCAGCCAACCGCCTTGGGAGGCGGGTGACAGGTCCAGCGTAGGGGCTTCGGATTTGCGGCTATCCACAGCGAGTACTCCTCAAGCATTTTATTGTTATGGCCAGCGCAGGGCGCTGTGAGGTTACCGGCGGGTTTTGTTGACTGATAGGTCAGGAACTCGCACGAAGCGAATTATGCTTTTGTATACAAAGAAAGCAAATAATGTTTTCCATTTTGTGTGCGAAAGGGATGAAAGGCAAACCTCTAGTTTTTTGCGCTCAGCGCCATATTCACCGCCAGCCAGCCTTTCACCGCCTCTTCACCGGCTTCACTGAAGGCGCGCTGCAGCAACTTCACCTGCTCGCGGCGCAGGGATTGTTCGAACCGTCGACCGTCTTCGCTGAGCTCCAGCAGGCGTTTGCGCTTATCGGTCTGCGACGCCACGCTGCTCACCAAGTGCATTTCCTGCAGTTGGCGCAACGGCATGTTCAGCGCCTGCTTGCTCACCCCTAGCAATGCCAGCAACTGCGTCACGCTCAGGGCCGGGTAGCGGGCGATAAAAAACACAATGCGCTGATGTACCCGGCTCAGGCCGCGACGTTCGAGCATTTCATCGGCCTTGGCGGTGAACGCCTGGTAGCCGAAGAAAAACGCTTCCATGGCTTGCTGCTGGCTGTTTGGGTTTTTAAGGTCAAGCATGTTGACGTATCCAGGTGAGCTGTCGTAATTTCGGTCAACCAGTTTGACGTATTTCCCACAGTCTTCGCCAGCGGTGACCTTATGGCCTTCTCCGAACGTGTTACGCGCCTTAAAAGCTCCTTGATCCGTGAAATCCTCGCCGCGGCGCAGCGCCCGGAAGTGATGTCGTTCGCCGGCGGGCTGCCGGCCGAAAGCATGCTGCCGGCGTTGAACTGGGATGACATGCCATTGAACATCGGCCAATACGGCATGAGCGAAGGCGAGCCACAGTTGCGTGAATTGCTGGCTGCCGACGCGCGCGCCCTGGGCGTGCCGTGCCAGGCCAGCCAGGTGCTGGTGGTCAGCGGGTCCCAGCAGACCCTGGACCTGGCGGCCAAGCTGTATATCGATCAAGGCACGCCCATCCTGCTCGAAGGCCCGACCTACCTGGCCGCGTTGCAGATCTTCCAGCTGTTCGGCGCCGATTGCCTCACTGTGCCCCTGGAGGACGACGGCCCCGACCTGGCTGCGTTGCGCGCCAAGCTTGAGCGTCATCGCCCGGCGTTCATCTACTTGATCCCCACCTTCCAGAACCCGTCGGCGGTGCGCTATAGCGAGGCCAAGCGCGATGCTGTCGCCGCGTTGCTCGACGAATTCGGCGTGACCCTGATCGAAGACGAACCCTACCGCGAACTGACCTTCGACGGCGCCAGCGCGCGGCCCATCGTCAGCCGCCTGCACAAGGCCAGTTGGATCTACACCGGCACCGTGTCCAAAACCCTGCTGCCGGGCCTGCGCGTCGGTTACCTGATTGCCAGCCCCGACCTGTTCCCGCACCTGCTCAAGCTTAAGCAATCGGCGGATCTGCACACCAATCGCGTGGGCCAGTGGCAGGCGATGCAGTGGATCGGCACGCCGAATTATCAGCAGCACCTGGCTGAACTGCGCCGTTTTTACCGCGAGCGCCGCGATGGGTTTCAGGCCGCACTGGAACGGCATTTCAGCGAACTCGCTGACTGGCAGGTGCCCCAGGGCGGATTATTCTTCTGGCTGACCTTGAAACAGCCGCTCGATACCCGCACTTTGTTGGCGCCCGCGCTCGCTCAGAACGTCGCCTTTATGCCCGGCGAACCGTTCTTTTCCGAGCCGGACCAGCACCTGGGCTCACTGCGGCTCAATTTCAGCCATATCGACCCGTCCCGCCTGGACGAAGGTCTGATGCGTCTGGCCGCCGTGATCCGTCAAGCACAGCACGCGCAAGCGGCATAAGGGGAACCCCATGTACAAGGTTTATGGCGATTACCGCTCGGGCAACTGCTACAAAGTCAAACTGATGCTCAACCTGCTGGGTATCCCGTATGAATGGGTGAATGTCGACATCCTCAACGGCGACACCCAGACCGCCGAATTCCTGGCCAAGAACCCCAACGGCAAAATCCCGGTGCTGGAACTGGAAGACGGCACCTGCCTGTGGGAATCCAACGCGATCCTCAACTTCCTCGCCGACGGCAGTGAGTTTCTGCCCACCGAGCCGCGCTTGCGCACCCAGGTGCTGCAATGGCAGTTCTTCGAGCAGTACAGCCACGAGCCTTACATCGCCGTGGCGCGGTTTATCCAGTACTACCTGAACATGCCGGAAGATCGCTTGGAGGAATACAAAACCACCCATAAGGGCGGCTACAAGGCGCTGCGGGTGATGGAACGCCAACTGCAAGCCACGCCATATCTGGTGGGCGAGCAGTATTCGATTGCCGATATCGCGCTGTATGCCTACACCCATGTGGCCCACGAAGGCGGCTTCGATCTGGCGCCGTACCCGGCGGTGCAGGCCTGGCTGGCACGGGTAGCCAGTCATCCCAAGCATGTGGCGATGCTGGACTGATCACTCCATTCAGTTCGATGACGTGTCAGATAACTCATCGCTCAGCAGGTCGAAACAGCGCTGCGCCGCCGGGCTCAGCGTTGTGCCGCTGCGACTGATCAGGCCGATCTCCCGGCTTACCCCGGGATGATCGATGGCGATCCGCTGTAACCCCTCCAAACTGTCCGCCGCCGATTCCGGCAACACACTGATCCCCAACCCTTGACGCACCAAGGCCAGCACCGTCGACATGTAGTTAGCCTCCATGCCGGCCGTCATGCTCAGCCGCGTCTGGTCGAACAGCGCGTCCACCTGCTCGCGCACACTGCTGTCGCGGCCGGTGAGGATGATCGGCTGGTCCGCCAGTTGCTCCAGGGACAAGCGTGGCAAAGCCGCGAAGGGATGAGACAGCGGCACAAACGCACACAGGCGGTCATTGAGTACCGGCACGAAATCCAGGCCATGGCTTAATCGCGCCCGCACGCCGATGCCAAAGTCCACGTCGCCGGCGCGCACCTGCGCATGAATGCGATGGGCCACCACGTCGTGCAGGCGCACATCGATCCCGGCAAAGCGTTCGCGGAACAGACGCAGCGCCGGGGGCAGGCTACCGGCGCACACCGAGGGCAGGGCGGCAATGGTCACCACGCCCCGGCGCAACGCGGCGAGGTCGCGCGAGCCGGTGACAATGTTATCCAGGTCCAGCAGCAGTTTTTCCATCGGGCCGCGAGCTTCCTGGCCGGCTGGGGTGAGGCTGACGTGGCGCGGGCTGCGGTCGAGCAGAGCGATGCCCAGCCACTCTTCCAGTTGCTGCACTTGTACGGTGAGCGCCGACGGCGAGAGGTTCATTTCGCTGGCGGCCTTGGTAAAGCTGCCGGTGCGCGCGACGGTGAGAAACGCTTGGATATGCTGGATCGAATTTTTCATCGTTTTGTTTTTCCGAACATGCCGGGCTGAATATTCCAATTTACAAAGACTACCGCGCTTCCAATACTCCGTGGAAAACAATAACCGGCCAGCAAAGGCCGCTCTGGAGTCCCCATGCTCGCTACCCTGGGTGTCATTACCATCCTGTGCCTGCTCATTGCCGTCATGAGCAAACGCCTCTCGCCACTGGTGGCCCTGATCGCCTTGCCGATCATCGCCGCGCTGCTCGGCGGGTTCGGCCTGCAAACCAGTGCCTTCATCATCACCGGAATCAAGAACGTCGCGCCTGTTGTGGGGATGTTTGTGTTTGCCATCCTGTTTTTCGGGATCATGACCGACGCAGGCATGCTCGACCCCATCATTGACCGCATCCTGCGCACGGTGGGCACGCGCCCTACACGGATTGTCGTCGGCACCGCGACCCTGGCGCTGCTGGTGCACCTGGACGGCTCCGGTGCGGTGACCTTCCTGGTGACGGTGCCGGCGATGTTGCCGCTCTACACGCGGCTGGGCATCGACAAACGCATCCTCGCGTGTGTGTGCGCCATGGCCGCCGGGGTCAACTTTTTGCCGTGGACCGGCCCGGTACTGCGCTCTTCGGCCGCGCTGCATGTGCCGGTGGCGGACCTGTTCCAACCGCTGATTCCCGTGCAGATCGTGGGGCTGATCTTTGTGTTCGCCTGCGCCTGGTGGCTGGGCCGGCGCGAAGAAAAACGTCTGGGCCTGGGCGCCGGTTCTACGGTAGACGCCGTGCCGCAACGCGTACTCAGCGAGGACGACCTCAAGCTGCGGCGCCCACGGCTGTTCTGGCTCAACCTGATCCTGACCGTGCTGGTGATGGTGGTGATGATTGCCGGTTGGGTCGACCCGGTGGTGATGTTCATGCTCGGCACCGTCGTGGCGCTGTGCATCAATTACCCGAACGTGGACGCCCAGCGTGCGCGCATCGACGCCCATGCAAAAACCGCCTTGACCATGGCCAGTATCCTGCTCGCCGCCGGGGTGTTCACCGGCATCATGCAGGGCACCGGCATGCTCAAGGCCATCGCCGAAGTGGCGGTGGCGCAGATTCCGGCGGGCCACGGCAAGCTAATCCCGGCGGTGGTGGGCTTTATATCCATGCCCCTGAGCATGCTGTTCGACCCCGATTCCTACTATTTCGGCGTGATGCCGGTGATCGCCGAAGTCGGCAAGGCCCTCGGCGTGGACCCCCTGCAAGTGGCCCAGGCCTCGCTGCTGGGCGTGCACACCACCGGTTTCCCGGTCAGCCCGCTGACCCCGGCGACCTTCCTATTGGTGGGCCTGTGCAAGATCGAACTGGCCGATCACCAGCGCTTCACTATTCCGTTTCTGTTTGCCGCGTCAGTGTTGATGACCCTGACCGCGTTGCTTTTGGGAGTGATCTGACATGAACACCTTGCGCATCGGTTCCGGCGCCGGCTATTCCGGCGACCGCATCGAACCGGCCGTGGAATTGGCCGAGCACGGCGACTTGGATTACCTGGTTTTCGAATGCCTGGCCGAACGCACCATCGCCCTGGCCCAACAAGCGCGCATCAGCGATCCCAAGGGTGGCTACGACCCGCTGCTGGGCGAGCGCATGCGCCGTGCGCTGCCGTTTGTCGGCGCGCAGCCGGGGCGCCGGCGTTTGCGGGTGATCACCAATATGGGCGCGGCCAACCCGCTGTCGGCGGCCGAACACGTACGGTGCATCGCCGCGGAACTGGGCCTGGACCTCAAGGTCGTGGCGGTGGTCGGCGACGACGTATTGCCGCTGCTACGCCCCGAGCAGGTGCTGGATAACGGCCAGACCCTTGCCTCACTCGGCGCGCGAGTGATCTCGGCGAACGCCTACCTGGGTGTCGATGGGATCCTGGAGGCCCTGCGCGCCGAGGCCGATGTGGTGATCACTGGGCGCGTGGCCGACCCGTCGTTGTTCCTTGCGCCGCAGATGTTTGAATTCGGCTGGGCCGCGGACGATTGGCCGCGCCTGGGCCGGGGCACCTTGGTGGGGCACTTGCTCGAATGTGCAGGACAGGTCAGCGGCGGCTATTTCGCCGATCCGGGGTTCAAGGACGTGGAGGATCTGGCGCGGCTCGGCTTCCCTTTGGCCGAGATCGATGCCGAGGGCAGCGCGGTGATCACCAAGGTTGCGGGTTCCGGTGGGCGGGTCAGCCGCGCCACTTGCACCGAGCAATTGATCTATGAGGTGCATGACCCGGCGGCCTATCTCACCCCCGACGTGATTGCGGACTTTTCCCAGGTGAGCTTTGTCGACGAGGGTGTGGATCGCGTTCGGGCCCAAGGCGCCGATGGCCGTGGGCGCCCGTCGCAGTTGAAGGTCAGCGTGGGCTATCTGGATGGCTGGATCGGGGAAGGGCAGATGTCCTACGGCGGCCCCGGCGCTGTCGCACGGGCGCAGTTGGCGCGGGATGTGGTGCTCAAGCGTCTTGAATTGATGGGAGTGAAGATGCAGGAGGTACGCGCCGAACTGATCGGTATCGACTCGCTGCACGGTCCGCGCAATAGCGTGGAGCCCTGGGAAGTGCGCCTGCGCGTCGCCGCCCGCTGTGAAGAGCGTAGCGACGCCGTGCGCATCGGCAACGAGGTGGAAACCCTGTACACCAACGGCCCGTCCGGCGGCGGCGGTGCCAGCAAAAGCCTACGCCAGGTGGTGGCGGTGGCCTCGTTGCTGCTGCCCCGTGATGCGGTCAACCCGAGGATTCAGGCATGAAACTGCACACACTGGCCCATTCCCGTACCGGCGATAAGGGCGATACGTCGAATATCTCGATCATTGCTTACCGCGCCGAGGATTACCCAAGGCTGTGCGAACAGCTCACCGCCGAACGGGTCGCCGAGTTTTTCGCCGGGTTGCTCGGCCCGGGCGCGGCACCGGTGCGGCGCTATGAACTGCCCCATGTGCACGCGCTGAACTTCGTGCTGCCGGGGATACTGCGCGGCGGCGTAACCCGCTCGCTGGCCCTGGATGCCCATGGCAAGTGTCTAGGCTCGGCGCTGCTGGATCTGGAGCTCACCCCGGCAAAAGGGCGATAAGTCTGTCAGACGGCGGCGAAGCGTTTATCCAGGTAATCGATGATCACCTTGGAGTCGTACATCCAGGTGGTCTGGCCGTTTTCTTCGATACGCAGGCACGGCACCTTGATCTTGCCGCCTTGCTCCAGCAGGGTCTGACGGTCCTGCTCATTGTTCTTCGCGTCCTTCAGCGCTACCGGCACATTCAGGCGATGCAGAGTGCGGCGGGTCTTCACGCAGAACGGGCAGGCGTGGAACTGATACAGGGTCAGGCCCTTGGCCGCTTCGTTGACCTGTGCCTGTTGCTCGGCGGGGCGCTGCTTTTTACGGGGACGGGTCAGTAAATCGCCCGCGATGATGACGTGGCCGAGGCCCACTCGAAGTGCTTTGACGAACATGGCTGAAACCTCTTGCCCAACACAGAAGGGGCCGCAGCTTACCTGATTTGTGCAGGCGAAAAAAAACCGGCGATGAACGCCGGTCTTTTCCTACGCAGCTGCTTACTTGATCAGGCTGAGAAATTCGCTGCGGGTGGCTGCGTTTTCGCGGAATTCACCGAGCATCACCGAAGTGATCATCGACGAATTCTGCTTCTCCACGCCGCGCATCATCATGCACATGTGCTTGGCCTCGATCACCACCGCCACGCCCAGTGCGCCGGTCACCTGCAGCACGGCATCGGCAATCTGGCGGCTGAGGTTTTCCTGGATCTGCAGGCGACGCGCATACATATCGACGATCCGCGCCACTTTGGACAGGCCCAACACCTTGCCGCTCGGGATATAGGCCACATGGGCCTTGCCGATGAACGGCAGCAGGTGGTGTTCGCACAGCGAGTACAACTCGATGTCCTTGACCAGCACCATTTCGCTGTTGTCGGAACTGAACAAGGCACCGTTGGTGACTTCTTCGAGCGTCTGTTCATAACCGCGGCAAAGGTATTGCATCGCCTTGGCGGCACGCTTGGGCGTGTCGAGCAGGCCCTCGCGGGAAACGTCCTCGCCGAGTTGGCCGAGGATCGCGGTGTAATTCTGTTCCAATGTCACAGAGCTGTATTCCGTATGGGTTCTAGAGGGGTACGGTTTATGTCTGTACCAATTTTGTACCAATCAGGCTTTGCTCAAGCTTCCCAACTTCACTCCAGTCTTCACTGGAGTTGATCCATCGGGCGTAAGTCGTCAGCAGCATTTGCACGCTGTGACCGAGCTGATTAGCAATGAACCCAAGGTTCATGCCTGCCATTAAGCACATGGTAGCGTAAGTATGGCGGCAGTTGTATTGCCGTCTCGCCCGGATCTTCAACGCGACCAGCGCCGCCTTGAAGTGCTTGTCGGTCACGCTGGCTTGCTGAATGAACTCGAAGTTCTTGGTCGGCGGGAAAACGTACGGCGATTGTCTATGCTGCCGCCGGCTTTGTTTCGCCCTCAACTCGGCCACACCTTTGGCCACCTCAACGGCATTCAACGCCCTGCTATTCAGCATAACTCGCCGCGCTTCGCGGGTTTTCGTGCGCTCCTCGATTTTGTAGTCAGCCACGATTCTGCACACGTTTGCCACCCGCCACTCCGTATCCACCTCATCCCAGCGCAACGCCGCTATCTCCCCAGGCCGCATGCCGGTGTAAAACGCGAACTCAAAGTAGGCCGCGTAGACCTGCATTGATCCGGTCAGCACCTCGTACTGGTGCCCTATGATCAAATCCGCCTCCGCTACTGTGAAAGGCTCCACCGGTTTCTTTGCCTTCACCGGCAGTTCAATTGAGCCGACCGGGTTCCTGGTTATCAGCTCATCGTTCACGGCGCACTCGAACATCGTGTGCAGCCGCTGGATCGCCGAGCGCTTCACCGTCGACGACTTCCACGGCGTCTCTCCAGCTATTTTCCGAAGCATTGCTGATGTGATCTGATCGATCGGAAGCAGCGCAAGGTGCGGCATCCAGTAAAGGTTGAGGGAGATTCGATAGTTTTTCCGGGTGCCCCCGACCACTTCACGGCTGTCGAGTCAGGTCTAGGCATACTCGCCAAACAACGGAGTCGCGGAGTAGGTGGAATATGTCGAGTTCGGGAAAAGCTCGGCGTAACGCTTGTCGTCCATTACGCCGTGTTTGATCAGGCTTATTACTGTAGCGCGTAGATCTGCTGCCGCTTTAATGTCTTTTGGCGTTTGGGTGTAGGCGAGGGTCTCGCAGCGCCTGAACTGCCAGGTGAAGCGAATGCGGACTGATTGGCCTGCGAATTCAACTCCGGCGGGCAATCCCATAGGCTTTCTAGCCACGCCTCATATCTCCTGATGCTGTAGTAAATCTGGCCGTCAATTTCGCTCCATACCCCTTTCGGGTTGATATTGCGCTGGCGCTTGCCCTGGAGCGCGCGCCGCGTTGTCCCGACCATCTCCGCGATTTTGTCGGACAGGTACTCGACGGGTATCTGCTCTGCTGCTGCCATAACTACCTCCCGCCGCCCGCTGCCGGCCGCGCTGTCTTGATGATGTGAACGATCATGCCGAAGGTGAACAGCATCCAGGCGCAGGTTCCGCCGAATGCGTAGAGAAGGTCGGACGTCTCTCCGTCCATGACCAGTTCGGGTGCGATCCAGAAGATCCAGCAGACGGTGCCGGACACGTACAGCGTTATGCCCACAATGAGCAGGGTGAGTTTTATTGCGAACATGGGGTGTCCTTGCCGCGCTGGGCGGCTGAAGGTGGTTATTTGTTCGGCCAGCCGAGAGGCATGCCGTCGGGGCGAGTCAAGTGCGCGGGAAGGTCTTCACGCATGCACATTAGGGGCGGTTCCTGGAACTCCGCAGGTCGGGCACCCAGGCGGGCCGCCATGGCATATCGAATGAAGGACAGGGAAACCGCTCTTGCAGCGGATCTTCTCGGCGTCGTACTCGCTACATGGGATTCTTTCGGACATAGGCATACCTCGCCCGCCGCTCACCGGCATGTATGTAGGGGGATTGGGGTTTGGTTTGCGTTGATTTACTATTGGTTAGCCAATAATCAATGGAAGGAACCAGCCTATGAATTTCAACGAGTCGCTAAGAAGCGCCGCCCACATTGGTGCTTTGTTAACTCAACGCTCCATAGCGTTTGCGCGCTCTGAGATGAAGGTTTTTTTGGGATGTGCTCTAGGCTGCTATGTTGGCTTCATCGTGTTATTTCTTCTGAAAGCTGATTCGGAGACGGCGACATTCGGTGATTTTCTTCGCGTGATTCACTCATCTTCGAACATCGCTGCTTCCTTCATAGCCGCGGCTCTTTCGATAGTTTTGAGACGTCTATTTCCACGAAAGTGATGCGGGTTTCAAACTGACCGGCGTTTACTTACTTTGCAGGTCGAAGCTTCCAGCCATTTTGAAGCGATGAGCAAATACTATTCGTACATGGGCTGGGGAGATTACACAACTGACGTTCCTGAGCAGGACAAAACTTCCTATAAGGACCGCGGCTGGGAGTGAGGATCAACCCGGTTACTGACATTCCATCCACGCTGGATGCCTGGACAGCGGGTAGACTGCTGAAGATGCAAGGGAACTTTTTCTTGTGATAGTGTCAATTTGACATGTGCCTGGGCAGAGCGCCAGCGTGCCGAAGATACCGGGTGGATTCCCGGCAAAGCAAGGAAGAAAGCGATGAGATTGATTTGTGTACTGCTGCTGATGATTAGCGGCTATGCCTTTGCTGGCTGCGACAGCATTGGCGATTCGGACCAGCGCGCTTACTGCCGAGCTAAGGAAGGCCATGGTAGTTGCAACTCGATCTCCGCGAGCGACCTGCGCTATACCTGTAACGCGGAAATCAATGGGAGTAGTTGCAATAGCATCAGCGACAGTGATCAGCGTTATTACTGCAATGCCAAGACCAACCATGGAAGCTGCAACTCAATCTCCGACCGCGACCTACGCTATGCCTGCAATGCTGAAACCAACGGAGGCAGCTGCAACAGCATTGACGACAGTGATCAGCGCTATCTGTGTAACGCGAAAACTAACAACGGTAGTTGCGGTTCGATCTCCGACAGAGACCTGCGTGCGCAATGTGATGCTTTGAAACATTGATTGAAAGCCAAGAAAACGGATTTACCCCCAAAAAATGTAGATGTGCCACCTATTATTCATCAATTTTCAGCTTCGACGACGCATTGGAAAAAGTCACCGCCTGAGAGATTTTTAAGCCGAAAATGCTACAGTCCCGCCAAACCAAAGAAGCAACGACATGCGGATTTTGATAGCGGCGGCGCTGGTAGCGATGCTGGCGGGGTGTATCGCGCCAACCATGAACGAGGCTCGCCAATCTGGCCCGTACAAGGTTCTCACTTCCAAAAAAAACGGACGCGGCGCTGGCTAAATATGTCCAGTACGAATGGCAGAAACAGTCGATATTCGGCGGTACGCCTGGCGCAACTCTTCAGCCTGGCCGCGATACTGGTTACACGGTGTTCACCGAGGGGTCCCAGTACTTCGTTGACATTCAGCCTAAAGGCTCCGGCGCCGAAGCGAAGTATTACGTGGTGGTCGGAAACTGGATTGCGAATAAGCGATTGGCCGCGCTGCAAGGATGCTTATAGTCCGCACCACTTCATCAAAGGCTCGCTTCGGCGGGCCTTTTTATTGCCTGGAGAAAAGCATGGGCGCAGCACAGAAGCTCGATATTTACGGCGCCAAGGGTGGCTCCGAGAAGCCAAAAAACGCCCACTGAGGCCCCTGACAGCCTGCGCTCTATCGCCATTGCCAAAATGCTAATCGCGATCGGCGAAGGTGAATTCGAAGGCACGCCTACCGCGGGCGATATCTTTCTCGACAACACCCCGCTGCAAGATCCCCAGGGAAACATGAACTTCCCGAACGTGAAGTGGGAGTGGCGCACTGGAGCGGTTGATCAGAGCTATATCCAGGGCATCCCCTCGATCGAGAACGAGACTACCATCAGTACCGAGCTGCGCAGCGGGACGCCATGGGTTCGCGCTATCAACAACACGCAGCTCTCTGCTGTTCGCGTGCGCTTCGCCTGGCCGGCACTTCAGTCTGTGGACGCCAGCGGCAACATTTACGGTTACCGGATTTAGTACAAAATTGAGTTGGCCATCGACGGCGGCGCCTACCAGCAGGTGCTTAGTGAAGCGGTCGATGGAAAGACCACCAGCCTTTCCGAGCGCACGCGCCGCATTGATCTTCCCACGGCAGCCACCGGCTGGTTGATGCGTATCACGCGGATGACCACAAACCAGAACAACAACAAAATCTCCGACACGATGCAGATCTCAGGCTTCACTGAGGTCATCGATGCGAAGGTTCGATACCCAAACACCGCGCTGCTCTACATTGAGTTTTCCGCCGAGCAGTTCCGCAGCATTCCGGCCGTCACGGTCGAGACCAAGCTGAAGAAGATGCAGGTGCCGAGCAACTACGAGCCTGTGTCGCGCACTTACTCCGGCGTCTGGGACGGCACGTTCAAGCAGGCGTGGACTGACAACGCCGTCTGGATGACCTACGACATCACCACGGCCGACCGCTTCGGCCTTGGCCGGCGCATCAAGCCTTGGATGGTGGACAAGTGGGAGCTGTATCGCATCTCGCACTACTGCGATCAACTGGTGCCGGACGGGAAGAGCGGCCAAGAGCCGCGCTTCATCTGCAACCTGAACCTGCAGAGCAAGGCTGACGCCTGGTCGCTTCTTCGTGACATATCCACGATCTATCGAGGCATGACTTACTGGGCCCAGGGCCAGGTGTTCACACTGGCGGATATGCCGCGCGCTACTGACTTCGACTTCGCGTACACCCGGGCGAACGTCATCGACGACAAATTCACCTACTCCAGCGCATCGGAGCGCACCCGCTACACCCGGGCGCTGATCAGCTACGACAACCAGCTGAACCACTACGACACCGATGTAACGGCTGTGACCGATGCCAAGCTGCAGCGGCGCTACGGCGACAACCCGTTGGAGGTGGTAAGCGTGGCCCGCCCGGAGCCTGGCGTGTTCGAAATCTCGGCTGTTCAGTACGATCCGAGCAAGTTCGCTCACATCGACACTGGGGCGCGGCTTGAAGAACGGCCGATCAGCGTTGTGCCAATCACGGTCGTTCCGGCGCCGGCGAGCGTCACGCTCACATCGAGCTACGCCGTGAACCAGGGCATCGCGATTAGCGCCATGAACATCTCGTGGCCGGCTGTCACCGGCGCCGTTGCGTATGACGTGGAGTGGCGCAAGGACAACGGAAACTGGATCAAGGTGCAGCGCACGGGTTCAACGAGCGTCGACGTTACTGGCATTTACTCGGGCGCCTACCTGGCCCGCGTGCGGTCGGTCAGCGCCTTTGAGATTTCTCGATCTGGAAGAACTCCAACCTAACCAATCTGGAAGGAAAGGTCGGGTTGCCGCCGGGGGTATTGTTCCTGACCACCATCAGCGAGTTGTTCGGTATTGGCATCAAGTGGGGGCTTCCCCGCCGGTGCCGAGGACACCCCGATAACTCTGCAAAAAAATGATCTTGCAGGCGAGGGAGAAGAAAGCAAGAGAGCTTTTCGACAGTTGAACCTCTGAGAGGCTCCTTTAAAGCCCAGCTAATCCGCTGGGCTTTTTGTTGAATTACCTACTCGTCACGCCCTTCCATCATGGTCCGCTTGAGCATCACATACACCGCCCCCGCGCCACCGTGTCGGGCCTGGCAGGAGGTGAAGCCGAGTACTTGTGTGTGCTGGCGCAGCCAGGTATTGACGTGGCTCTTGATCATTGGCCGCTTGCCGTCGAGCCGCACGGCTTTGCCATGGGTAACGCGCACGCAGCGGATTTCGAACTTGGTGGCTTCGGCGAGAAAGGCCCATAAGGTTTCCCGGGCTTTTTCCACGGTCATGCCGTGCAGGTCGAGGCTGCCTTCGAAAGGGATCTGGCCGGCCTTGAGCTTGCGCATCTGGCTTTCCTGCACGCCGTCGCGGGCCCACATCAGCTCGTCTTCGGGGCCGACGTCGATGACGAACTGGTCCGACAGGCCATCCACGGTGGTGGCGTCGGTGCGCACGGTCGCGGCCTGGCGCAGTTTGGCGATCTGCGCGCGATCGGTCTTGGGTTTACCGGTGTCGGCACGGTCATGCTTGATCGGCTTGACACCGCGCAGCTCGTTTTTGAACAGGGAAAAATCGTCGTCTTGCATGTCAGCCTCCGCGAAGGGCGGGCAGTTTACCTAAATCGCGGCGGCCGGACGCAGGAAACGCTATCCAAGCGCCACTAGTCGTGCTTCTTCATCAGGTGTGAGGCAATGTTCAACGACAGCGGCTGCCGCATGCGGCGTCGGCTGCGGCGCCACAACCACACACCCAACCACAGCACCAGCAGGCCAATGCCCAACAGCAAGGCAGAACCGCCCGGGCTGGCATTCAGTTCGCCCAGGGCCGGCGAATGGCCAAACAGACCAGCACCACCGGCGCCCGCCAACAGCACACCTACAATCGCCAGCAGCGCGGCAATGCCGGCCACCAAGCGCAGACGCCAATTGCTCGGGCCCTTGGGGCGCAAGCGACGAGCGTCAAAACCATCGGATATCTTCATCCCGACCTTTCCTCCAGGGTATCGGCCCTTCGACCGGAAGATACCCGGCTTGTTCCGGGGGCAGGGGTAATTGCGCCAAATGAAAGGGCTTAGCGGATGAGCGGGGCAATAAACCCGCCGCTCATCCCGGCGGCGATCAGATCAGATCTTTGGTCAAAGCGAGGGTGGCGAAGTTGTCGGCCATGATGGCCATTTCGGTTTGCTGCACCTGCTCGGCGCTCAGCACGCCGCCTTTGTACGGCAGGTCGCGGGTGGCGCAGGCGTCTTCCACCAGGGTGCAGCGAAAGCCCAGGTTCTTGGCGGCGCGCACAGTGGTGCTGACGCTGGAGTGGCTCATGAACCCGCAGACGATCAGATCCAGGGAACCCAGGTTCTGCAGGCAGTCGAGCAGTTCGGTGCCGTGGAACGCGCTGGGCAGCAGCTTGCCAATAATGGTTTCGTCAGCGCTGGGTTCCAGGCCGGGGATGAATTCACCGCGCTCACCTTGTGGGTCGAACAGGCCGCCGACGGTACCCAGGTGACGTACATGCACGATAGGGCGCCCGGCTTCCCGCGCCGCGGCGACCAATTGCTTGATATTGGCCACGGCCGCGTCCATGCCCGAGAGGGCGAGCGGGCCGCTGAGGTATTCCTTCTGGGCGTCGATGATCACAAGGGTCGCATGGCTGAGATTGGCAGCTGCGTAACCACGACCGCTGAGTTGAAACATCGTCTTTGGAACGGACATTCTGGGGCTCCTGTGAGGGGGGCGTTTGCGACATTGTCCACTGGCTGAGCGCTTCTGTGAATCGCTACGATCGTAAGGTACGCCGTTGCTGGCGTGCAGCGATGTCAAGAGGTGCGCGTGTTGGGCGCAATACTGGCAATTTGGATGAAAACCGACGTACGGCACCAGGTTCTTCGTACATCGTCGGTACAGGCGAAGGCTGTTAGAATCGCCAGTCGTTTTTTCCAGGAGTCTGCCCCGTGATCACTTCCCGCCTGCGCACCTTGCGCGACCATATCCGTTGGGCTGTCAGCCGTTTCCATGGGGAAGAGCTGTTTTTCGGGCATGGCACCGACAATGCCTGGGACGAAGCCCGCCAGTTGGTACTCGGCGCCTTGCACCTGCCTTGGGAAATGGCCGACAGCTACCTGGACTGCAACCTCGAAGAAGAGGAAATCTCCCACGTACAGCGCCTGCTGCATCGTCGCATCCATGAGCGCGTGCCCACCGCTTACCTGCTGGGTGAGGCGTGGTTCTGCGGCATGTCGTTTATCGTCGATGAACGCGTGCTGATCCCGCGATCACCGATTGGCGAACTGATCGAAAACCGCTTCGAACCCTGGCTGGCCCAACCGCCGGCGCGCATTCTCGACCTGTGCACCGGCTCCGGGTGCATCGGCATCGCCTGCGCTTACGAATTCCAGGACGCCGAAGTGGTGTTGGGGGATCTGTCCTTTGAAGCCCTGGAAGTGGCCAACCAGAACATCGAGCGTCATGGCGTCGACGAGCGCGTGTACACCGTGCAGGGCGACGGCTTCGACGGCCTGCCGGGCCAGCGGTTCGACCTGATCGTCTCCAACCCGCCGTATGTGGACGCCGAGGATTTTGCCGACATGCCGGACGAGTACCAGCACGAACCGGAGTTGGGCCTGGCCTGTGGCGACGACGGCCTGAACCTGGTGCGACGCATGTTGGCCGAGGCGGCGGACCACCTTACGGAGAAAGGCCTGTTGATTGTCGAGGTCGGTAACAGCCAGGTTCACGTCGAAACGTTGTACCCGGAGGTGGATTTCGCCTGGCTGGAGTTCCAGCGTGGCGGGCACGGTGTGTTTATGTTGACCGCCGAACAGTGCCGCGCCCATCAAGCGGTGTTTGCTGCCAAGGTTTAACAGGAACACCGTTAAAAAATGTGGGAGGGGGCCTCCTCCCACATCGATCGCCTTTCAAACGGCTATCGGTGCGTCGCAATCCAGATCAACAACCCCGCCTGAAACACTGTAAACGCCACCAGGCAGGTAATCGTAAAGCGCAAGCCGCTGTCTTCGCGCTTGAACTTGGTGACCTTTTCTTCTTCCTTTCGCAGCTTCACTTCCTGTTCCAGCAGATTCTGCTCGGCCTGCTGCAGCATCTGTGCGGCTTCGAGGATTTCCACGAACTGCACCTTCTCGGTGTTCCAACTGTCCAGCACCGCGCTGACCTTACCGGGCTGTACGTTGCCTTTGAGGTGCTGCACATCGGCGTAGGCCACATCGAAACCCTGGATGCGCAAGAAGTGATCGCGACGCAGGCGCGTGGATTCGTTGAGGGCGTCCTTGTTGGACAGGTCGACGCCATCGACGCGGTAATGGGACCAGTGCTTTTTCGCCCAAGCCGCGGCCTGGGCCACCAGGAATCGACCGATGCCACGGTTGGGCGGTTCGATCTCCAGGCTGTTGCTGGGGCCAAAATGCACGCGATGTTTATCGTGGTCGACCCACACATCCAAATGGTTCTGCTCGCGGCGCACGCGCTGACCGGGCAATTGGATGACCATGCGCAAAAGACTGTGGTGTTTGTCGTTGCGCTCGGCATAGCCGAACTGCACAAACCGCAACGGCCGCGCACCGGTAGCGCGGTCGGTGGCCAGGGGAGCCAGGCGCAGCATCTTGAAATGTTCGGCTTGAACGTCCGCCCATGGCAAAGGCGCCGTGTCGGCGGCCTCGGGTGTTGCGGCCGAGGTGTCGGCGGTCGGTTCGGGTAGTGCTTCTGTGGTTGTCATGCGGTGCGATCCTGTCCAGGCCCAGCGAGTCGACGGTCTTTTTACTGTCGACCCTGGGCTTATCGGCCGGATTTGCCAGGACTGGAGGCCATTTGTTGCTTAACGGGGTTGAAGTCCGTCGATAAAGCTCACGATGCGCTTGCCCAATTCAGCGGCAAGGGGCAATTGCGGGTCGTTGTAGGACGCCAGTTGCTGTTTCACTTCCTTGGGCACGATGCGCATCACATGATTCATGCCGTCGATCACCACCAGTTGCGCGTCGGGCTTGGCCTGCTTGAGTTGCCGTGCATCGTCCACGCCCACTTGGATATCGTGGGTGCCCTGGATAATCAGCGCCGGCATGTTCAGCTTGGCGAACGCGGCCGATGGATCGGCGCGGAATAGGCTGATCAGATACGGCTGCACACTGGGTCGGAAAATGCCTTGCAGCGGGCCAGGCACATCGGCGTCCACCTGGCCGGCCTTGAGGTGATCGAGGATTTCATTGCTGCGTAACAACAGGGCAGGGGGCAGGTGATCGGCCAGTTGCTGGCGGATCACTTGATCCACGGGGCGCGCGCTGCCGGACAGGGAAATCACCCCGGCAGGCTGCAACTGCGGCGCGGCCAGCGCGGCCACCAGTGCACCTTCACTATGGCCCAGTACGATCAATGGGCCCATGCGCTTGTCGGCCTTGAGCAGGTTGCCCCACGCCACCGCGTCGGCGACGTAGGCATCCAGGGTCAGGTTGCGTTCGTCCGGGGTGGCGGCCAGGCTGGCGGCCACGCCGCGCTTGTCGTAGCGCACGCTGGCGATATTGTGCCGGGCCAACACCCAGGCCAGGCGCTTGAGGCTGTCGTTGCGCGCGCCGTCGGCGCTGTTGCCGTTGCGGTCGGTGGGGCCGGAACCGGCGATGATCAATACCACTGGCACCGGGCTGTCGGACTGCGGCAGCAACAACGAGCCGAATAGCTTGCCACTGCCGGTGTCGAGGCTGATGGGCCGTTGTAGGACAACAGGGGACGCGGCGTGGGCCAGGGTGGTCAAGAGGGTGAGGGTGAACAGCAAAACTCGCAGCATCATCGCGCCATCATCAGGGAAGTGCCGGTTGGACCCATGCCGACCGGTAAGGTTTCGAGGATGAACTAGTCGGTGTGCCCGCGTATACTGGCGCGCTTGGTTATCACCCCTGAGTGATTACAACTGATTTCACGGAGCGCCCTGCATGTCCGGCAATACCTTCGGCAAGCTGTTCACTGTCACCACCGCGGGCGAAAGCCATGGCCCGGCGTTGGTCGCCATTGTCGACGGCTGCCCGCCCGGCCTTGAGTTGACCCTGGACGACCTGCAGCGTGACCTCGACCGCCGCAAACCCGGCACCAGCCGCCACACCACCCAACGCCAGGAACCCGATGAAGTCGAGATCCTCTCCGGCGTGTTCGAAGGCCGCACCACCGGCTGCGCCATCGGCCTGCTGATTCGCAATACCGACCAGAAGTCCAAGGACTACTCGGCGATCAAAGACCTGTTCCGCCCGGCCCACGCCGACTACACCTACCACCACAAATATGGCGAGCGCGACTACCGTGGCGGCGGCCGCAGCTCGGCCCGGGAAACCGCCATGCGCGTGGCGGCCGGGGCCATCGCCAAGAAATACCTGGCGACCCAGGGCATCTTGATCCGTGGCTACATGAGCCAGTTGGGCCCGATTGAAATCCCGTTCAAGACCTGGGACAGCGTGGAAGACAATGCGTTTTTCTGTCCCGACCCGGACAAAGTCCCGGAGCTGGAGGCCTATATGGACCAGCTGCGCCGTGACCAGGACTCGGTCGGCGCCAAGATCACCGTGGTCGCCGAAGGCGTCAAGCCGGGCCTGGGCGAGCCGATTTTCGACCGCCTCGACGCTGAGCTGGCCCACGCGCTGATGAGCATCAACGCGGTCAAGGGCGTGGAAATCGGCGCCGGTTTCGCCTGTGTCGCCCAGCGCGGCACCGAGCATCGCGATGAGCTGACGCCCCAAGGTTTTCTCAGCAATAACGCGGGTGGCATTCTCGGGGGTATTTCGTCCGGTCAGCCCATCGTCGCGCACCTGGCCCTCAAGGCCACCTCCAGCATCACCACCCCGGGCCGTTCGATCGACGTGCACGGCAACCCGGTGGACGTGATCACCAAAGGCCGCCATGACCCCTGCGTCGGCATCCGCGCCACGCCGATCGCCGAAGCGATGATGGCCATCGTGCTGATGGACCACCTGCTGCGCAATCGCGGGCAGAACGCCGACGTGCAGGTGACGACCCCGGTACTGGGCCAGCTGTGACCGTCCGCAATATTGGCTGTGGTAAGCAAAATTGTTGTGGTGAGCGAGCTTGCTCGCGCCGGGCTGCGAAGCAGCCCCCCACACCATGCTGATCCCGTACTGGCGCCTTTCCAGCTTCTACCTGTTCTACTTCGCCCTGCTGGGCGCCACTGCGCCGTTCCTGGCGCTGTACTTCGATCACCTGGGGTTCTCCAGCGCGCGCATCGGCGAGCTGGTGGCCATCCCCATGTTGATGCGCTGCGTGGCCCCGAACCTGTGGGGCTGGCTGGGGGATTACACCGGCCGCCGCCTGGCCATCGTGCGTTTTGGCGCGGTGTGCACGTTGCTGAGCTTCTCGCTGATTTTCGTCAGCCACACCTATGCCTGGCTGGCGCTGGTGATGGCGCTGCATGCATTCTTCTGGCACGCAGTGCTGCCGCAGTTTGAAGTGATCACCCTGGCCCATCTGCAAAAACACACCTCGCGCTACAGCCAGATCCGCCTTTGGGGCTCCATCGGTTTCATTCTTACCGTGGTCATCATGGGCCGCCTGTTCGACTGGCTAAGCCTGGACATCTACCCGGTGGTGGTTGTGGTGATCATGGCCGGCATCATCGGTGCCAGCCTGTGGGTGCCGAATTCACAGCCGGCCAACCACGGCAATCGCCTGGCCGGGGACGGATTCCTCAAGCAACTGCGCAGCCCCGGCGTGCTAGCGTTCTACGCCTGTGTGGCGCTGATGCAGATGAGCCATGGCCCGTATTACACCTTCTTGACCTTGCACCTCGAACACTTGGGTTACAGCCGGGGCGTGATCGGACTGCTGTGGGCGCTGGGGGTGGTGGCCGAAGTGCTGATGTTCCTGGGCATGAGCCGTATCCTTACGCGCTTTTCGCTGCGCCGGGTGCTGCTGGCGAGTTTTCTGCTGGCGGCGCTGCGCTGGGTATTGTTAGGCACATTGGCCGAATTCTTTTGGGTGCTGCTGCTGGCGCAGGTGCTGCATGCGGCTACCTTCGGCAGTTTCCATGCGGCGGCGATTGCCTTTGTGCAGCGCAGCTTCGGGGCTAAACAACAGGGTCAGGGCCAGGCGCTGTACGCCGCATTGTCCGGCACCGGCGGAGCCTTGGGCGCGCTGTATGCCGGCTACAGCTGGAACCTGCTGGGCCCGACCTTCACCTTTAGTCTTGCCAGCGTCGCCGCCCTGGCCGCGACCGTTATCATCGGCTTTCGATTGCACGAGCAGAACCAAGGAACCCTTCAATGAGTTATGTCGCCGTCTACCACGTCGCTACACCGGATACGCCGAACAAGGTGCTGACCCATCTCGACGATATCGCCAGCACCCTGGCCGAGCACGGCGCGCGCTTCGAGCGCTGGCAACCGGCCGCGATCGAGAAGGGCGCCACCGATAGTGCGATGATGGAGGCGTATAAGGCGCCGATCAATGATCTGGGGTATGCCAACGTCGAGGTGCTCACGGTCATCGACCCGCGCCCGCCGCTTGCCGAGCAACGTTGCCGCGAAGCCCACGCCCACTTCTTTATCGCGGGGCAGGGGCTGTTCAGCCTGCATGTTGGCGATTACGTCTACAGCGTACGCTGCGAAAAAAACGATCTGTTGGTGATTCCGGCCGGCATGGCGCATTGGTTTGATCAGGGCGAGCATGGGCATTTTGTCATGCTGCGGTTGTTCAACAGTGCCGAGGGCGCCAAGCCTGCGCTGACGGGCGATACCCTCGCCGAACGCTTTCCGGGTTTGGACGACTAACCTCAACGAATAGGATCTTCAACCCCGGCAAATTTGAAATTGCTGTGGGAAGTGGCTTAGTTATCTGTAGGGCTCTGCTGTTTATGCGGACCCTTGCCCACGACGTGCATGGGTTGTGTAACTCTTCTGCGGCCTCAGTGTTTATGTCACCTGTCAATAGGAGGAATCCGAAGGGTGATCGGGCATTAGCCAATAAAAAGGAGAGACGCAATGAATCGCCCAGAGGAGTCGTTTGAGTCGTCGTATACCGTGCCCAATGCCGTCAGAAGACGCCTTAACTTATGGGGGAAGCCGCTGACGCCGTCGGAGTTGGAAATCCTGCGATGGGCTTCCGAAGGCAAGACCGTCTGGGAGATCAGCCAGATTCGCTGCACCTCCGAGGCCACGGTGAAGTTCCACTTGCGCAACATCTACGGCAAGTTGCAGGTCAACAACCGCGTACAGGCCATGAACGAAGCCGCGCGCCAGGGTCTGTGTTAAGCCCATAAAAAAGGGCCGCGACGCTCAACGGCGTCGCGGCCCTTTTTGTGCGCGGCTGACTTACGCGGAGTGGTAGGTCGGCAGGGCGAAGCGATTCTGGCTTTGCAGCATGGAGATCTGCGGCAGCTCACTGGCTTGCTCAGCTAGGTCACGACGGATGGCGCTGATCACCCAGGTCAGTTGGTCGGCAGTATGCAATTGCTGGTAAGAGATCGAGCGTTTGACCTGCTTGCCTTCACTGTTACGCAAGGTCAACAGGATGCCGCCGTCCGGACGAGGCTGAGTGGTGACGTCGTAGTTGGAAAATACCGAAGCGAATTTATCTTGGATCAGGCTCATGTTTATCAGCTCCATTGGCTCAAGTGGGCAAGCATGGAGTGATAGGTGCAGCGATTGTGCCAGCTTAACGAATACTAAAAATTCCTTATAAATCATGGCCTTATAAAAAATAGAAATTTTCGTTTTCGTGCAATTTGCATGAATGGCCATCATGCATCCTGCATTTTGCGTTACCCGGCGCGGTGCCACTGGCGCCTCATTACGTTTAAAGACTGTTTAAGCGCGGCTAAATTCCCTTTTTCCCGAGCGCATCCGTCGGGATACAAAACTTTTCAAATCCTGCGTGTACAGCTGAAGAAGGGCTGACGTATTTTCCTGCAAGGCATTTAGCAGCTTCCTACGGTGATGCTGCTGTGTGCGGATCATACGAAGAATAAGAAAAAGGACGTTCCGCCATGAACCCTCCGCATGACGACATGATCACCTGGGGCAAGATGCTACGTAAGGTGCCCGCCATTGTTCGCGCTTTGCCGCGCGTGGTGCGTGGCATGCGCGCGGCGAATGTCACCGACCCCGGCCAACCTTGCGGGCTGGGTTGGGAGTTCGAGCAAGCCACCTTGCGCAACCCCGACGGCAACGCGGTGCTGTACGGCGACCGCGTGCTCAGTTACGCCGATGTCAACCGACAGGCCAATCGGATTGCCCACCACTTACACGCCCAAGGCATTGGCAAGGGCGATGTGGTGGCGCTGTTTATCGAAAACCGCCCGGAATTATTGCTGTGCGTACTGGCCGTGGCCAAGCTGGGCGGCATCTGCGCGATGGTCAACACCGCGCAAACCCAGGCGACGTTGGTGCACAGCCTTAACCTGGTCAGCCCGGTGGCGATCGTGGTTGGCGCGGAGTTGGTCGGTGTTTATGACGCGGTGCGCGATCAGGTGCCGATCCAGGCCGAACGGACATGGTTCGTGCCTGATCAGTCGTCAGCGTCGCTGCCCGAGGGCTATGGCGACCTGATCGCAGCCAGCGCCGACTGCGCGCAGGCTAACCCTGCCAGCACCGCCCAGGTGTTCTTTAACGACCCCTGCTTCTATATCTACACCTCCGGCACTACTGGCCTACCCAAGGCCGGCATCATGAAACATGGACGCTGGACCAAGACCGCCGTGAGTTTCGGCCGCATTGCCCTGGACATGGGCCCCGACGACGTCCTGTATTGCACCTTGCCGCTGTACCACGCCACCGGCCTATGTGTGTGCTGGGGCTCGGCGATTGTCGGCGCGTCTGGGTTCGCCATCCGTCGCAAGTTCAGCGCCAGTCAGTTCTGGGACGATGCGCGCAAGTTCAACGCCACCACCCTGGGCTACGTGGGCGAGTTGTGCCGGTACCTGCTCGACCAGCCGTCCAGCGAAAACGACCGCGACAACCGCGTCACCAAGATGGTCGGCAATGGCCTACGCCCCGGCGTGTGGGCGCAGTTCAAGGCGCGCTATGGCGTGGCTCATATCTGCGAGCTGTACGCCGCCAGCGACGGCAACATCGGCTTCACCAATGTGTTGAATTTCGACAACACCATCGGTTTTTGCCTGCAGCACTGGGCGCTGGTGGACTACGCCCACGACAGCGGCGAACCGATCCGTGGCGGCGATGGCTTCATGCGCAAGGTCCAGACGGGCGGGCAGGGGCTGCTGCTGGCCAGGATCGATGACAAGTCGCCCTTCGACGGCTACACCGACCCAGAAAAAAACCGCAAGGTCATCCTCACCGACGTCTTCGAACCGGGCGACCGTTATTTCAACACCGGCGATCTATTACGCAGCATCGGTTTCGGCCACGCGCAGTTCGTCGATCGCCTGGGGGACACCTATCGCTGGAAAGGGGAAAACGTCTCCACCACCGAAGTCGAAAACGTCCTGCTGCAACACCCGCAGATTGCCGAAGTGGTGGCCTACGGAGTGGAAATCGACAACACCAATGGCCGCGCCGGCATGGTCGCCATCACCCCCAGCGAGTCCCTGGCCGCGCTGGACATGCGTGAACTGCTGCAATTCGCCCACGGCCAGTTGCCCCCATACGCGGTGCCGCTGTTCCTGCGGATCAAGGTGCAGATGGAAACCACCGGCACATTCAAGTACCAGAAGGTGCGGCTCAAGGAAGAGGCTTTCGACCCGGCCAAGGCGGGCAACGACCCGGTGTATGCCTGGCTGCCGGGGTCGGATGGTTACGTGCCGATCACTGGCGAGCTATTGGCGCAGATTCAGGGTGGCCATTTCCGCTATTGATTGAGTGTGTCTATGGACACTTTTGACAAAAAAGCCATGACAGTGGGGAACTCCATCGCGACACTGGGCGCCATATTCAGTACTTGAACTCGCACCCGCCAAGGAGCCCCCATGTCTGCCCCCAAACAAATGACCGAAGACGAAGCCGCCGAATTTGCCGAACAGGTTTTCGATGTGGCTCGCAAAGGCGATGCCGCCATGCTCGCCGCGCTGCTGGCTAAGGGCTTGCCGGCCAACTTTCGCAATCACAATGGCGACACCTTGCTGATGCTGGCGGCGTACCACGGTCATGCCGAGGCGGTCAAAGTGCTGCTGGAGTTCAAGGCCGACCCGTTGATCGCTAACGATAAGAACCAATTGCCGATTGCCGGCGCGGCGTTCAAAGGCAACCTGCCCGTAGTTAAGGCCTTGATCGAAGGCGGCACGCCGGTGGAAGCCGCGTCGTCGGACGGTCGCACCGCATTGATGATGGCGGCGATGTTCAATCGCGTCGAAATGCTCGACTACCTGCTCGCCCAGGGCGCCAACCCCAAGGCCACCGACGCCCAGGGCGCCACCGCGTTGGCAGCGGCGCAGACCATGGGCGCGATGGATACGGCGGCGCGTTTGCAGAATCTGGTGTAGGCTTTGCGCCCTCGAAAATCAGCCCGCAACAGGAACGCCCATGAAAACCGCCCTCGTCGAACTCATCAGCCACATCAGCGCCGGCGTCATGGGCCAGGATGAGGTGGCGCGCATCGCCGAGGAGGCCGCTCAGGCCTACGCCGATCCGGCGGCGTTTCTGGCCGCCAACCCGGATATCAACTACGACGACACTTTCCCGATCCCTCTGGGGGAGTGGGTGGTGGTCGGCAGCCTGCCGGACACGGTGCTGTTCCAGGCTGACACTTATGGCGACCTGTTTGCCCAGATCGTCGCGTCGTTCGGCCCGGGTGTGGCGTTCAACCTTAAGGCCAAACAACTGGCCAAGACCGAAGCGCTGACCGCGCTCAATCGCATCCAGGTGCAGATGAGCGCCCTGAGCCAGGAAGACGGTGGCTATGTGCTGGTGAACTTCAGCCAGTTGCTGGACGATGAGATTCAAGTGGTGCTGGTTTATGGCAACGTCCTGCCACGGGTACTGGAATTGTGCGCCGAGGTCGGGATCAAGGCCGAGCCGTCCCTGGAAGCCCTGAAAATCGCTGTACATGTCTGAAATAAAACGGAACCCTGGCAGGGGCTGACTATCCTACAAGGGCATGCCCTCACTTAGGAGCGACACCATGGGTTCCACGTTCAATGGCCTGATTGGCCTGATCATCCTCGCGCTGGATATCTGGGCGATCATCAACGTCTTCAAAAGCGGCGCCAGCACCGGGGCCAAGGTGTTGTGGATCCTGCTGATCCTGCTGCTGCCGGTACTGGGCCTGATTATCTGGGCGATCGCCGGCCCGCGCGGTAACGTGCGGATCTGACCACGGCGTTCAGGGGCTATGTGTGAGAGGGAGCCATTCCCTCCCACACGGGCTTGCCGTCCGGTCTGGAAATTTGTGTATCGAAATATGCGTTGCACGGAATTTTCACATTCCCTCCAAGACAATTCCCCCCGGTTCCAGCTGCGCGCCAATCAAGGCGCGGTAAAGCTCCCCGTTCAGTAATTTAATAGCCTTGCCGGCCTTGATCGGGCACCATTCGCGCCACGCAATACTTCGTCACTTCAACTTCCAATGGGTCCTGAAACGACATGGCAAACCCGGACGCCCTGAGCCAGCAGCGAGCCTCGACTCGTCTGCTGCAACCGACCGTCAAATCCCATCTGGCATACACGCTGCTCTGCGCACTGGTCATGATGGTGATGTTCTCCCTGCTGCGCCTGGCGCTGCTGGTATACAACCGCGAGATGATCCTCGACACACCGGCCTCGACCTTCCTTGAAGCGTTCGGCAACGGCCTGCGCCTGGACTTGCGCTTGGTGGTGTACCTGAGCATTCCGCTGTTGCTGGCGCTGTTCAGCGTGCGCGCGATGGCCGCGCGTGGGTTCTTCCGTTTGTGGTTGACCGTCGCGTCCAGCATCGCCCTGTTCCTGGGCCTGATGGAAATGGACTTCTATCGCGAGTTTCACCAGCGCCTCAACGGCCTGGTCTTCCAATATGTGAAGGAAGACCCGAAAACCGTGATGAGCATGCTCTGGTACGGTTTCCCGGTGGTGCGTTACCTGCTGGCGTGGGCCGTGGGTACGTTGATTCTGAGCATGGCCTTCAAAGGCGCCGACCGCGCCACGCGCCCGCGCGGCCCGTTCAGCGGCGGCAGCATCGGCACGCGCCAAGTGGCGCCGTGGTATTCGCGCATCGCCGTGTTCGTGGTGTGCCTGCTGGTGGCCGTGGTCGCCGCCCGTGGCACCCTGCGCCAGGGCCCGCCGCTGCGCTGGGGCGACGTGTACACCACTGACTCCAACTTCGCCAACCAGTTGGGCCTTAATGGCACGCTGTCGCTGATTGCGGCGGCCAAGTCGCGCTTCTCCGAAGACCGCTCCAACATCTGGAAGGCCACTTTGGAGCAGCCGCTGGCGACCCAGACCGTGCGCGACATGCTGGTACTGCCGACGGAAAAATTGGTGGATACCGACACCGCCGCCGTGCGCCGTAACTTCCTGCCGCCGGCCGAGAAAACCCTGCCGATCAAGAACGTCGTCGTGATCCTGATGGAAAGCTTCGCCGGCCACTCGGTGGGCGCGCTGGGCCGTCCGGGCAACATCACGCCGTACTTCGACAAATTGTCCAAGGAAGGCCTGCTGTTCGATCGCTTCTTCTCCAACGGCACCCATACCCACCAGGGCATGTTTGCCACCATGGCCTGCTTCCCGAACCTGCCGGGTTTCGAATACCTGATGCAGACCCCCGAAGGCAGCCACAAACTGTCGGGCCTGCCGCAGTTGCTCAGCGCGCGCAAGTTTGACGACGTGTATGTCTACAACGGCGACTTCGCCTGGGACAACCAGTCTGGCTTCTTCAGCAACCAGGGCATGACCAACTTCATTGGCCGCAATGACTTCGTCGACCCGGTATTCTCCGACCCGACGTGGGGCGTGTCCGACCAGGATATGTTCAACCGTGGCCTGCAAGAGCTGAAGGCCCGTGAAGGCGGCAAGCCGTTCTACGCGCTGCTGCAAACCCTGTCCAACCACACGCCGTACGCGTTGCCGACGCCGTTGCCGGTGGAGAAAGTCACTGACCGTGGCAGCCTCAACGAGCACTTGACCGCGATGCGTTACTCCGACTGGGCCCTGGGCCAGTTCTTCGAGCAGGCGCGCAAGGAACCGTACTTCAAGGAAACCTTGTTCGTGATCGTCGGCGACCACGGCTTCGGCAACGAACAGCAAATCACTGAGATGGACCTGGGCCGCTTCAACGTACCGATGCTGATGATTGCGCCGGGCATGCAGGAAAAGTTCGGCGAGCGCGACCACACCGTGGGTACGCAGATCGACATCGTGCCAACCATCATGGGCCGCCTGGGTGGGGAAACTCTGCACCAGTGCTGGGGCCGCGACCTGCTCAACCTGCCGGAAGGGGACAAGGGTTTCGGCGTGATCAAGCCTTCGGGCAGCGATCAGACCGTGGCGTTGGTCACTGCGGACCGCATCCTGGTACTGCCCAAGGAAATGCCACCGAAGTTGTGGCAGTACGAGTTGGGTGCCAACCCGACCGGCAAACTGATTCCGGAGTCTTCGGATGAGGCGGCCCTCAAGCAGAAACTTGAGTCGTTCCTGCAAACGGCGACCAAGAGCCTGTTGGATAACACCGCCGGTGTGGTGGACGGCAAGCCGGACTGATTAACCGGCAATAAAAAAGAGGCCCTCTTGAGGGTAATGCCAGTCAGTTAAGCTGACTGGCATTTTTATTTCTGATCGGATACTTCGGTGATTTCAGCCGAATCGTCCGAG